>CAIWZS010000202.1 GCA_903917235.1 uncultured Planctomycetaceae bacterium | reverse complement strand
GGTTGACCCTGACCAGGTTGACCCTGACCAGGTTGACCCTGACCAGGTTGACCCTGACCTGGTTGACCCTGACCTGGTTGACCCTGACCTGGTTGACCCTGACCAGGCTGACCCTGACCTGGTTGACCCTGACCTGGCTGACCCTGACCTGGTTGCGGCTGGTCCGCTCCGTCACTGCCCTTTTCAGATGGAGTGTTTGGCTGCGGCTGCGGAGCTCGCTCGGGCGATTGCCGCTCCTGCCGCTGGCGCTGCTGCCGATCGTCGAGCAGTTTTTCGATCGCCCTGCCGTCATCGGTCCCGTCGGCTGCAACCGTGTCACGGGCTCCTTGCGACTCACCTCGCGCCTTCGAGTCACGGCCGTCAGCGATCGGTGACTCGCCAGCCGCGCCTTCCTTCCCGTCGGTGCGTGCATCGTCGCTTGCGCCCGATTCGGGCTGGTTGGAATCCTTTGGGTCCCCGTTCGCGTCGTCCTTCTTCGGATCGTCTTTCTTCCCGTGGTCCTTCTCCTCGTCGGTCGACGGGCGACGATCTGGTTGACCGCCGCCGGGTTCGCGCCCCGCGTCGTCGCCCTTCTTCCCGTCGGGTCGAGAAGTCTCCGCCTGAGCGTCGCCCTTCTGTCCACGGTCTTCGGGCGCGGCATCCTTCCCACGGGATCGTTTCTCTCCGGTTCCGTCGGTACCGTCTGGGCGGTCGCCGCCGCTCCCGTCGTCCCCGCTGTCGCTTTTGGGCGGCGGATCATCGGTCCGGTCCGGCTTCGCGCCGGCCGGCTCGGGCGCGTTCGGGCGCGCACCGGCATCGGGAGGCGGCGGATCGGGTTGGCGACGAGGCGCAGCACGGGCGTCGACCCGCATCGTCTGCCATTTCGATGTCGCGACGTTCGGCTCTTCGGGCCGCGTGTCAGTCGCCACAGCCCGATACTCGATCACGGCGCCGGGCGCCGCCCCCACGTCGGCCGGCACCAGCCGCGCGGTGCCCCGGAACGGTCCGGAACGCGTCTGGGCGAGCAGCGGAATCGGCGGCCGTCCTCCCGCGGGTGGCACACGTATTTCCACGTCCACCCGTGCGAGGCCGAAGTCGGGGTCAAGCGCCCGCACCCGGATCGGCACGGGCGCGTCGGGCGGCACGACCACGACAGCCTCGGTCGGCTCCTCGATCGCGACCTCGGGCGCGAGATCGGGGAGAACCTCGATGCGATGCTCGAGGGCCTCGGTGATCGCGTCGGCTCGCGAGGCACCCGGCACCCCGGGCACGAACACGAATCGATATGACTCCCGCCAGGCCCGCTTGCGCTCGGCGTCGAGCCGCAGCCGGAACGCGCCGGTCGCGCGGGTGGGATCCTGGCGGCCGACGGCGAGTTCGACGTCGTTCGTGCCGTCGCAGTCGAGATCCACCCAGGCGGCATCGAGCGGCCCGTTGCTCTCGGCGACGACCGTCACCTGCGTGCCCTCCACCGCGCGCAGATCGCCCTGCCATTCGACCGTGTCGGGGGCGCGTCCCGTGTAGGCGGGATACTCGTAACGCACTTCCCGCACGAGCAGCGTGGGCGTGTCCACGACCGCCACGCGCAGCCGCTCGGTGCGGGCGTCACCGGCTGCGATCACGAACTCGATCGGCTCGTCGACGCCGCGGGCGTCATCCGGCAGCGTCGCGACATACCGATCGATCCCTCCGGAATCACCACGGCCGGAGGTCATCGCCGTGGACCAGCCACGGTCGTCGTCCCCCACCCGGAGCACGCGGAGCGTGGCCCGCTCGTCTCCGCGCATCCCGCGGATCGCCGTCGTGACGACGACCTGCCTGCCCCGCACCACGGTCGCCACGTCCTTGACGACGGCGAGCGCACGGGTCGGATGATCCGCCTCGGCCGGCGGTTCCCCGGGGCGTCGCCAGGCAAGGCGCGGCGGCTCGATGGAGACGCGGGTGGGGGGCGCGATGCGGGCCCAGGGCGCGACGAGCCGGGCTGCCGTGGTGAGGATGCTCTTCGGCGCGAGGAGCGTGTAGACGCCGGCGAGAACGACGAGCGCCGCGAGCCCCAGCGCGAGCCGCAGCGCCAGCGTGCGGTCGATGAGCCCCTCGCTGGGCACGGTCGAGAGCCGCCTGGCCGCGCGCCGCTCGAGCGTGCGGACGACGGGGGCGACCGTCGACTCGGGACGCGCCTTGAGGAGCACCGTGTTGACGAGGTCGTTGTGCAGGTCGGGATGGTCGCGTTCGATCGTCCGCGCGGCGAAGACGAGGTTCACGCGATACCGCACGAGCGGCACGATCCAGCGCACGATCGCGGCACCGAGCGCGACGGCCCCACCGACGAGCCACGTCCACCGGGCCCACGCAGGGAGGCCGCCCTCGACGAGCCAGTGATCCGCCGCGATGCCGAGTCCGAACCACGCCATGAGGGCGACGGCGGCCCCGAGGGCGAACGTCGTGATGGCGACCCCCTTCACGTCGGCGCCGGCGGCCGCGAGCCGTTCCGCCAGGTAGCGGTCCGACTTCGTCGCGTCATCCCCCTCGCGCCAGGCTGCGACGGCGAGCGGGTCGGTGCGGGAGGGTGCGGTGGCCATCGACGGTCGCTCCCTGCCGGGGCGGTGCGTGGTCGGAGCCGCGGGGCGAAAAGACGGGCACGCGAGGCGGCGATCCCTCGTTCCCACGCCCTCAAGTATATCGGCGGGGCACGTCGAGAACTCGCGATGCGAACTCTGCCGGCGCTGAGCCGGCTGCTATGGTGGGCGGGCGCGTCAGGATCCGGCTGCCCGTCCCGGCGCCGCCTGGAGGCCGCCCGCCACGCATGTCGCTCCTGCCCGATGCGGAACGCTTTCGACGGCTGATCGACGGGTCCAGCACCGGGGCTGTCGCGGCGGCGGCGCGGCTGGGCCTCGCGGCGCTCGCCGTCCCCTACGGCGTCGGCGTCGCGATCCGGAACGTCGGCTTCGACCGGGGCGTCATCCGCCGGCACGCTGTCGGTGTGCCGGTGATTTCCGTCGGCAATCTCACGCTCGGCGGCACCGGCAAGACGCCACTCGTCGCCTGGGTGGCACGGCTCGTGCGACGCCACGGAATCACTCCGGCGATCGTGAGCCGCGGCTACGGTGCCAGGCCGGGCACGACGAGCGATGAGGCGGCGGAGCTCGCGGTCGTGCTCGACGGAATCCTCCACATCGCCGACCGGAATCGCGTGGCGGCTGCAACGCGGGCGGCGGAGCAGGGCGCCGGAGCGGTCATTCTCGACGACGGATTCCAGCATCGTCGGCTCGGCCGCGACCTCGACATCGTGGCGATCGACGCGACCGACCCGTTCGGCTGCGATCACCTCTTCCCCCGCGGCCTGCTGCGCGAGCCCCTGGCGTCGCTCGAGCGAGCCGACGCGGTCGTGCTCACGCGGGCCGACGCGGTGGACGAAACGAGGCGTGCCGAGATTCGCCATCGGTTCGAGACCGCGTGCCGGGGTCGAACGCCGGCGGTGTGGGCCGAGGCCACCCATGCGGCGGTGCGTCTCCGATCATGGGACGGCGCCGAGCGGCCGGTCGGCGACCTCGCGCATCGACGCGTGGTCGCGTGCGCCGCCATCGGCAATCCAGCCGCGTTCCGCCGCACGCTCGCGACGCTGCATGCCGACATCGCCGCATTCCGCTCACTGCCCGATCACCATGCCTACGTCGCCGACGACGTCGAGCGACTCGCGGACGACGTGCGACGCAGCGACGCCGCGCTGGTGGCCACCACGCTCAAGGATCTCGTGAAGCTGCGCCGCACCGAGATCGCGGGCCGACCGCTCGTCGCGGTCGAGATCGAACTCCGCGTGTCGCTCGGCCGCCCTGAACTCGAGCAGGCGATCGGCGGGGCGATCACCGGCGACCGCTCCGGCCCATGAACTGAGGATGCGGTGCCGTGCCCACGCGGGGCCAGAGCGCCACCCAGAAGCCCCACTCAGCGCCCGCGCGCCTGCCGGTTACTTCTTCTTTTCGGCGTGGAGCGTGTGGCGACGAAGACGCGGTGAATACTTCTTGACCTTGAGCTTCTCGCCGCCGGTCTTGCGCCGCAGCGTGTAGTTCTGGTCGCCGGTTTCCTCGCAGACGAGGTGCACGACCTCGAGTTTTTTCTTGCCCTTGGCCATTCCGCTCCTCCGTCGTCCGAAGCCCGCGTGTCCCATGGCGGGACGACACGAGCACAGGAACTGTCTCCACGCACCGGCCGCGACTCCGCAACACGCGTCCGGCAGGGTACCCGGCGCATCGTTCCACGGCCAGAAGCCCGCGCAAACCCCCGGAGTCCCCCGCGCCCCGCCCCCGGAACGAGGATCGACCCGACGGGACCGACGACCGGGGAGGGCCACCCACCCCTGACGCGGTCGGCACGACCGGATCCGTGAGCTCGGCGGACTGGAACCCCTCGGCCACGACGGCGTGTCGGACACCCTGCCATTCTGGTATATTTTGCGTGTGGCGGGTGGCGGAGCGTCAGGCGATTGGCAGTCGGTTTCACCAGCCACGAAGGGTGCCATTCGGTCGCGTGCGACGACCACGCGTCGACAAGGAGAGGAGAGGTCACCATGTCCAGTCGGATCGACCCACAGGTTCCGAAGCCGTCGTCGCCGCAGCGACCGACCGCCGCCAAGCCTGCCGCTGCAGCGGGCACTCCGGCGACGCCCGCGACGGCCAAGCCCCGGCCCGCGCAACCCGCTGCCGCCCCCAAACCTGCCGAAGGCCAAAAGCCCACGACGGCTCAGCCGGCCGCAGCCCCGGCACCCGTCGCTGCCCAGGCCAAGGCTGCGCCCGCGCCATCTCCCGCGCCGGTAGCGGCGCCAGTTGCTGCCCAAGCCGCCGCGAGCGTTCCCGATGAGGCCGCTCCCGAGACCGAGCATCGGGGCAATGGTTTCCTGAAGGCGATGCCGGCATGGGCCGTCAGCATGCTCGTGCACGTGGTCGCGCTACTCGGCATGGCGATCATCCGTCCGAGCGTCGAGCAGAAACAACCGCCCCGCGTGATCACCTCCGTCCCGTCGCCCGACGTCGAGGAGACGTTCGAGGAGCTCGAGGACGAACTGCCTCTCGAGAACCCAATCGAGACGACGACGACCGAGGCGGTCGTGCCACAGGAAATGACGGTCGTGCAGGAAGTCCAGGTCGTCTCTGACGCGGCCGACATCGACGCCGCGCCAGCCACGTTCGAACTCACCGACTTCGGTGCCGAGACCGCACCCGCCTCCGACATGCTCTCGACCCTTGGCGCCGTCGGAGGCACGGCGGGGGGCTTCGGCGGACGAACCAACTCGGCGGCGATGGCGGCCGCCAATGGTGGCGGAAAGGACACGGAGGCGGCGGTGGATCGCGCGCTGCGCTGGATGGCCCAGCACCAGATGCCGGACGGCGGCTGGTCGTTCGATTTCCAGGCGTGCCCGAGCTGTCAGGGCCGCTGCACGCACTCCGGCGACAAGGGCCGCGCTGCCGACCGGTGCGCCGCGACGTCGCTGGCGCTTCTGCCCTTCCTCGGCCGCGGCTACACGCACCGTGAGGGGCCCTACAAGCGAGAAGTGGAAAACGGCATCGCATTCCTCGCCGCCATGACGATCAAGGGCAAGGGCAAGTCCTACGGTGCCGGCGGCTCGCTCTACTCGCAGGGTCTCGCGGGCATCGCACTCTCGGAGAGCTACGCGATGACGCAGGACAACCGGCTCGGGATGCCCGCCCAGCTCGCGATCAATTTCATCATGGAGGCTCAGGATCCGGTCGGGGGCGGCTGGCGCTACTCGCCGCGTCAGCCCGGCGACACGTCCGCCGTCGGGTGGTGCGTGATGGCGCTCAAGAGCGGCGACATGGCGCACCTGCAGGTGAACCGCCTCACCGTCATGAAGACGATCGAGTTTCTCAATTCCGTCCAGTCCGACGACGGAGCCGGATATGGCTACACCGACAACTCCCGATCGTCACCGACGCTCAGCGCCGTCGGACTCTTGCTCCGGATGTACCTCGGCTGGAAGAAGGACAACCCGGCGCTGGTCAGGGGTATCGAGCGGCTCGCCAAGGCCGGCCCGACCGGCAATCTCTATCACGACTACTATGCGACCCAGTTGATGCACCACATGGAGGGCGAGGTCTGGAGCACGTGGAACGCGAAAATGAAGAAGATGCTGCTGGAGAACCAATCGACCAAGGGGCATGAGTCCGGCAGCTGGTTCGAGGGCGTCAGCGGCGGAGGACACGCCGCGGAAGCCGGCGGCCGCCTCTACACGACGTCGATGGCGACGATGATGCTCGAGGTCTACTACCGCCACCAGCCGCTCTATCGCGGCCAGAGCGTCGAGAAGGAATTCAAGGAGTAGGGGCGTCCTTCCTGCCCCGGTCGGCGACACCTGCCCCCATGCCGGCGTCGTTCCAGCGGCGGCGTTTCAGCGACGCCGCCCCGGATGCCGATGACGATCGACGAGGTCCGTGGAAACGGGCTCTCGCGTCCGTCATGATCGTCACGATCGGCAGGGTCATTGCCGAGCCGTCCATCGCTCCACCCTTCCGAACGGCTCGTCGATGCACGACCGTCCCCGCCCCTCCCCGATCGAGCGGCTCGTGCGCAGCCCGACGATACGGTCGGGATACGCCAGCGCCCTGGCTCACATCCTGATCGCGACGATCCTCGCGCTCCTGCTTCTCGACGACCGGGCGACGACGCGGCGGCCCGCGCTGATCATCGATACGGCCGTACCCTCTCCCGATGACGGCCTGTCGGGAGAACCGGAGGCTGCGGCAGCGGCTCGCCCGATCGATCTTCAGGGTGACGGGCTCGACGCAGCCGCCGATCCGGTGGCCCCCGAGCCGATCATCACGGCGATCTCGATGCCCGTGCTTCCGACATCGGATGCGCCGTCCCTCGTCCCGCCGTCGCTCGCCGACGTGGTCGCGTTGATCGCGTCACCGCCGAGCGCGTCGACGCCGCAGGAAGCGGCCGCGGCGGGTAGGCCCGCGGCGGGCGGGCACGATGCCTTCGCCGATCGGCGGGACGGCGCGCGGGGCAGGCACGCCGCCGAACGTGGCGGGACGCCGGCCAGCGAGGCCGCCGTGGAGCGGGGCCTTGCATGGCTCGCACTTCACCAGGCCGTGGACGGGTCGTGGCAGTTCGATCTCTCCGGATGCCGCTGTGACGGGGCCTGCGGGAACCGAGGAACGGTCACGAGCACGACTGCCGCCACGGGTCTCGCACTGCTTCCCTTTCTCGGGGCCGGTCACACGCACCTCGAGGGCCGTTACCGCGAGTCGGTCAACCGAGGGCTGTACTACCTGCTCAGCCGGATGCAGCCGACCGCGCGGGGCGGCGACCTGTCGGAGGGCACGATGTACGGTCATGGCGTCGCCACGCTCGCGCTTGCGGAGGCGCTCGGCATGTCCCGGGACGAGACGCTCGAGAAACCGCTCGCCGAGGCCGTCCGGTTCATCGTCACCTCGCAGGACCTGTACGGCGGAGGCTGGCGGTACCTGCCCGGGCAGCCCGGCGACACCACCGTGACGGCCTGGCAGTTCGCGGCACTCAAGAGCGCGAGCCTCGCGGGCGTCGCGGTGCCGTCGCCGACCATCGACGGCGTCTCGCGATTCCTGGACCGGGTGCAGACGCAGGATGGCGACCTCTACGGCTACCTCGCCCCCGCGGCGCGGCCGTGCACCTCGGCGATCGGGCTCTTCTGCCGACTCCACCTCGGCTGGGAGCGACGCGACTCGATCGATCGCGGGCTGGCGACGCTGGCGCAACCGGGTCCGCATCCCGCGCAGGTCTACCGCAACTTCTACCTCGCCCAGGCCCTGCTGCAGGCCGAGCATCGGGCGTGGCCAAGGTGGAACGCCCGTAACCGAGATCAGCTCGTGTCGACACAGGCGACGAAGGGACACGAGACCGGCAGCTGGTTCATGGCCGAGCCCGACTCCGCGCCGGGCGGCCGCCTCGCCCACACCGCGCTCGCGGTGCTCACACTGG
>CAIWZS010000201.1 GCA_903917235.1 uncultured Planctomycetaceae bacterium | reverse complement strand
TACGCGAGCTACTGGATCAAGCAGTCGATCAAGCGGGCGCTGATCAACTCGGGCAAGACGATCCGCATCCCGGCCTACATGGTCGAGCTGCTCTCGAAGTGGCGGCGGGCGACGCTGCGACTCACCGACGCGCTCGGCCGTGTCCCGACGGCGGAGGAGGTGGCCCGCAGCCTCGGACTGGCCCGCAAGAAGCTGCCGATCATCAAGAAGGCGATCCACGTGCACCAGGCGGGCCCGCAGACCGAGCAGAGCGAGGGTGGCTGGTCGCTCGGCGAGCTCATCCGCGACGAGAGCGCGAAGTGCCCGGCGGAGGTGCTGCTCGACGCCGACACGCTGCGGCACGTGCTGCGACGCATCGACCAGCTCGACGAGCGGGCCGCGACGATCATCCGGCTGCGGTTCGGCATCGGCGGCGGCGAGCCGATGACGCTCAAGGAGATCGGCGGCGTGCTGGGGCTCACCCGCGAGCGCGTCCGTCAGATCGAGAGCGAGACGCTCGCGTCGCTGGCGCTCGAGATCGACGGGGTGCGGACGGCCAGCGTGACCCTGCGTCGGGGTGCGTGACGCCCGAGCCCGTCGGGCCACGACGACGCCCACCGCCCCGGCCGGCCGTCGCCGGGGCGCTCGGCCGGTGGGAAGCATGACGGCACCACGCCCGTTGGAGCTGCTCGAACCGATGGATCTCGCCCGTCACATCCGCGCCGTGCCCGACTTTCCCAAGCCGGGCATCCTCTTTCGTGACATCACACCGCTCCTCGCCGATCCGACCGCGCTCACCGACGCGATCGACCGGCTCGTCGAGCCCTGGCGGAACGAGCGGCTCGACGCCGTGGCCGCCATCGAGGCCCGCGGGTTCCTCTTCGCGGCACCCGTCGCGCTGGAGCTCGGCGTCGGCGTCATCCCGGTGCGCAAGCCGGGGAAGCTGCCGGCCGCCACCATCGCCCACGAGTACGAGCTCGAATACGGGCGGGACAGGCTGGAGATGCACGCCGGCGTGCTGCCGCGCTCGTCTCGCGTGCTCGTGATCGACGACGTGCTCGCCACGGGCGGCACGGCGGCGGCGTGCATGCGACTGGTCGAGACGGCCGGAGGCACGGTCGTGGGGGCGTCGTTCCTCGTCGAGATCGCGCCGCTCGGCGGACGGGAGCGGCTCGCGCCGCATCGCGTGGAGAGCGTCCTCGTCTACTGATGGCCGCCCGGGCCGGTCGTGCGGCCGGCCGGCGGGTCGGTCGGCCGCCCGCGCGGCGCCCGCGAGAGCACGTCGATCGGCACGAAGCCGTCATCGGCGGGCCGGCACGACGGAGTCACGAGCCGACGGGCGAGCGTGCGCACGAGCCAGCCGGCGGCCAGGACCGCGATCGCGAGGGCGAGCAGATCCTGCATCCCACTTCCCCCGTTCCCGCTCACCAGCCGAGCGCCGTGCCGAGTCGATAGATGGCGCACGCGGCGATCCATGCCAGGGCGGTCATCGTGACGAAGACGGCCACCGGCCAGAGCCACGACCCGGTCTCGCGTCCGATGACGACGAGCGTGCTCGCGCACTGCGCGCACAGCGCGAAGAAGACCATGATCGACAGCGCCACGGGCAGCGTGAACACGGGGCGGTCGGTGCCGTCCCACGTGGCGGCACGCAGCCGGCGGACGAGCGCGGAGCCGCCCTCGTCGTCACCGGGATCGACGTCCCCGAGGTTGTAGATCACCGCGAGCGTGCCCAGCACCACCTCGCGGGCCGGGAAGCTCGCGATCGCCGCGCAGCCGATCCGCCAGTCCCATCCCAGCGGTCGCACGACCGGCTCGACCCAGCGTCCCGCCCGACCCAGCACGCTCTGCCGCAGCGACTCGCCGCGCACCTCGGCCTCGGTGAGGCCGGCACCGCCGTCCGGCAGGACCGGCGCCGGATAGCTGCCGAGCGCCCAGACCACGATGCTCATCGCGAGGATCAGCGTGCCGGCGTTGGCGACGAAGGACCAGGAAGCCTCCCTGACCCGCTCGAGGACGACCGCGGCGCGCGGCCATCGCCAGGGGGGCAGTTCCATGACGAACGGCTGCGGCGGTCCGCGGAACAGCGTGCGGGAGAGCACCGCCGCGACGAGCGCCGCGACGGCCACTCCGAGCGCGTACAGCGCGGCGAGGACGACGGCCGGCAGCCGCAGCCACGGGAGTCCCACGGCCACGTCGGGCACGAACGCCCCGCACAGGAGCAGATAGACGGGGAGGCGGGCGGAGCAGCTCATGAAGGGCGCCACGAGGATCGTCAGCAGGCGGTCACGACGATTCTCGATCGTGCGGGTCGCCATGATGCCGGGGATGGCGCAGGCGAAGCTCGAGAGCAGCGGCACGAACGACTTGCCGCTGAGTCCCACCCCCACGAGCAGTCGATCCATGAGGAAGGCCGCCCGGGCGAGATAGCCACAGCCCTCGAGCACCGCGATGAAGAGAAACAACAGCGCGATCTGGGGCAGGAAGACCAGCACGCCCCCGACACCGGCCAGCACACCGTCGACGACGAGCGACCGGACGGCCCCGGGGGGCAGCAGGGCGGCGACGCGGTCGGCGATGCCGTCGATGAGAGCCGCGATGAGATCCATCAGGGGTGTCGCGACCCAGAAGATCGACGCGAAGAGCGACAGCATCGTGAGGGTGAAGACGACGGTGCCCCAGAGGCGGTGCGTCAGCACGGCATCGATCACGGCGCCGGTGCGCCGCGCGCCCGGGACGCCGTGCCGCACCACTCCCGCGAGCACCTCGTCGATCCACGCATAGCGGGCGATCGCCTGGCGGGCCTCGGCGGGACGTGCGGGATCGACCGTCGCCAGATGACCGCCGAGCTCGGGAGCCGCGGGGGGCGGGCCGCCGGACGCGGCAAGGATCGCATCCTTGAGCGCCGCGATGCCCGTTCCACGGGGCGCGACCACGGGCACGATCGGGCAGCCGAGCCGGCGGGCGAGGGTCGCCGTGTCGATCTCGATGCCCCGCGCCAGAGCCTCGTCGACGAGCGTGAGCGCCACGACGACGGGACGGCCGGTCTCGAGCACCTGGCTCGTGAGGTAGAGGTTCCGCTCGAGGTTCGTCGCGTCCACCACGGCCACCACGCACTCCGGCGCCGGTGCGTCGGCGATGCGACCGGCGAGCACGTCCACGACGACCTGCTCATCGGGGCCGCGCGCCGCCAGGCTGTAGGTGCCCGGCAGATCCACGAGGTCGATCGCGGTGCCCTGGTGCGTCAGCCGGCCGATCTTCCGTTCGACGGTGACCCCGGGATAGTTCGCGATCCGCGTCGGGATGCCGGCGAGAGCCGTGAAGAGCGTGCTCTTGCCGGTGTTTGGATTGCCGAGAAGGGCGACAGTCACGTCGGCGGACCCGCGGCCCGCCGACGCTGCGGCGACGTTCGTGACGGGGGGTGACGACATGGCCGGGCCGGAGCCGGGGGGCGGTTCAGTCGGGATCGACCGCGACGCGGGCCGCCTCGGCGCGGCGGATGGAGAGCCGGTAGCCGCGCACCTCGACCTCGAGCGGGTCACCTAGCGGCGCCTGGGCCACGACCCGCACCGGCACGCCCGGCGTCAGCCCCATCTCGAGGAGTCGCAGCGAGACCGCGTCCTCCCCGCGCACGTCGTGGACGCGTCCACCGCGGCCGATCCGCGTGGTCGCGAGGGTCGCTGTCGGGCCGGAAGTCGGCCCGCCGGGTGGCGACTGAAATCGAGACTCGGTATCGGATTCATCCGCCATGGTCAGAGTGTAGAACCGCGATCCGGGAGCGGCAACGCCGACAGGCGTGCGGTCGGGTGGCGCACGACGTGACATTCCCGTGCGTCGGTACCGCCCCGGTGATCCTCCGCCCCGCACGAGCCGCGATGCCGCACACGACCGTACCTCCGTCTGCCACACCCGGTCTCTTCGTCACCGGCACCGACACCGATGTCGGCAAGACGGCGGTGGCCGTCGCGATCGCCCGGCGGCTCCACGAGTCCGGTCGGCGTGTCGGCGTCTACAAGCCGGTCGCCAGCGGCGTCATCGAGGGCGCACCGTCCGATGCGGGGGCGCTCTGGGAGGCCGCCGGCCGGCCACTCGATCTCGAGACGGTCTGCCCCCAGTCGTTCAGGGCCGCCATCGCGCCGGCCGCCGCCGCGGCCCTCGAAGGCCGCTCGATCGACGAGCGCGGGCTGCGGCTGGGCCTCCACCCATGGCGCGCGCACGGCGAGGTCGTCATCGTCGAGGGTGCCGGCGGCCTTCTGTCACCGCTCGGTCCCACCACCCTCAACGCCGACCTCGCCGCGGAGTTCGCCATCCCGCTCGTGGTCGTCGACCGGGCGCGGCTCGGTGCGATCGGCCGCACGCTGGCGACGGTCGAGGCGGCGCGGGCACGTGGGCTCGTCGTCGCCGCGGTCGTGCTCTCGCACGTCGGGCCTCCCGAGCGCGCGGCGGACGATCCGGTCGGTGACACGCGCATCGCAGAGGACGCCGCCGCCGACCTGACCGCGCGGCTCGGCGATGTCGCAGTCGCCATCCTCGGACATCGTGCCGTCGAGGTGGACCCGCCGATCGACTGGTGGCACGTCGCGACACGGACGCGTGCATCGGGCGGGACACGCGTCGGGGACTCAGGCGCGTCCGGCCAGGGCGACGGCGCCGTCTGAACGCGGGGCACCCTCCGCTCCGAGCGACAGCCGGAGCGTCGTCCGCCACGTGCCCGTGGCGTCGGGCGTCACCACCCAGTGGGGCATGACGACCACCGACTGATGGACGAGTTCGAACCCGCCCTCCGACTGGCTCACCGACTGGATCGGGAAGGTCCACAGCCCCGGCATGCCGCCGTCGCTCGCCGGCGAGAAGGCGAACCGCGCGTCGATGCCGAGCCAGCCGTCCACGAGTCCGATGCCGTGGACGGCGTCGAGATCGAGCTGCGTGCCCAGGTCGCCGAGCGACGCCCCCGACGCGTCGCGGAACAACCGGCCCTCGGCTCCCGCCGGCAGGCCGGCGAGGTTGAACTCGACCGCGAGGTGCTGACGAAAGCCGCGCGGGAGGCCCTCGATCTTGTAGGCGATCTCGAGCGTGCGCGATCCGGCCTCGAGCGTCACCGCCTTCGCCATCGTCAGCGGGATGCCCCAGACGTTGCCCGTGCGGGAGAGCAGCACCTGGATGCGGCCCGGATTGCGGCGGATGCTCGCGTCGTAGGCGCCGGCCGCGAAGTCACCGCGCTCCGCCGCGGCGCCCGCCACGACCGCGTCGGCCTCGACGTCCACATCCCAGAAGTGATCGACGAGGCTCTTCCGGCGCGTCGCGTCGTACCGCACCATGCGCTCGAGGCCCGCGTGCTTGAAGGTCGCCGCCTGCGAGGCATCGACGATGCTGCGGGCCGCCCCGGGCCCGGCGAGCACCTGCGCGTGGTATGCCTCCGGTCTCCGATCGAGCGTGGCGAGGAGGTTGTGCCGCTGATCCCGCAGATCGAGCTCGTAGACGATGCCGCCGCGCGACGGGGCGATCCAGCAGTCGATCCCGTCGTTCGTGAGCCGCACCTCCTGTCGGCCGTCGAAGTCGAAGTCGGCGGCGGTGGCCTCGATCCGGGGGCCCGAGCGGCCCTCCGCCCGGTCCGCCTCGACGTCGGCGGTGATGAGCTCCCTGAAGACGGCGTTCCGCAGGTGGGGCAGATAGATGCCGCCGAAGGCGCCGTGCCAGTAGGCGCAGTTGCACTGCCCCCGATGGAGCGCCCGCTCGGCCACCGCGAGGGCCGCCGGCTCGTGCGCGGCGGCCTGACGGAGGCGGTCGAGCCGCGCGCTGACGGCCATCATGCGGGCGTACATCTCGTTGGCCTCGGGGTAGCGCATGCGGAAGTTGCGCCACGTGCCGCCGCGCACGAAGCGGACGGCGGCGGCGAGCCGCGGGTCGTGCTCGGCGGCCTTCCGCGCCTCGATGCAGGCGAGCTGCGCGTCGGGCGGCAGCACCCATTCGGTCATCTCGCGGTAGCTGCATTCCGGCAGCCAGACCGTGCCCGCCGGCGGCGCGCCGCGGACCACCTCGGAGGGCAGGGCCATCTCGATCCAGTCGGCGTTGTCCTCGAGCAGCGTGAAGAAGCGATCGAGCCAGCCCTCCTCGAAGCACGTGCGGTGGGTCTCCGGCCAGACGCCGAACTTCTCGCCGTCGTCCCCGAACACGGCGAGCGCCCCGGGTCGCCGCGCGGCCATCCAGCGGAGATGGTCGATCGTGGCCTCGGGCGCCGCGAAGGGGATGACATACCGGAGCCGCTCGCTCACCGGGAACACCGCGAGGGTCGCCCCGTCTCCTTCGGTGAGCCAGTGGCGGTCGAGCACGTCGTCGGTGAGTCCGGCCGCCTTGAAGTGCGTGTCGTCGAGGATCGTCCACTCGATGCCGGCCGCGGCGATGTCGCGGGCCATGCCCGGATCCCAGACGCGCTCCGCCACCCACATGCCGGCCACCTTCGTGCCGAGCCGCCGCTCGAGCCATGCCGAGTAGCCGCCGATCTGCGCGATGCGGTCCCGTGCGGGCAGCATCGCGAGGACCGGCTCGTAGAACGCGCCGCCGACGATCTCCACCTGCTTCTCCGCCGCGAGCCCCGCGAGGCGGTCGAGGTACTCGGGATGATGGGCGTCGAGCCACTCCGCGAGCGGCCCGCTCGTGTGGATCGCGACGCGGATCGCTGGATGCCGCTCGAGCAGGTCGAGGAAGGGACGGTAGGCGTCTCGGTAGGCCTGCTCGATGACCTCGTCGAAGTTGCCGACCGGCTGGTGATCGTGGATCACGAAGACGAGGCGAACGGCGGCGGACATCGGGACATCCGGGCGGGGCGGCAGACGGGACGGGCGCGGGTCGGTCTCAGCAACGCGGGGCCGCGACATGGCTCGCGGGTCATGGTCGATCGGACGCGATTGTCCGGCTCGACGGCCCACGCGCCAAACCGATGACCCCCGCGAGCGCCTCGAATTTCCGGAGGGCGCGTGACGGAACTGCCGCCTGTGCCGGTCGGCGAAGCCCTGCGGCAGCCGTTCCCGCCCCCGGACGACCCACCCGCGTGGCGCGACGCAGGATCGGGTCACGTGGCTCAGGCACCGCGCAGCAGGCCTGCCGCCTCGTCCGGCGGGAGCGTGTTGATGTGGCAGCCGGTGCCGAGCTCGAAGCCGGCGAGGGAGGTGACCCGCGGCAGGATCTCGAGATGCCACCGCCATCCCGCGACCTGTCGGCCATGGTCGCCGTAGGGCGCCTGGTGCAGCCACCAGTTGTAGTCGGCTCCGGGGGCGACCCGCGCGAGGCGACCCACGAGGAGGCGCGTGAGGTCGGCGAGCGCCTCGACGTGAGCGGGCTCGGCGGCATGGAAGAGCGGTTCGGATCGCGCGGGGAGGATCCAGGTCTCGAAGGGCTGCCGTGGGGCGGGCGGGGCGAGAGCCACGAGCCCCGCCTGCTCGGCCACGAGCCGGCCAGTCCGCACCGCATCGTCGATCAGCCGCGCGAATCCCGTCGCATCGGCGGCGGCCGCGGCGAGCTCCGCCCGGATCGTCGGTGGCACGAAGTCGAGACCGACGAGCTGGCTGTGGACGTGTGCGAGGGACGCGCCGGCGGCCGGCCCCGAGTTCTTGAAGATCGTCGCCCACGCGAGGTCGCCGCGCGCGGCGAGGATCTCGAGCCGTGCGCGGCAGAGGTGCCAGACGTCGCGCCACTCCTCGGGCTGGACGCCGAGGATCGTCGATTCATGCCGCGCCGACTCCACGACCACGTCGTGCACGCCGTGGGCCGGTCGCACCGGCGCGACGGCCCCCCCGGCGTCGTCGCGGGGGTCGGACTCCATCGCCACCGGGTAGCGGTTGGGGATGATCCGTGCGTGCCAGGAGCGCGACGCCTCGGCAGGCGCGCGCAGCACGGCCGGGGGCGTGCGATGCTCGTTGCCAGCGCAGAAGGGGCACCACGCGCCCGGACCGGTCGCCGCGTCGACGGCGACCAGGTCGGCGTCGTTCGGCCGCTCCGCCCGCTCTGGCGCGATGAAGGCCATGCGCCCCGCGAGCGGGTCGTGGTGGAGCAGCGGCGGCCTCGACGGGCGGTCCCGAACTTCGGCGGAGGATGACATCGTCGGCAGTATGCACCGTCGGGCGGCGAGCGGCGTGTCGTCACGTCGTTCGGCCGGTCGCGACGCGTTCCCGAGGCATCCGCAGGCCGTCGCGCGGGCACCCGGGGCTGGGTGGACAATCGCGGCCGTCGGCTACACTGCTTTCGCGTGCACCCTCCGCCGTGCCAGATCGCGGCTGGCGACCGCGTCCGGCACGGTCCGTCGGACCGTCGTGTCCCACATCCCCACAGTCCGAGATTCCTCGGTCCGAAACCCGCGGTCCGAAATCCTCAGTCCTCAATCCTCAGGGAGACCTGCAGCCATGCTCACCGTCGGCGACCCGTTTCCCACGTTTTCCTGCCAGGCCTGCATCGGCACCGGCAAGGACGACATGAAGCAGCTCACCAACGCCGACTACGCGGGCTCGTGGGTCGTCTACTTCTTCTATCCGAAGGATTTCACGTTCGTCTGTCCGACCGAGCTCGCCGAGTTCAACAAGCAGCTCAAGGCCTTCGCCGATCGTGACACGCGGGTCGTCGGCGGCAGCACCGACAACGAATATTCCCACCTCGCGTGGCGGCGGTCGCATCCCGATCTGGAAAAGCTCGGCTATCCGCTCATCGCCGCACAGAAGCTCGCGCCCGAACTCGGCATTCTCGAGAAGCAGGAGGGCTACTGCCTCCGCGCCACGTTCATCGTCGACCCCCACGGCGTGATCCAGTGGGTGGACGTCAACCAGGGGCGGGTCGGCCGCAACGTCGCGGAGGTGCTGCGGGTGCTGGATGCCCTCCAGAGCGACGAGCTCTGTCCGTGCAACTGGAAGAAGGGCGATCCGTACGTGAAGGTCGGCTGAACGCCGCGTGGGTGGTGAGCCTGGCGGCGGTGCCGTGGCTCGCCCGGGGAGCGGCCGTGGGCCGCATGACCAGATGGCAGCGCGTGGCGTCGACGCTGGTGGAAGCCTCGATCGCGGCCCGAGGCGGCCCCGTGGATGGCTCGGCAAGTTCGCCGACGCCTTTCGCGGCGTCGCGGTCGCGGTGCGCGGCCATGTGAGTTTCGCCGCCCACCTGCCGGCGGCCGCGGCCGCGGTGGCCCTCGGCGCCTGCCTCGGGCTCGACGCCGGGGAATGGTGCCTCGTGGCGCTGGCCATCGGCGGCGTCCTCGGCGCCGAGGCCTTCAACACGGCGATCGAGGAGCTCGCCAAGGCCGTCGGGACGTATCCCGACGATGGGATTCGTGACGCGCTCGACGTGGCCAGCGGCGGCGTGCTCGTGGCCGTGACCACGGCGGTGGTGGTGGGACTTGTGCTCTTCGTGCCAAAACTCCTCGCCCTCGCGGGGTGGTCGTGACGCGCCGCGCGTCGAGTTGCCGTTGACCGGCCCGTGCGACAGGCCGTAGCGTGCTCCCGCATGCCGCCTGCGCGGCGCGGAGGGTGCCGACGATCGGCATCCACGAGATGTTCCGGTGGAGGACGGCGGACATGACCGGCAAACTTCTGGCCGAGGCGATCGGCACCTTCTGGCTCGTGCTCGGCGGCTGCGGCAGCGCGATCTTCGCGGCGGCGTATCCTGATCTCGGCATCGGCTTCCTCGGCGTGTCGCTCGCCTTCGGTCTCACGGTGCTGTCGATGGCCGCCGCCGTGGGCCACATCTCAGGCTGCCACCTCAACCCGGCGGTGACGGCGGGCCTCGTCGCCGGCGGCCGCTTCGACGCCGCCAAGCTGCCCGCGTACTGGCTCGCGCAGGTCGTCGGCGGCATCGCGGGCGCCGGCGTGCTCTATCTCGTCGCGTCCGGGCTGCCGAGCTTCAGCGCCGCCTCGGGCGGCTTCGCGTCGAACGGCTATGCCGACCACTCCCCGGGCGGTTATCCCTGGCAGGCGTGCTTCATCATCGAGATGGTGCTCACGGCCGTGTTCCTCTTCGTGATCCACGGGGCGACCGACGCGAAGGCGCCGGGGGCGATCGCGCCGATCGCGATCGGCCTGTGCCTCACGCTCATCCACCTCGTGAGCATTCCGGTGACCAACACGAGCGTCAACCCGGCCCGCAGCACCGCCACGGCGATCTTCCAGGGCGGCTGGGCGATCCAGCAGCTGTGGCTCTTCTGGGTCGCCCCGATCGTGGGAGGCATCCTCGGAGGCCTGGCCTACGGTGCCGTCGCGGCCGGCGACGACGAGTGAGGCGGCATCCCGCCGTCGATCACTTCGCCCGCACGTCGTAGCAGAGGATCGTGTCGCCCTCGCGCAGGTAGAGCCTGCCGTCGAGGATCACCATGTGCGCCCAGCTCGGCCGGTCGCCGCTGCCGGGCACCTGAAAACTGCCGACCTCCTCGTATCGCACCGGATCGGCCTTCACAAGGGCGAGCGTGCCATCCTGGTACCGCACGTAGATGCGGCCGTCGGCGGCGAGCACGTTGGCGGAATTCTTGCCGCTGCCGCGCTCCTTCCACACCACCTTCCCCGTCATCAACTCGGCGCAGAAGGGGATGCCCTTGTCGTCGGAGTCGCCGTAGAGGTGGTCGCCGACGAGCACGATGCCGCCGTGCTTGTTGGCGAGTTCGGTGTTGAGACCGTACACCTCCTGCACCGTGACGCCGTCCGCGGAAGCCACCTGCCGGAGCAGCGCCCCGCCGCGCTTGTAGCCCGCCGAGAAGAACACGAGGTCGTCGCGCACGATCGGCGTGGGGATGACGGCCGTCGTCTTCTCGATGGGATATGTCCAGAGCAGCCTGCCCGTCTCGGCGTCGACGCCGAGCGCGCCGCTGGCGGTCGTCTGGACGTAGACCTTCCTGCCGCCGACCTTCGCGATGACGACCGACGCATGTCCGGCGCCGCGGTCATCGGGCGAGGCGCACGACCAGATCTTCTTGCCGGTCTTCTTGTCGAGGGCCACCATCGTGTTCGTCTCGGCGCCGGGAGTGCAGATGAGCCGGTCACCATCGATCGTCACCGACTCGCTGTAGCCCCACGCATCCCCCTTCTTGCCGCCGTACGTCTCCTTGAGATCCACGGAGAACACCTCGCGGCCGTCGGCGGTCGCACAGGCCACCAGCCGTCCGAATGGCGTGACCACGTAGACGAACTCGCCGTCCACCGTCGGCGTGCTGCGGGAGCTCTGCCAGGTGGGCTGGCCCTCGGTCCACGGCTGACCGGTCTTCGTCTTCCAGAGCTGGCGGCCGCTGGCGAGGTCGAAGCAGGAGAGGTATTCGTCGCCATCGGGAGCGGTCGAGAGCCCGTCGCCCAGCGTATAGAAGCGGTTGCCCGCGATCGCGAGACTGGCGTAGCCGCGCCCGGCCCCGGCCGTCTTCCAGAGCAGCGGCGGACCCTCCGCGGGCCAGACCTCGAGCAGGTTCGTGTCGGGAGCCACGCCGGTGCGGGCTGGTCCGCGGAACGTGGGCCACCCGTCCGCGCGGGCCGGTGCCGCGCACACGATGCCGATCAGAACGATGCCGCAGGTGATGGCACGTCGCGTCATGGATGCCTCGCACTCCTCCGGGAAACGACCGCTCCGTATTGCGCGGCCGAGCTTCTCGTCCGCCGCCGGCGGAGTTTAGCAGACGGGGCGACGCGAGCCGCCGTCACAGGTCACCCCGCCGCGTGCCGCCTGGAGGCACGTTCGGAAGGCCCTGCCCCACGGCGACAGGGGGCTTTTTTACGGACGCCGTGCGTCCGAGCCGCGGTATGGTACCGTCGGATCGACGCCGCCCGAGGAACCCTGCCGTGACCGCATCCCCTTCGCCTCCGTCACCCGTGCCGGGGAACGAACCGCCGTTCGGCCGGCGCGTGACGGTCGAACAGGTGGAGGAGGGGACCGAGCTCGCGCCGAAGTTCGACGAGCAGGGGCTCATCCCGTGCGTCACCACCGACATGACCTCCGGGGAGGTGCTCATGGTGGCGACGATGAACCGTGAGGCGCTCGCACGGACGATCGAGACGGGCGAGGCCCACTACTGGAGTCGCAGCCGGCGCACCCTCTGGCACAAGGGCGCCACCAGTGGACAGGTGCAGCGGCTCGTCGAGATGCGGATCGACGACGATCAGGACTGCGTCTGGCTGCGGGTGGAGGTGGCGGGCGGAGCGAGCTGCCACGTCGGCTACCGGTCGTGCTTCTATCGTCGCGTGCCCGTGGGGCGCCAGCGGGCGCAGGGCACGGCGCTCGAGTTTCTCGAAACCGAGAAGGCGTTCGACCCGAAGGCGGTCTACGGCGACGCCCCCAACCCGACGCAGCTGTGATGGCCGCCGCGACGACGACCCGGCTCTCCCTGGTCCGCTCCCTGAGGTTCTGCGCGGGGCATCGGCTGTTTCACCACGAGGGAAAGTGCGCCTACCTGCACGGCCACAACTACCGGGCGGACATCGAGGTCGAGGCGATCGGAGGGGGCAGGGCGGTGGACGCGGTCGGCCGCGTCGTCGACTTCGCGCTCATCAAGCAGCGGATGCTCGGCTGGCTCGACGCGCATTGGGACCATGCGTTCATCCTCTTCGCGGAGGACGAGTCGGCGCTGGCGGCCGTGCGGGCCGTGGACCCGACGAAGTACTTCGTGCTGCCGTGGAACCCCACGGCGGAGAACATGGCCCGCTACCTGCTCGAGGTCGTGGCACCCGCCGTGCTCGGCGACCTCGGCGTGATCGCGCGGCGTGTCGCCGTCTGGGAGACCGACGAGGCGTGTGCCGTCGCGACGCTCGAAGGCGCGCCGGCCTCGCCGCCGCCGACACCCGGAGCCGCCGTGATCGTCGATCACCGCGCGTAGGCACCGCTGCCGGCGCCCCTGTGGCGTACGCCCCCGGGCGTGCGACAGGATGGGACGACACACGCCCCGGCCGTCGTGGCCGACCGGCTTTCAAACTCGTGGTGGGCGCGCGATGATCGTGTGTGTCGCGGCCATCCGGATTTGTGAGGCTCCTTTCGATGCACCACCCTGGCGGCTTTCCCACCACCCGTCTGCGACGCACGCGCCGGCATGCGTGGCTGCGCGCGGCCGTCGCGGAGACGGCCCTCGCCCCGAGTGATCTCGTCTGGCCGCTGTTCGTGCACGCCGCGGCGAGGCCGGCGGCCGTGCCGAGCATGCCCGGCGTCGAGCGGCTCTCGATCGACGGTGCCGTCCGCGCGGCCGAGGAGGCGGCCCGGCTGGGGATTCCGGCGGTCGCCCTCTTTCCCGTCGTCGACCCGGAACTGAAGACCGACGACGGCCGGCTCGCCACCGATCCCGGGAACCTCGCCTGCCGTGCGGTCCGCGCGATCCGCCAGCGGCTCGGCGACGCGGTGGGCATCGTGTGCGACGTGGCCCTCGACCCGTACACGACGCACGGCCACGACGGACTGCTCGGCGCCGGCACGATCCTCAACGACGAGACCGTGGAAGTGCTCTGCCGGCAGGCGGTGGTGCTCGCCGACGCCGGCTGCCAGGTCGTGGCCCCTTCCGACATGATGGACGGGCGCGTGGGGCGGATTCGCTGGGCCCTCGACGCGGCCGGTCATCACGACGTGTGCATCCTCTCCTATGCCGCCAAGTACGCGTCGGCGTTCTACGGCCCCTTCCGCGAGGCCGTGGGTTCGAGTGCGACGCTCGCCACGGCCGCGGCCCGCGGCGTACCCGACAAGAAGACCTACCAGATGGATCCGGCGAACGCCGACGAGGCGCTGCGCGAGGTCGCGCTCGACGTCGCGGAAGGGGCCGACATGGTGATGGTCAAGCCGGCCGGCGTGTCGCTCGACGTGATCCACCGCGTGAAGCGGGAGTTCGGGCTGCCGACGCTCGCGTATCAGGTGAGCGGGGAATTCGCGATGATCCGTGCCGCCGCGGAACGTGGCTGGCTCGATGGCCCGCGGGCGGCCCTCGAGAGCGTGCTGGTCATCAAGCGGGCGGGTGCCGACGCGATCCTCACCTATTTCGCGCCCGAGATCGCCCGCGGACTCGGCTGACCGTGACTGGTGTCGTCGGCGCGTGAGGGATCGGGACGGTGGCGCCGCTCAGCGCCCCTGCGGTCGGAAGGCGACGAGCCGCTCGGGGCGCGTCTCGAGGCGGGGCGGGGCCGGGTGTCCGGTGTGGATCAGATCGACGCAGTAGGGAATGGCCGGAAAGACCGCATCGAGGCATTCGCGGATGCTCTTCGGCCGACCGGGCAGGTTCACCACGAGCGTGGTGCCGCAGACACCGGCCGTCTGCCTCGACAGGATCGCCGTCGGCACGTACTGCAGCGACACGGCGCGCATGCGTTCACCGAATCCGGGCAGGAGCTTGGTGCAGGCCATCTCGGTCGCCTCCGGTGTGACGTCCCGTGGGGCGGGGCCGGTGCCTCCGGTCGTCACGACGAGGCAGCACCCGGCCGCCGCGAGGTCGCGGATCGCCGCCACGATCGCGGCACGCTCGTCGGGCACGAGCCGCTCGAGCGCCCGCCACTCGCTCGCGAGCACCTCCGTGAGGTAGGCGCGGATCGCGGGGCCGCCCTCGTCGACGTAGTCACCCCGACTGGCGCGATCCGAGACGGTGACGATGCCGATGCGCGCGGCGGCTGCCGGGTCGTTCATGGGCGAATCCATCGTGCTCATGCTCGGGCGCGGGAGTCACCCCAGGCGAAAAGACGCAGCCGATTGCCGTCCGGGTCGATCGCGGTGAGTTCTCGAAAGCCCTCGGCATGCGCCGCCGGCGGTGCCGCGGTCGCTCCGGCCGCCGTCAGCCTCGCGTGGGCATGGGCGAGATCGTCCACCTCGAAGGCCAGGCTGAAGCGCGGGCTCGTCGGCCCGGCTTCGGGCCTCGCCAGGATCGCGATCCGTGTATCCCCGGCGCCGAGGAGCGCGTAGCCGTCGTCGACACCGCGCACGAGCACGCGGAGTCCGAGCGCCGTGCGATACCACTCGACCAGTTCCGCCCACCGCGTCGTGCGGATCTCGACACAGAACAGGCTCGGGCCATGTGATGCGGGCGATGCCATGCGGAAATCCACCACGGTCTCGGATCGTCTCGAAACCATGCTATCCGGCGGAAGCGATCGAGGTCCGACGAGGTGCCCCCGGTGGCGTACGCCTCCAGGCGTGCGTGGACGTCGCGGCATGCGCCCAATTCGCCGCGGGATCGTGCCCGCTGCTCGGAGCGGTGGCGTACGCCTCCAGGCGTGCGCATGGACGTGGCGGCGCGGCGGGCGATGCCACCTCGCGGGCAACGCGCTCCGGTGGATATGCTGCCCCGCTTCGGCGGGTCTCCACCGGAGCCCGCCTCCGACCGCCGACCGCCCTCACACCAGCAGCATGACCGAACCTCCCGCCTCCAATGCCGCCTCCTCCGACGCGCCCCGCGGCACCGCTGCCCAGCTCGCGCAGGCGCGGCGCGACAAGCTCGCGAAGCTCGCGGCCCTCGGGGTCGATCCCTGGGGGCAGCGATTCGACGGAGCCGAGGCGGTCGCGGCGGTGCGCGAGCGGGGGGCATCCGTGGCCCGGGACGCCGACGACGGCCCACTGGTGCGGATCGCCGGCCGGATCATGCTCCAGCGCAGTGCCGGCAGCCTCGTGTTCCTCGATCTGCACGACCGATCCGGCCGCATCCAGGTGATGCTCGGCAAGAAGCAGGTCGGGCCGGAGGGATGGCAGGTCGCCGCATGCCTCGACCTCGGTGACATCGTGGGCGTGGACGGCCGTCTGGGCTGGTCGAAGACGGGCGAGATGACCGTCTTCGCGACGGGGCTCACGTTCCTCACGAAGAGCCTCGAGACACCGCCCGACAAGTACCACGGGCTCGTCGATCCCGAGTTGCGCCAGCGGATGCGCTACCTCGACCTCGTGCATGGCGACGGGGTGCGGGAGCGGTTCATCGCCCGCAGCCGGATCATCGCGGCCGTGCGGCAGGTGCTCGCGGAACGTGGCTACCTCGAGGTCGAGGGGCCCACGCTCCAGGAGACCGCCGGCGGTGCCGCGGCCCGGCCCTTCACCACCCACCACAACGCGCTCGACATGCCGCTCGTGCTCAGGATCGCGCTCGAGCTGCACCTCAAGCGGCTGCTCGTCGGCGGACTCGAGCGCGTCTTCGAACTCGGCCGCGTCTACCGCAACGAGGGCGTCAGCCCGCGGCACAATCCCGAGTTCACGATGCTCGAGGCCTACGAGGCCTACGGTGACTACGCCACGATGATGGACCTCACGGAGGCGATCATCGTCGCGGCGGCGCGGGCGGCTGGCACGCCGACCCGGTTCGACTGGATGGGGCACACGGTCGACCTCTCGCCGCCGTTTCGGCGGGCCGGATACGACGACCTGCTGCGGGAGGTGACCGGCTGCGATCCCGCGTCGGCCGCGAGCGTGGCCGACGCCGCGTCACGCGTCGGCATCGAGACCGCCGGCCGCCATCCCGACGTGATCAAGAGCGATCTCTTCGAGGCGACGGTCGAGAAGACGCTCGCAGGCCCGGTGTTCGTGCTCGACTACCCCGCCGCGATCTGCCCGCTGACGAAGCGCAAGGCGGGCCGGCCGGACGTGGCCGAGCGGTTCGAGCTCTACGTCGCCGGGATGGAGCTCGCCAACGCCTACACCGAGCTCAACGATCCCGACCTCCAGGAGGAGCTCTTCCGCACGCAGCTCGCCGGCCTGCCCGCGGAGGAGTCGATGGCGCGGATGGACACCGACTTCATCCGGGCCCTGCGTCACGGCATGCCCCCGGCCGGTGGCCTCGGGATCGGCATCGACCGTCTCGTCATGTTCCTCACGGCCGCGGCCAGCATCCGCGACGTGATTCTCTTCCCGATCCACCGCCCACGGGCGGAGTGAGCGGCCGCCACGGCGGGACGGGCCCGCGCGCATGATGGCCGTGCTACGATCGCGGTCGTGAGGCGGCACCGCCAGCCGTGATTCCTCCGTTCCCCGCACCATGGAGATGCCGGATGCTCCCCCTCCCAGCCACCGAACTGACCACGAAGACCTGCGTGCCCTGCGAGGGGGGCGTGCCGCGGTACACGGCCGAGCAGGCGGCCGAGCAGGTCGCGGCGCTGCCCGGATGGCGGCTCACGCACGACGCCACGCGCATCCGCCGAGACCTGACGTTCCGCGATTTCCGCGGCGCGATCCGGTTTCTCAACAACGTCGCCGCCCTCGCCGAACGCGAGGGGCACCACCCCGACCTTCACCTCGAGCGCTATCGCACCGCCTGGGTCGAGATCTTCACGCATGCCGTCGGCGGCCTGTCGGAGAACGACTTTATCCTTGCGGCGAAGATCGACGCGCTCCTGCCTCCCGGCGGTCAGGCGACCTGACGCGCCTCGCGGCCCGTGATCCGCCGCGGCTGAATCGCTCAGACGACGCGATGCGGGCCGACGGCGGGGAAGCAAAGGGTTGGACAAGCGAGGGGATTCCGCGAACGGCGGGGGATTCGGGCTTGGTGGGGTGGGGCGGGGCTGCTACCCTCCCGCCCCCGCGTCGGCCCCGTCCATCGACGGCGCGACGCGCGAGCAGGTCTCGCCGATGTACAAACTGCTTCTCTGCTGGCGGTACCTCCGCACGCGCTGGATCGCTCTGGCGAGCATCGTGAGCGTGACGCTCGGCGTCGCCACGATGATCGTGGTCAACGCCGTCATGGCGGGCTTCGCGCACGAGATGCAGACGCGGATCCACGGGATCCTCTCCGACCTCGTCTTCGAGAGCCATTCGCTCTCCGGCTTTCAGGATCCGCAGTGGCACATGGAGGAGATCCAGCGGGCCGGTGGAGACGACATCGAGGGGATGACGCCGACGGTGGCGGTGCCCGCGATGCTCTCCTTCCAGGTGCGCGGCCAGTGGGTCACGCGGCAGATCATGTTCATCGGCATCGAGGAGGCGACGCACGCGAGCGTGAGCGACTTCGGCCGCTACCTGCAGCACCCGGACAACCGCCGAAGCCTCTCGTTCGACCTGCGGGACGGCGGCTACGACACCGTCGACAGCCAGTCGGAAGGATCCGTCCCGACGCGGCCCGCACTCGAACGGGCCGGCTGGCCCTACCGTCGCATGCGGGTGGAGCGCGAGCGCGCCTGGCGCGAGATCCAGGCCGCCTCCGACGAACGGGAGGCCGGTCGCGCGGCCGGCCCGACCCGCCCGATCGACCAGCAGGTGGACGCGGTCCTCGCGGCCACGAGCGCCGTGCCGGAGGCCGCCGCGCCGGAGGCGTCCACGGTCGCTGCCGGTGACGACGCGACCCCTGCCCGCCCCGCCGACCCGTTTCGAGCCGCCCGGCCCGAGGAGGGCCGCACGATGGATCCGGCCCGCGAGCAGTTCACCGGCATCGTGCCGGGCATCGGCCTCGCGAGCTTCCGCGACTCCGAGGGGCTCGACCGCTTCCTCATCCTGCCCGGCGACGACGTCAAGGTGACGTTTCCCACCGCCGGAACGCCGCCCAAGGCGGTCAGTGACACGTTCACCGTCGTCGACTTCTACGAAAGCAAGATGAGCGAGTACGACTCGAACTTCGTCTTCGTGCCGATCGCCCAGCTGCAGCGGATGCGCGGCATGCTCGATCCGCAGAGCGGCATCACGAGCGTCAACTCGATCCAGATCCGGCTGCGCGAGGGGGCGGACCTCGACGCGGTCCGCGACCGGCTCCGCAGGGTGTTTCCGGCCGATCTCTACGCCGTCTCGACGTGGCGCGACAAGCAGGGCCCGCTCCTGTCGGCCGTCGACATGGAGATGTCGGTGCTCAATATCCTGCTCTTTCTCATCATCGCGGTGGCGGGCTTCGGCATCCTCGCCATCTTCTTCATGATCGTCGTGGAGAAGACCCGCGACATCGGGATTCTCAAGTCGCTGGGTGCGGGGGCGTCGGGCATCGCCGGCATCTTCCTGGGCTACGGCCTCTGCCTCGGAATGGTGGGCGCCGGTGCGGGCCTCGCGCTGGGTCTGTCGATCGTGCACAACATCAACCGCATCCGGGCGGCCGTCGAGTGGCTCTCCGGCGAGCGGGTGTTCGATCCGTCGATCTACTACTTCTTCAAGATCCCCACGATCGTCCACGCCCCCACGGTCGCCTGGATCGT
>CAIWZS010000200.1 GCA_903917235.1 uncultured Planctomycetaceae bacterium | reverse complement strand
CCGGTGCTTCCCAGGCCGTCGCACTCACGCTCGGCGAGCTTGCGACCCTCGGCGACGGCACCATCACGGCGACGGCCACGCAGACCGATCCTGCCGGCAATCCTCAGGTATCGGCTCCCGCGTCGCTCCAGTTCACGCTCGATGCGACGGCCCCGCTGGCCGTCGGCCTGGCCCTGGGGGCGGGTGTCACCTCGCCCGTCTCCCGCGCCGAGGCCCTGCAGGCAGGCGGCGTCGTCACCGTCGTGGGCGAAGCGGGTGCGACGATCTCGGTGCTGCTGACCGGGACGAATGGCAGCCTCCCGATCAGTCTCACGGGCACCGGCTCGAACCAGGCTGTCGTGCTCACGAGCGGCGACCTGACCACGCTCGGAGACGGACCGGTCACCGTCACGGCGTCTCAGACCGACGCCGCCGGCAACGTGCAGGCCACCGCCACGACGCCCCTCCCCTTCACGCTCGACGCGACGGTTCCCTCCGCCCCCGCGCTTGCGTTCGGGAATGGCGCGGCGGATGGTGCCACGCTCGCCGAGGCCACGCAGGCCGGGGGCATCGTCACGGTCACCGGCGAGCCCGGTGCCGCGATCGTGGTGACGCTCACCCGAGGAGCGACGACCATCACCAAGCCGCTGACCGGCACGGGGGCGGCGCAGGCCGTCGTTCTCTCGGCTGCGGAAGTGGGTCAGCTCGGCGACGGCGTCGTCACGGTCGCCGCGACCCAGACCGACGCCGCCGGCAACGTGCAGTCCGCCGCTCCCAGCCAGGTGAACGTCACGGTCGACACGATCGCACCGACCATCGCGATCACCTCCAGCACGCCGACACTCCGCGCGGGCCAGACGGCCGTGATCACGTTCACGCTCAGCGAACCGTCGACGACGTTCGGAAACGGCTCCGTCACGTTCTCGGGCGGCACGCTCTCGCCGATTACAGGTTCCGGTGCCAGTTACACCGCCACGTTCACGCCGACGCCCGATTCGACGGCCGCTGGCACGATCTCGGTCGCGGCCAACACGTTCACCGACATCGCGGGCAACGCGAACTCGGCCGGCGCCACCACGTCGATCTCGATCGACACCGTACGGCCCACGATCGCCATCGCGAGTTCGACGCCGACACTCCGCGTGGGCCAGACCGCGATCCTGACGTTCACGCTCAGCGAGTCCGCCACCGACTTCGTGGAGGGCGACGTCGCGGTGACGGGCGGCATGCTGACCGAGTTCACCGGTTCGGGGACGGCCTACACCGCGATCTTCGTACCCCTCGCCGGATCCACCGCTCCGGGTACGGTGTCGGTAGCCGGCGGCAGTTTCACCGACGCCTTCGGCAACCCGAACGTCCTCGGCTCGCTCCCCCTCCCGATCGACATCGACACCGTTTCGCCGGCCGTCTTCATCTCCGTGTCGCCCACGGCCGTCCGGGCCGGTCAGACCGCCGCCGTCACGTTCACGCTCAGCGAAGCGTCCACCACGTTCGCGGCGGGCGACGTCTCCGTGACCGGCGGCACGCTCTCCGGCTTCTCCGGATCGGGCACGACCTACACGGCGGTGTTCACGCCGGAGGTCAATTCGACCGCCCCCGGCACGATCGCGGTGGCGGCCGGCACGTTCACCGACGCCTTCGGCAATCCCAACGCTTCGGGTGCCCTCACGCCCGCGCTCGCCGTCGACACGGTGCTGCCCACGATCGCGATCACGAGTTCCACCGCCGCGCTGCGAGGCGGCCAGACCGCGACGATCACCTTCCTGCTCAGTGAGTCCGCCACCGACTTCACGGTCGGCGACGTCTCGGTGGGCGGCGGAGCGCTTTCCGGGTTCAGCGGTTCGGGCACGATGTACACGGCCACGTTCACCCCGGCCGCCAATTCGACGGGCCCTGGCACGATCGCAGTGGGAGCCGGCGCGTTCACCGACGCCTTCGGCAACCCGAGCGTCGCCGGATCGCTCACCCAGCCGATCGCAATCGACACCGTGGCCCCGACGTTCATCACGATCGCCTCCAGCACGGCAGCGCTCAGGTCGGGCCAGACTGCGACGATCTCCTTCACGCTCAGCGAGCCCTCCGCGACGTTCGGCATCGACGACCTCTCGGCCACGGGCGGCACGCTCTCCAACTTCACCGGATCGGGCAGCAGCTACACGGTGACGTTCACCCCCGCGGCCGATTCGACCGTGCCGGGCTCCGTCCTCGTTCCGCCGGGCGGCTTCACCGACCTGGCCGGCAACCCGAATCCCGCCGCCGCGCTCTCGCCGCCGATCGCGATCGACACGCTCGCCCCGGTCGTGACGGGCTTCTCGACCTCGTCGGCGAACCGCACCTACGCGATCGGCGAATCGGTCGCGATCCTCGCGACGGTCTCCGAGGCCGTGCAGCCGGGCGGCACGCTGAACGTCGCGCTCAGCACCGGCGCGGTCGTCACCCTGACGGCGACGGGCGGCACGGCGCTCGCGGGCACCTACACGATCCAGCCCGGGCACGTCGCGGCTGACCTCGACGTGGTCGGCATCGCCCCCACGGGCACGCTGATGGACCTCGCTGGGAACCCGCTCACCGGCACCGCTCTGCCCCCCGCGACGGACGGTCTCGCCGCCCGCCATGCCATCCAGGTCGACGGCGCCATCAAGACGCTGCCCGTCGCCAACCTGAGCACCGATCCCGCCCTGGTGCAGGCCGTGCGGCTGCCGGTGACCAGAGTGCCGATCACGTTCACGACGCCCGTAACCGGCGTCACGGTCAACTCCTTCCGACTCCTCCTCAACGGTCGGAGCGTTTCGCTGAGGGGCGCCACCGTCACCGGCAGCGGTACGACCTACACGCTGGTCCTGCCACCCCGCCGAACCAATCCTCGTGGCATCTACACGCTCGAGGTGGTCGGTGACGGCGCGATCCGCGCGGTGGCCAACGGCGCCCCGATGACCACCTCGTCGCTCTTCTACTGGGGCCGTGGCGTGAGCGTCGGACCCCGGATCAACGCCCGGCTGATGGCCTTCGCCAGCCTCCGCTGATTCGCCATCTCGCCGCACCTACCGCGGTTCTGGCCTGCCGTGGGGCGGCAGTCTTCGCCCATTTTCCACGACCGGAACCCGCGGCAGAACCCTCCCGCCGGACGATCGTCACGACCGATTCCACCGGTCGCAGCGACATCTTCCACGGAGGGATCGACAATGGCGGCCCGCACCCGCGGCTTCCGAACGGTGGCCGGACTTCCCACGCTCCTCGCGCTCGCGACGATCGCGTCGGCGCTCGGCCCCCAGGGTGATGCCTACGCCCAACAGGCCCAGCAGGCCTGGACGGGGCGGACCATGCGATCGGTCGTCGTCCGCCAGGGCGAGCCGGCGATCGTGTCGGAAAACGGCGTGCTCATCCCCAACTCCACCCCGGTCGAATCCGTGACGCCGCGGGTGATCGATGGCGGCTCGTTCGAAGGCCAGGGCGACGGCGGTGTCGTCGTCGAGGAGTCCGGTTCCAACGGACTCGTGTCGGCCGGTCCGGTGTATGGAGACGACGGCGTCCTCGTCCACGACGGATCCCATGCCTGCGGCCCCGACTGCATGCCCGGCTGCCCGCACTGCATGACTGGCCATCACGGACGTCCCTGGTTCAACGCGATGTGCGAGCCCGTCGGCCTGGCTCAACGGCTCGCCGGGCGGCTCCACCACCACGGAAAGGACATCTGCTGGACGGGCCGGGCGGACGCCCTG
>CAIWZS010000199.1 GCA_903917235.1 uncultured Planctomycetaceae bacterium | reverse complement strand
TTTCGCCCCGAACGGTTCGAGGCGGGCCGCGAGGAGCAGAAAAACAAGTTCGCCTACCTGCCTTTCAGCGCCGGTCCGCGAACCTGCATCGGCAACAGCTTCGCGATGATCGAGTCGCAGATCATCGTGGGTACGCTCCTCGCGCGGTTCCGTGCCCGACTCGCCGATCCGTCCCCGATCACGCCGCAGCCGCGGGTCACGCTCCGCACGTCGCGGCCGGTGATCCTGCGGCTCGAGCGGGCGTAGCTCAGCCGCGGCTCAGCGGTGCGTGGTCGTAGACGCCAAGGTCGTGGTTCGCCTTGCGGAGCTTGTCGGCGATCGCACACGCGATGTTTCGCCAGACGACCGCGTGGATGCCGGGATCCGTGTCCCGAAGCGAGTCGAAGTCGGACCGCTGGAGAACGAGACACTCGACATCGCTCTCGGCGATCACCGTAGCCGATCGGGGCGACTCTTCCGCGAACGCCATCTCCCCCACCATCGCGCCCGCGGTGAAGGTTGCCAGCCTCCGGTCGCGGCCACCCGGGATCGGATTCCAGGCCGAGGCGAGCCCCCGGATCAGGAGGATGATCGAGGCGGCCTCGTCGCCCGCGGTCACCAGGCGGTCGCCCCGGCGGACGATCATGGGTTTCATGATCGCGGCGAGCCGCTCGACCTGTGTGGCGGTGAGGCCGCGGACCAGGCCATGATCGGCGAGACGATCGAGCGTTCGTGGCGGCGGCGACGGCATCGCTTTTTCGAGGACGGCATCCTCGCACCACTCGAGGGCGTCGTCGGTCGTCGAAAACCGCAGCCGCGACTCGGCTGGAGACCGCGATTCATGCCGCCGGAACGCCGCTTCGAGCGGCGCCAAATGTGTGGCGTGGGTCAGCAGGACGGTGGTGCCGCGCGCCGCGAAGCGGTCGGCGAGCTCAAAGAGCAATGCAGCGGCGGCCGCGTTGACCTCCGTCACGTGGTGGCAGTCGATGACGAGGAAGGACGGCAGTTCGCGGTTGGACAGGTCACGGACGATGCGCTCGGTCGACGAGAACATCAGGCTCCCCTGGAGTTCGACTACGCGGATGCCCTCCCCGTGCCGGCGCAGGCACGCCCGCTCCGCCGCCGACCGGCTGCGGGTGGAGCCATGATCCGCCGCGGTGTAAGCCAACCGCATGGCGTGGTGCGCCCCGGGCGGCGGGTCGAACTGGTGGAGATCCCAGAGACGCGACAGTTCCTCGCAGACCCTGATGGCGCGGGCACTGTTGCCATGGTCGTCGAGCCGCGGCGAGAACACCCCGATGCCGAGTTGTCCTGGCAGCACGGCCAGCACCCCGCCGGCCACGCCACTCTTGGCCGGCATGCCGACGTGGTAGATCCAGCCCCCGGCGTAGTCGTACATGCCGCACGAGGCCATCACGCTGAGCACGCACTCCACATGGTCGCCCGAGATGGCTCGCTCGCCCGTCATCGGGTTGAGGCCGTGGTTCGCAAGCGTCGCCGCCATGACTGCCAGATCCCGGCAGGTCACCGAGATCGCACACTGGCGAAAGTAGACCTCGACGTCGGCCATCGGGTCGTCGGTGAGGACGTCGAAGTTGCGGAGGAGGTGCCCGATCGCCCGGTTGCGGTGGCCCGTGCGGCTCTCCGATTCGTACACGCCGACATCGACCTCCAACGGGCGGCCCGCGAACCGGCCGATGCACGCCCGGATCCGCTCGAACCGTTCCGTCGGGCTCGACGCCCGCACCTGCCCAGTCGTCGCGATCGCCCCCGCGTTGATCATCGGATTCAGCGGCCGCCCGTTCGTCTTATGGAGACTGATCGCATTGAAGGCATCTCCGCTCGGCTCCACGCCCACCTTCGTGAGCAGGGCGTTGCGGCCGTTGTCCTCGAGCGCCAGTCCGTAGACGAACGGCTTGGAGATCGACTGGATCGTGAACGGCTGCGCGAAGTCGCCGACCTCGTAGATGAATCCGTCGGTCGTGGCCAAGCAGATCGCGAACCAGTCCGGGTTCGCGTGGGCGAGTTCGGGAATGTAGGTCGCCACCGTGCCTTCGTGGAAGGCCTGATAGCGGCGGTGCAACTCCTCGAGCCGGATGCGAATCGGCGAGAGTTCATCGCATGATCGGTGGTCCGTGGTCATCGATCGCGGGAAACCTCGGGGGCCGGATGGGTGACGAAGGTCGACCGTCAGGATTCAGATCGGGTAGGTTAAGTCGGTGTCCGTCACGTCCACAACCGATGGATGGTTCGCCGCGGGGTGTGTGAACTCGGGTCGTTGACGGCTCGACATTGTGTGGGAATGGTGCGGAGCGGGCGTCGCGCGCCTGAAAGCGACAGCATGCACATCGGCCTCGCCTGCCCGGAACTCTCCGGGCACCTCAATCCGATGACGACGCTCGGTCGCGAGCTCGCTCGGCGCGGCCATCGCGTGACGGTCGTGGCCCGCCCGGACGGCGAGGCGAAGGCCTTCGCGGCCGGGCTGGGCTTTGCGGCGATCGGGGCCACGGAGTTTCCCCGGGGCGCGAT
>CAIWZS010000198.1 GCA_903917235.1 uncultured Planctomycetaceae bacterium | reverse complement strand
GGCGATGTACATCGGCGGTGGTTCCACGAGCGGCTCCTGCGCTGCGGCCAGCGGGGCGCAGCAGACGAGGAGCGCGGTGATCCAGCGGCTGTGGGAACGGGGCATCGGGGCGGCTGTGAGGATGGCGACCGGGACCGGCGGGGAGGCTCCGTGAACGAGGACTGTGGCGTCAAGGCCGCTGCCGCTCGGCAAGCGGCCTCGTGGGTAGAATTGACGTGGTTCTCCGGCACGCCGCGGGAGTGCCGGGAGAGTGGGCAGCATGCGTCGACGGCGCGACGGAGGGTTCGTGCGACCCCGGGGCAACGGAGTCCCGCAGGGGCGGGCCGCCGTGCTCGACTGGCTCGGAAGCCGTGTCGACTTCGAGCGGACGCCGCCGAAGAAGCCCGGTGCCGATTTCGGGCTCGGCCGGATGCGGAGGCTGCTGGCACGCCTCGACGCTCCGCACGACGCGTTTCCCGTCGTGCATGTCGCGGGGACCAAAGGCAAGGGATCGACGGTCGCGATGCTGTCCGCCGTCCTCTCGGCAGCGGGCCACCGCACCGGCCGGTACATGTCCCCCCATGTGCACACGCTCGAGGAGCGCATCAGCATCGATGGCCGTCCCATCAGCCCGGCGGCATTGGTCGCCGTCTTCGACATCCTGATCCCGGCGGTCGAGGCGCTCGACCGGGCCGCGACGCGGCGTGGTGGCCGGGGGCCGACGTGGTTCGAGGTGGTGACGGCCGCCGCCTTCCTGCATTTCGCACGGTCGCGGGTCGATCTCGCCGTCCTCGAGACCGGGCTCGGCGGTCGGCTCGACGCGACGAACGTATCGCGTCCCGTCGTCTCCGTGATCACGAGCGTCAGCCTCGACCACATGGAGCTGCTCGGGCGGACCGTGGGACGGATCGCCGGCGAGAAGGCGGGCATCATCAAGCGCGGTCGGCCGGTGATCAGCGGCGCGGCCCATCCGGCGGCCCGACGTGTGATCGCCGACACCGCGCGGCGCAGGCGTGCCGCGCTGCTGCAGGTGGGGCGTGATTTTCGCGTCACGCACGCCGCCTCCGACGATCCGCTCGAGGGGGGTGCCGTGGAGGTGCTGAGCGTGCGCGACGGGGTTTCGGAACACTTCCGGCTCGCCATGGCGGGCCGTCACCAGGCGGACAACGCCGCCCTCGTGGTGATGGCCGCGCGCCAGGTCGATGCGGCGGGGTTCGCCGTGCCGCGGCAGGCGATCGCGAGGGGCCTCTCGCGCGTCCGCCTTCCGGCGAGGATCGAACGTATCGAGGATGCACCACTCGTCGTGGTCGACGCGGCCCACAACGTGGCTTCGATGCGGTCGTTGCTCGAGACGCTCGCTCCGGCGCTCGCGACACGCCGTCCCCGGGTGCTGGTCTTCGCGGCGAGCATGGACAAGCAGATCGAGGAGATGCTCGCCGCGGCCACCGGCTGCTTCGACCACGTCATCCTCACCCGCTACACGACGAACACACGGGCGGCTCCGGTGGCACGGCTGGTCTCCGCATGCCGCGCGGCGGGCCTGCCACCACCGCGCGTGGCAGGCTCGCCCGCCGAGGCGCTCGAGGCGGCGCGGGAGTTCGCTGGGCGAGGTGGGATGGTCTGCGTGGCGGGAAGCTTCTTCCTCGCGTCCGAGATCCTGCGGCCCGCGTGACGACGTGCTCAGTCGTCGTGGCCGGGATCCTGCAGCCGGGCCACGGCCCGCGCGAGCACGTCATCGATCGCGCATGGGCCCGTGGTCCGGTCCGCCGAGATGGCGGTGTCGCTTCGGCGTCGCCACGCCCGCAGCCGGTCGAGTGCCGCGCGGGTGGGAGCGCACTCGAGCCCGGCATCGGGAATCACCCCCCAGAATGCGTCGTCGCCGTCGTGGCTCCCGCGATGGAGCCGTCCACCGCTCGGCCTCAGGTACTCCGCGGTGGTCAGTTTGAGGAGGCCCTCGCCTCCCGCGAGCGGCAGGATCGATTGCACCGTCCCCTTCCCGTAGGTGCGGCTGCCGGCGACGACGGCGCGACGATGGTCCTGCAGGCATGCCGCCACGATCTCGGCGGCGCTGCTCGTGAGCCCGTCGACCAGCACGACGATCGGCACGTCCGCACGCCATCCGCCCGCCGTCGCATGCCGTGCCTGAGGAGCGGAGCCGCCATCACGGCTGCGGGTGGTCACGATGACGCCCTCCTCCAGCAGGTGATCGCAGACCTCGACGGCGGCCGTCAGCAGCCCGCCGGGATTGTCGCGAAGGTCGAGCACGAGCCCGCGGAGCGGCGGGCGATCCGTGTCGTCGTCCCGTGCGAGCGACTCGAGAGCCGTGCGAAACTCGGCAGCTGTGTGCTCCCCGAACCCGATGATCCGCACGAGCGCGACGTCGGGCGCGTCGGAGAGCCGCCACAGCCATGATCCATCCGCCATCCGTCGATCCCCGAGCACGCTCTCCATCCGCACCAGATCGCGCACGATCGGGACGACCCGCGTCGTTCCGGTCGGCGGCGCGACGAGCGGATCGAGCGAGTGCGGCACCGCCGGGTCCCTCACCTCGAGCATCGCGGACGTGCCGCGCGGTCCCCGCAGCCGGACGACGACCTCGGCGAGCGGGACGCCATGGGTCGGCACGCCGTCGATCGCGATGATCCGGGTGCCGCTCGTGACGCCCGCCTGCCAGGCCGGGCCACGGGGCATTGCGGCCACCACGACCGGCTCGCGCGTCGCCTCGTCCCACTCGAGTTCGAGGCCCACGCCGACGAACTCCTGGTCGAGTGCCGTCTCGACCGCCTCACGGCGGAAGCCCCGAAGGTATTCGGAGTGCTCGTCAAGGCGTCCGACGGCCGCCTCGATCGCCGCATCCACGAGGCTCGTCGTCGGTGCGGGATCGAGATGCGATCCCTGGATCAGGGACACGACCTCGTTGAAGCGTCGCCCGGGGAGCGTCCGGGCGGCGAACGTCGAACTCGCGAAGCAGAGGGCTGCCGCGAGGGCGATCGTGAGGAGGTTGCGGGGAGGCATCGGTGGAGGCGTCGTCAGGACGCCGTCTGCGGAACGGGTTCCCGGGCGCGGGACGCGACGGGGAAGAGGAATCCCTTGGGGACCACGGTCACGCCCTCCGCCGAGACCGTCAGGCCGCGGGCGGCATCCTGCTCGTGATCGACGCCGACGGTCGCGTGAGGCGGCACCTGCACGCCCTTGTCGATGATCGCGCGGCGCACCAGCGCGTGACGACCGATGTCGACGCCCTCACAGACGATCGATTCCTCGACCCGTGCAAAGCTGTTGATGCGGACGCCGGGTCCGATGATCGAACGGTGCACGCGGCCCCCCGACAGGATCGCCCCGGGGCAGACGAGGCTGTCGGTCGCCTCGCCCCGTCTGGCCTCGGGTCCCTCTCCCGCGAACACGAACTTCGGCGGCGGATAGGCGGGATGGTGGGTGCGGATCGGCCACTGCTCGTCGTAGAGATTCAGCTGCGGATCGACCTCGACGAGATCCATGTTGGCCTCGAAGTAGGCGTCGATGGTGCCGACGTCACGCCAGTAGGCGTCACGCTTGCGATTCTCGTCGCGGAAGGCGAAGGCCTGCACCGCGTGCCGGTCGATCACCTTGGGGAGGATGTCGTGGCCGAAGTCGTGCCGACTGCCCCCGTCCGCCGCGTCGCGGCGCAGCTCGTCGAGCAGGAAGTCGGCGGAGAAGCAGTAGATCCCCATCGACGCGAGCGCCATGCCCGGCTGGCCGGGCATCGCCGGCGGATCGGCGACCTTCTCGCGAAAGGCCCGCACGCGCCCCGACGCGTCGACCTCCATCGTCCCGAATTCGACGGCCGTGCTCCGCGGCACCGGGAGCGCGGCGACCGTCACGTCGGCGCCGCCCTCCTCATGGGCCTCGATGAGGGACTGGTAGTTCATCTTGTAGATGTGGTCGCCCGCGAGCACGACGACCAGCCGGGGATCGGCCATCTCGATCGAGTAGATGTTCTGATACACCGCGTCGGCGGTGCCGAGATACCAGTGCTCGTCGACCCGCTGCTGCGGCGGCAGCACGTCGAGAAACTCGCCCAGTTCCCGGCAGAAGAAGCGGTGCCAGCCGAGGTTCAGGTGGCGATCGAGACTGCTCGCCTTGTACTGCGTGAGCACGAGCAGCCTTCGCAAACCACTGTTGAGACAATTCGAGAGGGCGAAGTCGACGATCCGGTAGGTTCCGCCGAAGGGCACGGCCGGCTTCGCGCGGTGCCTGGTGAGCGGATCGAGCCTCGCTCCCTTGCCCCCGGCGAGCACCACCGCGACGACGTCGCGGACACGGCTGGGATCGATGTCACGGGAACGCATCGCTCACCTCGGTGCAGGCACGATCGGGCATGTGGCACGGTCCCGTCCATGCGACCGTGTTCGAGGCCGTCGGCATCACCCGCGGGGTGTGGCCGGACCGACGCCGCGACCCGGGGAATATACGCCTCGTCCATCGCGATTGACGATCCCGGAAGTGGTGTGACCGCCGCCGCGGACCGTGTGCGCCGGAGCCTGCACCGCTGGCGCCCCCCGCAAATCGGGCCGGGAAGCGGTCTGGCACGGTCCCACGGCCGCCCCTACCATCCGCACCCCGTCCCGTCCCCCCGCACGCGACACGGTGTGCGGTCGGGGCTGCCACGAACGTCGAGGAAGGTGACACATGGCGAGCCGCTCCCAGCGAAAGAGCCAGGCGACGGGCGACTCCGATTCCCTCGAGGTGCTCAAGCCGCTGCTCGTGCTCGCACTCTTCGGCACGATCCTCTACGGCGCCTACTCCATCGTGCAGAAGGGGCCCCAGCGATCCGGGACCCCGTCGGAGGACGCGCCGTCGTTCGTGCCGCCCCAGGTCGAGTTCACGTCGCTCCCCGCGTCATCATCCCCAACGGTCGCCGACCCACCAGCCGCGTTCCCCTCCGCGCCGCCCGGTGCCGCGAACACCCAGGCGGCGGCACTTCCGGCCTCCGTGACACCGTCCGCACCGGGAGCGAGGTCGCCGATCCCCGTCCCCGCACCTGTGTCGGCCGATACCACCGCGACGTTCCTGCCGGCGCAGTCGGCACCCCCTCCTGTGTCGGAGCCCTCCCCTGCCCGACCCTCCGAGGAGACGCTGCGTCCGGATCGCTTCGCGGCGCTCCCCAATGGCACGACGCCACCTGGACTCCTGGCGGGCTCGGCGGAATCGGCCCCGGCGGCGGTCGTGACCTCCGATCCCACGCTGCCGCTCGCGCCGTCCGCCGCATTCACGTCGGCGTGGTCCGATGCGCATGAAAAACTCGCCGCGGGTCGCTACGCCGAGGCCCTCGCGTCGCTGTCGATCTGGCACGACGATCCGGCGCTCGGGCTCGAGGAGAGCCAACGCCTCGAGGACCTTCTCGGACAGCTCGCCGGGACGGTCATCTACTCCCAGCGCGACCTGCTCCTGCCAGGGCATGTCGTCTCGCCGGGTGAGACGCTCCCCGCGATCGCCACCGCGCTGGCCGTGCCATGGCAGCTGCTCGCCAAGATCAACGGGATCGACGACCCGCAGACCCTCTATCCGGGCGAGCATCTGAAGCTGGTGCGGGGTCCGTTCGATGCCACCGTGAGCGTGTCGCGTCGTCGGCTCACGCTGCACGTCGGCGGAAACTACGCGGGCCGCTTCACCGTCGTCGTCGGCCGTCAGCTGCTCGATCGCGTCGGCTCGTCACTCGCGGTGCGCGAGGTGGTGCACGGCGCGGGAGCCGATCCGGCCGGCACGACGCGAGCGAGAGGAATCATCCTCGACGACGGCATCGTGATCGAGGCGGCCGACGATCCCGGGGCGTTGGCCGACACGGTCGCACCGTCGAGCGTCGTGGTTTCCGAGCGCGACCTCGCGGAACTGCTCGACATCCTCGGCCCGGGATCGCGTGTGCTCGTGCGGCAGTGACCGCCGCGCAGCCGCTCAGTCGGCCACCACTCCCGCCACGATCCGATCATTGTCGCTGTCGGCGATGACGAGGCGGCCGGATGGATCGATACGGCAGCCGTGGGGCCGCTTGAGGCCCGTCGAGAGCAGGTCCGCGCCGATCGTCGCACCCGGACGCGGCGGTGTGCCGGCGATCGTCACGATCATCCCGGTCCGCGGGTCGTAGCGGCGGATGCAGTGGTTTTCCGTGTCGGCGACGAGCACCCGGCCCGCGCGATCGAGGTCCACGTACTTCGGGCCCGCCAGTCGCGCCTCGCGGCCCGGGCCACCGTCGCCGGCGTAGCCTGACGTCCCGGATGCGTTGACGACGGTGCGGACCACGCCGTCGCGCACCTCGACGAGCGCGTTCCCCTCCCGGAGGGCCACGTAGATCGTCCCGTCGGCGGTCATGCAGGCGGCACGCGGACCGGCGAGCGGCGTCTCGAGGGCCCGCGCGCCGTCCACGGGACGGCCTGCGGTGCCATTGCCCACCACCGTGCGCACCGTTCCCGCCCGCAGGTCCACACGCCGCACCCGCGCGTTGCGGATGTCGGCGACGAGCAGCGCCGAGCCATCGGGCACGAGCGTCGCGCAGTAGGCCTGGTTGAACCGCGCCTCAGTGGCCGGCCCACCGTCACCGGAGAATCCGGCCTCTCCCGTGCCTGCGACGACGCGCACGCGGCCCGTCGCGGGGTCGAAGCCGCAGACGCGGTGGTGGAACGTGTCCGCCACGTAGACCGTGCCGTCGGGGGCGATCGCCACGTCGTGCAGACCGTTGAACCGTGACACCCCGTGGCTGGCATCCGCGGGCGGATCCCGCTTCTCCAGCGACGAGCGAAAGACACCGGCCACGAACTCGACGGTCGGTGATGCCGCCGCGGGGTCGGCGATGCGGAAGAGCCTGTCGCCCCGCGTGTACTCGACCGCATAGAGGCGGCCGGTGCGGTCGAAGGCGACCGCGAAGGGCTCGTTGATCACGGCCGCATCGGGCTCCTTGGCGGTGCGGCCCGTGGACGAGCCGACGAGCACCCGCACCTCGCCCCGGGCCGGGATGGCGGATGCGAACCCGGCGACCGCGGCGATGATGGCAACGCGCAGCGCAGGCGATCGAGCGTCGTGGCGGGTACCGATCCCGCAGGGCGTGTGGCGAAGCACGGACAACATGGGGCGGCTCCTCGAGGATGCGTGCGAGCGCGGCGGCGTGCCGCTGCGCCGGGCCGCCGGTTGTGCCGGCGGCGAGCGGGTGGCGGGGTGGGTCAGGACGGCCTCACTGCTGGGGACCGCTCACGAGCAGGTCGAGGCGACCGGTGCACTTCGTCCCGGTCGGGATGTTGGTCCGCAGGTGGAGGACGCCGTCCCGCTCCGCATTGCGGTTGAACGTGCTGCCGACGAGAAAGGGACGCGGTGCCTTCGCGTCCGCCGACTGGTTGGCCGGGATGATCACCCCCATCACGGCGCCAAACGGAATCTGGGACACGATGCCCGACTGCGGATCGTCACCCGCGACGCCGTCGGCCGTGACGCTGCCGCTGGCCTGGAAGCGATAGTCACCGGAGACGCGAATACGGATCGGTCGGTCCTTCTGAACGGCCCCGACGGCCTGCCACGATTCTCCCGGCTGCAGCCGCATCTCGAACTCTCCGGCCTGCAGCATCCGCTCGTCGAGCTCGGCGATCTTGGCCTTCAGCTGGTCGTTCTTGGGGTCGAGCTTCACGAACGCCTCGAGGATCGCCTTCACGCGATCGAACTGGCCCAGCTGCTCGTACGACGTCAGGAGCGACGTCGTCTCGCGCACGAATTCGGACTGCACCTCCTCGAACCGCGAGTCGAGCCGCTTCACCTCGGCCGGATTCGCAGGGCGTGGCCGTGCGCGCGGCGACTGCGCAGGTGCTTCGTGATACGGGGGTGCGGCGAAGAGCAGCGTCATGCACGGCACGAGCCATGCGAGGCGCGGGAGCGGACGGGTGGACGAGCGTCGGGTGGCGGGCATCGAAGTCTCCACGGGGTCAGGAAGACCGGCGGGGCGGCACCGAGAGACCTCCCCGGACGACCGCCGCCCAGAGCATACGGTCCCGCGGCCGGAGCGGCACGCCCCGATCCGTCTCCGCTCAGGATGCGACCACCGACCCGATGTCGAGCAGGTGCATCTGACGCCCGGAACCGGTGTGCGGCGAATCGATGCACAGCCAGCGGCCATCGGGGCTGTGACGCGGATGCGTGTCGCACCGCCACTCGCCGGTGTAGTCGGCGGGTGATGGAAACGCGCCCAGATCGACGCGGCGTCCGGTCGCCACCTCGTAGAGGTAGACCCGCTGCAGGCGGTCGGGGCCCTGCGGGTAGGTGTCGTTGACGATCCACCGGCCGCCCGGCAGGTAGGTGCAGTGTCCGTCCCGTGGCATGACCTCGCGTCCGATCGGCTCGATGCCGCCGTCCACGGCGTCCTCCATGATGCAGAAGCAGTCGCCCTCGGTGGCATGGCGGGTCCATGCGAGGATGTGATCGGCGTCGCGCCAGATGAAGTGTGACACCATCCCGGCGCCGGGATTGAGCTCGCGAAGGCCCGTGCCGTCGAGGCCGATCGTGAACATTCGCGTCGCGAATCGGCCGGGCTCGGTCCGCCACCGGTGGAGAAAGATCGTCCGCTGACCGTCGGGCGACACGAGCAGGTGATTGAACCAGTGCTTCCCGGGCCCGAAGCCGCCGGGGCGTGGAACCGCGACGATCTCGGCGAGTGAGACGAGCATCGTCACCTCGCCCGTCTCGAGATCGACACGCTGGATGCCGACGTCCGCAGGCGCCGTCAGGGCCGTCCACGGATCGGGCAGCCCGGCATAGCCGTAGCCGGGCCGCATCTCGTTGATCCGGCGAAAGTCGGTGGTGACAGCCGTGCGGCCGTCGGGCGCGAGCGCGTAGATGGCGTGCGGCACCGTGCGGCCGCGCCGCGTGGTGACGTCGACCACCCGCGCCACGAAGCGGTCGCCCTCCCGATCGTTGTAGATCACCGTCGACTCGGTGCCGGGTACCCACTGGAGCATGCATCCCTGCTGCCAGCCCCACGATCGGGACGTGCCGAGCGGGATCCACCGATCGCCGTCCTTCAGATCGACCATGCCCACTTCGATCTCGTCGTCGGGCCGCGGCGAGCGGTGCTCGAACTCGACCGCATTCCCCAGGCAATAGCGGATCGAAGGGTCGAACTGGAGCTTGTCGTAATAGGCGAACCAGTGATGTTTCGGGCCGCGCGTGATGGTCCTCACGGGTACGGCCGCAGGCGGAGAAGCGGCATCGGCACCGTGCGGCGACGCACCCACGAGCAGCGTCGCCCCGCCGCCCACGAGCGTGCGCAGCGCGGTTCGGCGTGATGGATGCATGGGCTCTCCCCCGGACAACGGCACTGACTCTACCGGCGCGTGCGCCGGCATGCCACCGCGTCGATTCCCTCACGGCCGGGCCACGTCGATGCCGGCGATCGCCAGCGCGCGGCGGACGGCGCGGAGGCACGCCACGGGATCGGCCCCGTCCCCGTGGATGCAGAGCGTGTCGGCACGGATGCCCACGACGTCGCCCCCGACGGTCACGCGGCCGTCCCGGGCGATGGCGACGGCCTGCGCGGCGGCCGATGCCGGATCGGCGAGGACCGCCCCCGGCCGTGATCGCGGCACGAGCCGCCCGTCCGGGCCGTAGGCACGATCGACGAAGGCCTCATGGAGCACATGGAGTCCGCACGTGGCGGCGACCTCCGCGAAGAGGCTGCCGGCCGGGGCGATCACCGGGAGTCGCGGCCACCGACAGGCCAGCCGTGACGCCACCGCGGCCGCGAGGTCGGCATCGTGGGCGACCTGATGGTAGAGCGCCCCGTGCAGCTTCACGTGTGCCATGTCGTCGCCTGCGATGGCGGCGAGGGCCTCCACCTGACGCGTCACGAGATTCGCGGCATCGTCCGGCTCGATCGGTGACGCGACACGACCGAAGGTGGCACGGTCTGCATGGCCGGGGTGGGCGCCGACGGCGACCCCGTGACGACGCGCGCGTGCGACGCACTCGCGCATCGAGACCCGGTCGCCGGCATGACCGCCGCAGGCGACGTTGATCGACGAGACGAGCGGGATGATCGCCGCGTCGTGTGACGCCCCCTCCCCGACGTCGGCATTGAGATCGATCGTCTTGATGCACACCGTGCGTGATGCGAGCGCGACCTCCGCCCGGGCGAGCGAGCTGTCGCGATCATGCAGGGCGTGGACCGCGGTGCGCGCGTCCACCGACACGAAGCGGACCGCGTCACCCGGGCGGAGCTGCGCCGCCAGTGGCAGGTCGGCGGCGATCACCTGTCCGAGCACGTCGTAGCCGCCGATCGTCTGGGCGTCGGCGAGCAGGATGATCGGCCGGCCGTCGGGCGGCACCTGCACGGTCCCCGGCAGGACGGCGATCGAGGTTCCCGATCCGGATCCCGGCAGCACTGGTCCCTCGAGCCGGACACCCATGCGATCGGAGCGGGAGGTGGTGCGGTAGGGCATCTGCCATGCGTCGGCGGGAAGGCGCGATGCCGGGTCGCGGACGACGCGGAGCACGGTCACGGCCTCGGGGAGCGCGACGAGGGACGACGCGAGCGACCAGTCGGTCCCCGTCGTGCGCGTGACGACCGTGCCGAGAGGCACGACGTCCCCCTGCGCGAGCGCGCGGCCCGCGACACCGCCGAGCGTGGCGGGCAGATAGGAGCTACGGCTGTCGAGCACCGGGTCGACGTCGATGCCGCCGGCAATCGCGAGGTAGGCACGGCAGCCACGTTGCACATGCCCGAGCGCGAGCACCGTGCCGCTCTCCACATGGATCGGTCGGCCAGGCGGCAGCGTTGACACGGTGGCACCGGTGACGGCGATCGTCGCGTCGCAGTCGAAGCGGATCTCCGGTCCGGTGAGCGTGCACTCCAGTCCCGCCGCGTTGGCAGGATTGCCGACGACGAGATTCGCCAGTCGCAGCGAGACGGGATCCGCCGCGCCTCCGGCCGGCATCCCCACGGCCCGATGGCCGAAGCGGCCGAGATCCTGCACGGTCGTGAGGAGCCCGGAACCGAGGATCGTGAGATATCGGCGGGGGCGCGATCGGCCGCCGGGCGTCGAGGTGGAAGCCGCCTGGGGCGATGCCTCGTCCTGACCCGCACCGACTCGGGGAGCTGAGGCGTGTTCCCTCCGGTCGCCCGCACGCGAAGGGCGAGGCGCCGCCGCAAAGCCCTTGCTGGCGATGAAACGCACCCGGTCGCCGACCTGCAGGAGCGAAGGGGGAGTGCGCCCGGGATCGAAGAGGCATGCCGTCGTACGGCCGACGAGGTGCCACCCGCCCGGTGTCGCGAACGGATAGATGCCGGTCTGCCGGCCGCCGATGCCGACCGAGCCCGCCGGAACCCGCGTGCGTGGCGAGTCCCGGCGCGGGAGCACGAGCGACTCAGGCAGGCCGGCGAGGTACGGAAAGCCGGGCACGAAGCCGATCGCGGTGACGAGATAGTCGGGCGCCGTGTGGAGCCGCACGAACGTGTCCCGATCGATGCCGAGCGCGGAGCAGACCTGATCGAGGTCGGGCCCATCGTCACCTCCGTACGCGACATCGATCTCGCGCTGTCGGCCGGGCCTCGGCACGGCGGTCGCTGCGGCCGCGTGCGCGATGCGTGTCACGATGGAGAGGAGCTTGTCGATTCCCTTCGCCGATGGACCGGGCACGCGACGCGGGTCGGCGACGAGCGTCACGCGATCCGGGGACGGCACGATGTCGATGACACCCGGGAGCGCCTCCGTACCGATGGCGTCCGCGATCGACCGCACGAGCATGGTCGTCACGTCGGCGTCGACACCGTGTGGCATCACCGCCCCGATGCGGACGACGATCGCCGCGTCACCAAGGAGTGAGACGTCGATCGGACGTGGCGATCCCACGGTGGGCACGCTCGATGTCGAAGGGACGCGGATGACGGTGGTCACCATTCCGTGGCTGTGACCGCTGGGCGATCAGTCGGGATCGTCGGGCCACGAGACACGATCGGCACCGTTGGATTCCGGTCGCCGGGCACGATCAGGAATACCGGATCGTCCTGGCTCACGGAGGCGATGGGGTTCGCGAGGCCGGCCTTGGCCCCGTTTTCCACCACGGCGATAGAGCCATCCACACTCGCGGCAACGTAGCAAACCACCTGCGCCACGAGCACTCTCCTTCGCCGAACGCGGGCGATCAGCGGCTCGCGACATCAGGCGAACCACGCCGCGGGATTTCATCGCGAGTCCGCCGCATGGCGTGGTTCGGCACCCCACCCGTTTATGGAGGACATGTCAGGAGTGCTTCTCTGAAATCGCAAATGTTCACGACCGCATTTTCGCAATCGCAGCCTGAACCGCGCTCCACGGTACGTCATGCGGAGCGGCCTTGTTATTCGCGGCGAGAGCGGCGGTCGCTCCGGCGGCTTCGCCCATCGCGACGGCGTTGCCGGTCACGCGGTAACTCGCGTGCGCGATGAAGTCGCCACTGATGCAGCGGCCTGCCATCATGAGGCCATCGACGTCCCGGGCGATCAGAGCGCGGAGCGGAATGTCGTACGGCTGCGTCCTCACGCCTGCGCCGTGATAGGGCGTTTTTTTGTTTTCTTCAGCCGTGAGCGCGTGGATATCCACAGGGAATGTGGCCCTCGCCACCGCGTCGGCTTGTCTCTTTCCGGTGACGAGATCCTCGCTCGTCATGAAATACCGCCCCTTGATGCGCCGCCCGTCGCGAATGCCGATCTGCTCGGGTGTGGCGGCGATCTGCACGCCCTCCCAGGGGCCGCCAAGCGTGCGCAGCGCACGCACGATCCGGTGCACCTCGCTCCGCGCGCGCAGCGTCGCCTCGGTCACCTGCGCAGCGTCGGTAGCATTGATGCCGTATTCGTGATTCGCCATGAGCAGCACCAGATTGCCGTGGATCGGAAACATGCAGGCCGCGCCGTAGCTCGGCTTCACCCCGGCGCGGGCGAGCTCATCGCGAAACGTCTTCGGCCCGACCTGCTGCCCGTTGTTTCCCACCGCGTGCATCAGGCCCGCGAGGGCGGACACGTCCTTCACCACGAGGAGCGCGTACATGGTCATCGGCTGGCAGGGGCACGCCGCGTCCTTGCCGATCTCGAACTCGCAGCCCGCCTGGGCACCAAGGTCGCCATCCCCTGTGGTGTCGATGAAGACAGGGGCGCGCCACGCCTGGCGACCAGACTTGGACTCGGTGAGGATCGTCCGCAAGACGCGTCCCTCCCGCTGGGCTGCGGTGACCCGCGTATGGAGCTGCACCTGCACCCCTGCGTCGGCACAGAGTTCCTCCAGCAGCACCTTCATTTCTTCCGGCTGATAGCTGAGGCCGTTCATGCCTTCGCCATTGATGGCGTCCCGCTCCCGCAGCCGCCGGACGAGCTCCTGGTTGAACCCCGGCTTGTCAAAATCGAGGAGGTACCCGAGCAGCGAGTTCGTCCACACTCCGCCAAGCGCGCCGTGTGCCTCGAAGAGGCGCACCCTGGCTCCCGCCCGCGCCGCTGTGATGGCCGCCGTGACGCCCGCTGGTCCTGCGCCGCAGACGATCACGTCGGCATCCGCGGTCAGCGGAACGTCCCGTGCGGCCTCCGTGCACAGGCCCGGCCTCGCAGCCTCGCCATTCGCAGCGTGTGCAGCCGCGGCTACTCCAGCTGCTCCGGTAGCTGTTACCGAAACGAATCGGCGACGACTGGTAAGGCTCATGTGGATCGGGATCCTGATCATCAGAGTGACATTCACGCCGAACGCTGGCGATCAGCGGCTCGCGACCTTGGGCTTTCCATCAGGACCGATTTTATCGCGAGTCCGCTGCATTGCGTGGTTCTCCCCGTCCCGGCCTATCGACCGGCCTCATGCTCCAGCAGCCGCTCCTCGATGCGATACGCATGATAGAGATCGTGCAGCGCGAGATGGCGGAACATGATGAAAATGGAATACCGGTTGTACTCGGGATGAGAAGCTGAGATTTCCCATTGAGAGGGCGTCAATGCTTGGAGCCGAGAGACCATGCCCGCCCGCTCAGATCGGTACCGATTCATCGCCTCGGCAAGGTCGACTGCCAGCAGCGCATCCTCTGCATCATCATCAGCAGGGTTATAGGGCCGAATCACCGGAGCCGGGTCGCGGAGCATGAAGTCGAGCCGGTTCATGAACAACGGTTGAACCGCGGCAAGATGGCAGGCGTGCTCGTGAGCCGACCATTTCGATGGGACCGGACGACGCTTCAACCTGTCAGCCGGCACGTCGTTGACGAGGTCGATTACCACAGACGGCGCCCGGGCCAGTTGGTCGAGAAGGCGAGTAACTTTTGATTCAACGGCCATGTGTGGTGGGAGAACTCGTATTTCTACGGTTCTCGATAAGCCGTCGGGACGTGGTGATCATGCGCGGGGAAGGTAGCGTCGGCGCACAACGCAAGTCTCATTGCGGGGAGGGCTTCGTTGGAGGAGCGTGTCGTTCGGGTTGGGGCTTCTCCAGCACGCTGTCGTGATAATGCCGGGCCGCAGAGGGAGTCGGCCGGACTGCGAATCAGCGGCTCGCCGCGGTTAAGAACGTGGGCATAGATCATCGTGGTGCGGACGTCGTTGTGCCCCAGCAACTCCTGGACGGTGCGGATGTCATGGCCCGCCTCGAGCAGGTGGGTGGCGAATGAGTGCCCGAGCCTGTGGCATGTGGCTCGCAGCGTATCGGGGCAGTGGCAGATTGCGAAAGCGAGCGTCATCCCACTCGCGGGACGGTTGGGGCCGAATCACGGGGCAAAGTCGCGGTCACGCTCGAAAAAGGGAACGCACGAACACTACCAGTGGAGCGGGTTTTCGAGCGGCCGCGTGAGGAGGCCGATGTGTGAGCAGCGAGCGTCTCCGCGGCGGCGTCCTCTGATGACTCCCGGCATCCGAGAGCGGACGGTGGGTGGCTGCTCGTGTGCGAGTCGGTCAGAATCATGAACTGCGATCGGCGGGCTGAGCGGACTCGAACGGTATCCCCGAGGCATGGACAGACACGCATGAACATCTCCGCGGTACGACACGGGTCGGTGCACGAGCATGCCGTCCGCTCCCTGGCGGTCATGATGGCGATCCTCGTCGGTCAGGTCGAAGCCGCCACACCGCCGGCCCGCTTGCGCGCCGGTGTCGCACGAGTGGACATCTCCGATCGCACCGGGCTGGTCCATGATCCCTGCCACGCGCGGGCGCTCGTGCTCGAGAGCGGTACGACTCGGGCCGTGATCATCGGCGTCGATGCCGTGGCGATCGGCGGCATCGGCCGCATCGACGACGCGTTCCTACCGCTCCTCAGGACGCGGCTCCAGGCCGACCTCGGCATTCCCCCGGAGGCGGTGCTCGTCAACGCCAGCCACTGCCATGGCGTGGTGCGGGCCGACACGGCCGAACTCGTGATCGAGGCCGTCAGGCGGGCAGCAGCGGCGCTCGTGCCGGTGCGTGCCGCGTCCGGCAGCATCGACGAGCATGGCATCAGCGAGAATCGGCGCCTCACGCTCGTCGACGGCAGTGAGGTCGACCTGCGACGCGGGTATTCCTCACCACCGGACGATCGCGTGGCGGCGGTCGCACCGATCGATCCGCAGATCGGACTGCTGCGGCTGGATCGGGAGACGGGAGGCACCCTCGCCGTCGTCTATCTCTTCGCGTGCCACCCGATCATGAATCCGCCGTGGAAGGGCAGCTCGGCCGACTTTCCCGGCGTGGCATCCGCACTCGTCGAGGAGACACTCGGCGACGGTGCCATCGCGCTCTTCATGCAGGCCTGCGGCGGCGACATCAATCCCGTGGGGTACAAGGACGTGGCCGTCGCTCCCGACGCCGAGCCGCTCGGCCTGCGGCTCGGCGTCGACGTGCTGCGCGGCATGCGGGGCCTCGAGCCGCGTCCGACGGACGACCTGCGCGTCGCGTCGTCGCGACTGGAATTGCCCCGAGCCGATGATCTCGACCACCGCATCGCGCGGATCCGTGCCGAACGTGAACGTGCCGTGGCCGGTCTCGTGCCGACCGCCATCGATTTCAAGGATTTCCTGCCGCTCTTGCTGCAGCACCGGATCTTTCCCGACCACCCGTCGCGGCATGCCCACCGCTACCTCCACGAAGATGCGATCGGAGGGACGACGCTCACCGGGCATGATCGGGAGACCGCCAGACTGATCGAGGCCTATCTCGGCAACGTGCGTGCGATGGAGCGGATCACCCGGCTCAACGTCAATCTCGCGCTGCTCGAAAAACATCGCGAGCGAGCCCACGCCGCGGGTTCTCCGACCATCGAGGTGGAGATGCACGCCCTGCGGATCGGTGACTTCAAGCTCGTCACGTTTCCGGGTGAACTGACGGCCGAGGTTGGCCTGGCGGTGAAGCGTGCGGTCGGCGACCCGAGGGCGTTCGTTGCGGGTTATACGAACGGCTACATCTTTTACGCCCCGACCTCGGCCCAGCGGGGCAACACGGGCTACGCCCAGGAGGACTGCGACTGTGCGCTGGCGCCCCGTTGGCAGGCGTTGTTCGAGCCCCGTGCGGTGGGCTTGCTGCGCGACCTGGGGGCGGGCGAGGCCGGTCGTTGAGGGGCCGCTATACTGCCGCCTTCTTCGAACGATATCGATGGTCGATGTTTGTTCCGCTGCAGGAGTCGTCGCGATGCACTTCCATGGCTCACGGCCCCAAGCCGCGATCGACCCGCGCACGAACCAGCCCCATCCCATGAGGTCGATCCGGGTCGGACGACGTTCGTTTCTGGCAGCCGTCACGGCGGGAGGCATCACCGCGACAGCCGGGCACGTGCCGCGACGCGTGGAGGGTACGGAGGCGGGAAAGACGATCCGCGTCGCGGTCGTGGGCCTCGGCCGCGGCATGGGCCACGTCCAGACGCTCCTCAAGATTCCCGGGGTCCAGATCGCCCACCTTGCAGAGGTCGATCCACAGAGGCTGGCGCTGGCCATGAAGGCCGTGGCGGCAGCGGGTGCGCCGACGCCGCAGGGCGTGAAGGATTTCCGCGCGGCGCTCGATGACGCGACGCTCGACGCCGTCTTCTTCGCCTTGCCGAATTACTGGCACACGCCGGCATCCCTGCTGGCGCTCCAGGCGGGCAAACACGTCTACGTTGAAAAGCCCGGCAGCCAGAATCCCCGCGAGGCGGAGATGCTCGTCGCCGCGGCGAGGCAGTACGGTCGCCTCGTGCAGATGGGCAACCAGCGACGCACGTGGATGAAGGACGCCATCGCGGCCCTCCATGCCGGCGCGATCGGGACGGTGCGGTTCGGCCGTGGCTTTTACTACGGCGCCCGTGGGCCGGTCGCTCCCCGGGACCGCAAGCTGCCCGAAGGCCTCGACCTCGATCTCTGGCAGGGCCCCGTGCCCGACGACCCGCAGCACGACATCCGGTCACTCATCCACTACGACTGGCACTGGTTTTGGCATTGGGGCAACGGCGAACTGGGCAACAACGGCGTCCACCACCTCGACATCCTGCGTTGGGGTCTGAAGGCGGACCATCCGCTGCGGGTGACCTACACCGGCGGTCGCTACTGGCACGACGACCTGCAGGAGACGCCCGACACCGCCACCGCCGCGTACGACTTCGGACATGCGGGGTGCGAGTGGGTGCAGAGCAGTTGCCACGCGCGGCGGGCGGAGAAACCGCCGGCCGAGATCGTCTTCTACGGAGACGCCGGCACCATGGCCGTCCATCGTGACTCGTGGACGGTCTACGATCAGGCCGGTGCCGAGGCGGCCACGGGCACGAGCAGCGTGGCGGGCACCGGCGACCTCTCGCACATGAGCAACTTCATCGCCGCGATCCGCGGCGAGGCGGAACTCAACAGCCCGATCGACGAAGGGCAGAAGAGCGCGATGCTGTGCCACCTCGGCAACATCGCCTACCGCACCGACACCGTCGTGCGCTGTGATCCACGCACCGGGGCGGTGCTGGACAATCCGGCCGCCCAACGGCTCTGGGGTCGTCCCTCGTATCGGGCCGGCTGGGTGGTGCGGGTATGAACGCGATGCGGACCCGCCTCCTCGGCACGTCGGACCTGGCGATCACGCCACTCGGCTTTGGAGCATGGGCGATCGGCGGCGGAGACTGGGCCTTCGGGTGGGGCTCCCAGGACGACGGCGACAGCATCGCCGCGATCCATGAGGCTCTTGACCACGGCGTGAACTGGATCGATACCGCGCCCGTCTACGGCCTCGGTCGCTCCGAGGAGGTGGTCGCACGCGCGCTGGAGGGTGTGCGGGAGCGGCCGCTCGTCTTCACGAAGTGTGGCCGCGTCTGGAATGAGCGTCGCGAGATCGGTAAGCGGCTCGAGGCGGCGAGCGTGCGGGCCGAGTGCGAGGCGAGCCTTCGCCGGCTGCGGCTCGACCGCATCGATCTCTATCAGGTGCACTGGCCGGAACCCGACGAGGACGTCGAGGAGGGCTGGACGGAGCTCGCGCGGCTTCGCGACGAGGGCAAGGTCCGCTGGATCGGCGTGTCGAACTTCAGCGTGGCCCAGATGGAGCGGGCCGCGCGGATCGCGCCGATCACGTCGCTTCAGCCCCCGTTCTCGCTTCTGCGGCGCGAGATCGAGCCGGAGATCCTGCCTTGGTGTCGTGCCCATGACGTCGGTGTGCTGGCGTACTCGCCGCTCGCGTCGGGACTCCTCACCGGCACATGGTCTCGGGAGCGTCGCGACGCGCTGCCCGAAGACGACTGGCGGAAGCACAAAAACCCGCTCTTCCAGGATCCGGCCTTCGCTCGTCACCTCGCGGTCGTCGAAGCGGTGCGAGGGATCGCGGCCACCCGGGGTGTGGCTCCGGGGGCGGTCGCCCTCGCATGGGTGCTCGCCCATCCGGCAATCACCGGCGCGATCGTGGGCGCTCGTCGCGGGGGGCAGTTCGCCGATCTCGCCGTCGCCGCCGCGCTCGAGCTCACGGCGGAGGAGCGGGGCGTACTGGTGCGCGCCGCGGCGGGTGGCGGAGTCTGACCGCGTCGCTCTGGCAGGGCGTCTCGCGAACACCGTGCGCCTCGGATTGACGCTCGTGCGGTCTGTGACTCCACTGCTGCTGCATGGCTGCCCGACGACCGGGTCGCCCACCGACAGGACAGCGAAGCGTGGACGAATCCGTGGAGCCTCTGGGGATGCGGGTGCTCATCCGCAAGGACGAAAGCCGGCACACCACCCGGGGAGGCATCGTGCTGCCGGACAAGGCCGAGATTCCCACGATCACGGGGCGGGTCGTCGAGGTCAGCCTGCAGGTGGAGCGCGACGCCGACGTGCCGATCGCCAAGTACGACCGCGTCATCTTCCACCCCAAGAACTCGATTCCGGTGGACTTCGAATCGGACAACCTGCTCTACGTGGTGCCGATCGAGGACGTCGTCGCGGTGTTCCGTCGCGACGAGTCGGGTCAGCCGCGGCGCCGCGGGAAGGGAACGCCGTCGGACGAGTCCGAAGGTGACGCCTGAGTCGCACCCCACGGGCGGAAACGGACCGGTGAACTACCCCGTCGTCGAGGCCGCCGGCTCCTCCCGCCACATGGGTCGGGCCCATGGCGAGCAGGCGCGGCCGCTCATCGACCGCTATCTGGCGGCGATCGAGCGGTGGTGCGGGCTGGATCGTGACGCGCTCGGGCGTCGCGCCCGTTCGTTCCTGCCGCTGCTCGAGGTTTTTTCGACCGATTTCGTCGAGGAGGTGCGCGGGCTGGCCGAGGGTGCCCGCATCCCGCTGGATCACGCGCTGCTCTGCCAGGTCAGGCTCGAGGCCATGCGGGCCGCGGAGGGGTGCTCGGCATTTGCGATCACCGCCGGGGCGACGGCCGATGGCAGGCCGCTGGCCGGACAGAATCAGGACCTCGAGCCGGACTATGACTCGGTCGGCATCATCCTCCGCCTGCTTCCGGACGACGGCCGCCCGCGGGCGACGTGCTTCACGTTCGCCGGTCAGCTCGGCTATGCGGGCATGAACGAGCATGGCGTGGCGAATTTCGCGAATGCCCTCTTCAACCACGCGTGGCGGCCGGGGCTGCCCTTCTACCCGCTGCGCCGGGCGTTCCTCGAGTGCCGGTCGGTGGCCGAGTGCACCGCGCTCGCCCGCCGGTGGCATGCCTGCTCCGCCGCGAATTTCGTCTTCTGTGACGGGGCGGGCCGGATCGGGGACGTGGAGGTTCGGGGCGCTGACGTCGCCGACTACGTGGGGCCGCTCCCCGACGCGCGGCTGCACACGAACCATTACCTCACCGATCGCTTCCGACCGTTCGAGGACGGGACGTCGACCGATTCACCCTGTCGACTCGATCGGCTCGCGACGCTCATGCAGGCGGACTGGGGGGCATGGGACGTGGAGCGGCTCAAGCACCTGCTGGCGGATCACGCCGGGGCCCCCGCCGGCATCTGCCGCCATGGAGCCGGCGGGACGCACTCGATCGCCGGGTACATTGCCGATCCGGCCCGCGGCGTGTTGCACGTGCGGCGCGGTCACGGCTGCACGGGCGTGTGGACGGCCTACGGCGTGTGAGGGAAGGGAGTGCCATGACGCGCATCGAGCCCACGGTCTCGCCCGGCCAGGTCGACCATCGAGATTCCGCGATGGCTCCCCGGGTGGCATCCGCCTCGGACGCCCCATCCGATGCGCGACCTCTCGGTGGCATCTGGCCGGCGGTGCTGACGATGTTCGATGCGGCGGGGGCGATCGACGAGCATGGCACGGCGCGGCACGTCGAGTACCTCCTGCGCCACGGGGCTCGCGGGCTCGTGGCCGCCGGCACGTCCGGGGAGTTCATCGCGCTCGACAACGACGAGCGCCTGCGTGTCATTCGCGTGATCATCGATGCGACGGCCGGGAGGGTGCCGGTCTATGCGGGCACCGGGCATTACGCGACGCGGCACACCATCGCGATGACCGAGCAGGCCGAACGGGCGGGCGCGGCGGGGGTGATCGTGATCCTGCCCTACTTCCAGAAACCGCCGAAGCCGGCGGTCCTCGACCACTTTCGTGCCGTGCGAGCCGCCACGTCGTTGCCGCTCATGCTCTACAACAACCCCGCCAACAGCGCCTGTGTGGAACTGACGTCCCGGGACGTCGCCGCCTTGGCGGAGGAGGGAGTCATCCAGAGCGTGAAGTCGACGTTCGAGAGCTGCGTGCCCGTCCACGACCTGCTGCACCGGTGCGGGGATCGCCTCCGGGTGTTCTACGGGTCGTTTCAATCGCCGATGGAGGCGATTCTCGGCGGGGCGCATGGGTGGATCAGCGGGTTCCTCAACTTTCTCACTGCCGATTGCGCGGCCCTCTTCGACGCCGCTTCGCGAGGCGACGTGGCGGAAGCCCACCGCATCTGGCATCGGCTGCTTCCCTTCAAACAGCTGGTGACGCATCAGTCGCTCGGCCCGGTGAACGATCTGGCGATCTGGCGCGCGGGGCTCGACCTGCTCGGCGAGCACGGCGGTCACTCACGGCTGCCATTCGAGCCGCTGACGAGGGACCAGCGGCAGGCTCTCGAGACGCTGATGCGGCGCCAGGGGGTTCTGGCGTGAGGTGGAGCGCGGGTGTGGGCCGAGAACACGAGCGTCTCGATGCGCCGGGGACTCGCGGACCGCCGCACCGGTCAAGCGACCCGTTCGGGAGATGGGGCGAATGAAGATCGTGGGGATCGACGTGGTCTCGGCGGCGGTCGGTGCGAAGAACTGCATCTTCGTCGCGGTGCGCACCGACGAGGGGATCACCGGCTACGCCGAGACGGTGCTCAAGCGAAAGACCCGCATGATCGAAGCGGGCATCCAGGAGCTCACCCGCTTCCTCGTCGGACGTGATCCCACGCGCATCGAGGATCTGTGGGAAAAGATGTACCGCGATTCGTTCTGGGTGGGCGGTCCCGCCCATGCCACGCCGCTGAGTGCCGTCGAGATCGCGCTCTGGGACATCAACGGCAAAAGCCTCGGCGTGCCGATCTACCGCCTCCTCGGCGGTCCGACCCGCGAGCGGATTCCCGTCTACTGCCACTGCGCGGCAGGCCCCACCCCCGAGTCGTTCGCCGCCGCCGCGAAGGCATGCGTCGCCTCCGGATATCGGGCGCTCAAGGCCGGAGTGCCGCTGATGTATGGCGGCGACAAGGCGGTGAGGATCGCGGGTGGGGCGCCTCGGGACGACTTCGGCTACTACGGCACGCGGGGCTCGATCGATCCATCACACAAGGAGACGGAGCTCCTCCCCGCCGACTTCTTCACGCGGGTACGGGAGTTTTTTCTCGCGGCGCGTGAAGCGGTCGGTCCGCAGGTGCACCTCATGGTCGATGTGCACGGTCGGCTCAGCCCTGCCAACGCCCGCCGCTTGTGCGCGTCGTTGGCCGACATCGAACTGTTGTTCGTCGAGGAGCCGGTGCCACCGGAGAGCCCCGCGGCCCTCCGCGAGGTGGCGACGACGAGCCCGGTGCCGATCGCCACCGGCGAGCGCTGGGCCACGATCCATGATGCCAGACGGTTTCTCGAGGCCGGCGGCGTCGCGGTCGCCCAGCCCGATGTGGTCAATTGCGGCGGCATCATGCAGGCCAAAAAGATCGCGGCCCTCGCCGAAGCGCACTACGTTCCCGTCGCGCCCCACAACCCCAACGGGCCGCTCGCGACTGCGGCTTCGATCCAGCTCGCGGCGTGCATTCCCAATTTCCTCATCCTCGAGACGATCGGTTCACAGGCCGATCGCACCGAGCAGGCCGCCGTGTCCCACCCACCACTCGTCCTCGAGGATGGCTGTCTGGTGCTCCCGACGGGCCCCGGGCTCGGCATCGAGCCGGTGTTCTCCGAACTCGCCAAGCGGCCCTACCAGCCCTTCGAGGGCTGGCGGTAGGCGTTCCAGCGGCGACGATGATCGTGTGGTGAAAAGAATTGACGCGGCGGGCGGCATATCCTTGAATCCAGAGGGGGCTCCCGTCCGTGTTCGCTTTCCGTCGTGCCATGCCACAACCGATCCCGATCCTGATCGCGGACGCACAGGAAGTCGTTCGACACGGCCTGCGGGCCATGCTCGCGGGGTCACGCGTCAGGGTCGTCGGGGAAGCCGCAGACGCCCCGACGACGCTCGTGCTCGCGAAGAAGCACCGGCCGGCCGTGGTGGTGCTCGACGTGGCGATTCCGGGCGG
>CAIWZS010000197.1 GCA_903917235.1 uncultured Planctomycetaceae bacterium | reverse complement strand
CGCCGCTGCCGCTTCCAGAACGCGCCGCCGCTCGTGATGAGGCCGTTGCCGAGCACCACGCGTAAGGCATCGAAGGCGGGAGTGCGCCTGTCGTAGTTGTCGCTGTTCTGGAGCAGCACGTGGCGGGCGACCGCCGGATCGGACACAAAATGGCCTCTCACGAGCCCGATCTTGAGCGGCACGACCCCGCCTTGCCGGGAGCGACGGACGAACTCGCCCAGCGGATCCGCCGCGAGCGCGGCGAGATCGCCACCGATCAGTCGTGTGAGGATGCCCGGCATCGTCGTCCTTGTGTGTCGCGTTGCACCTTCAAGTGGCTGTCCATCACAATCCTGAGGTCGGCGGCTGAATTCACCACGCGTTCACCGCTGCGTTACCGTACCAAACAACCCTTGCTCATGTGAATGAAGACGACTTCGTCAGCCTCGAATCGCCCCCGTCAAGGCACGCTCGAAGAGTTCCTCGCCCCCGAGGACATCGTGCCTCTGCCCGCCCTCTCGGATGACGAGTGGAACACCATCCGGCGGGTGGCCGGTGGGCGACTGGCTTGGCAGTTCGCCACGATCCGCAACCTGTGGGTGCATCGCGGGCGTTTCGTGGCGGATGCGCTCGGGTTTGCCTGGGCAGGCATCTACCGCACGCTCCTCGTCAGTTCGATCGTGGCCACGTCGTATCGCAACGAGGGCCTGTTTCGCGCCGGTGAGCGGATTCAGGGCACGGGTGACTTCTTCCGGGGCGGGTTCCTTCTGCCGCGTGTCTCCAACGAGTTCCAGGAGATCGCGAGGCTCGTCAACCTGCGGCACCATGTCGCGGGAGTGGTGGTGGCGGATGCGGACGGCGGCTATCGCGTGATCGATGGCTACGAGGCCGACTACGCCTATGTCGCCACCTCCTTCATCGAGGCGATCCGTCGGGGCCTCGCCACCTGCGGCCTGCCTCCCGACAGCCCGCGGGGTCGTGCGCTCAGCGAGCAGGTCTGCACGGTGCTCTACCAGATCGCGGGCCTCACCGGCCTGCAGCGCGTTCCCCGCGACCTCGCCGCGCACGAGCGGTTTCGCGACGCCTACGACCGCCATCTTCGCGAGCGGCCCGCGTCGGCGCGGGTGCAGCGGATGGGCCGCGAGATCGCCCGCCGGATCGTGCCGGTCACGGCGTCTCTCGCCGACGAAACCGTGGCCAGCCACATTCGTCGCCACTTCGATCCGGAGACGGCCGCCTATCTCTTTCCGGATGGCACCGGTGCAGACCTCGAGACGCAGCGGGAGGAGTGGGGGCGGCGGTATCGTGCCCGCAAGCCGGTCGAGGCCATCCGGGCCCGCTCGGTTGCCCGCGAGGCCGTCTGGAACCGGCCCGACGTGGCCGCGCTCCGCCGGGCCTACGAGCAGGCTGCTTCCGAGAGCACCGACGACCGGCTGATCGGCGCGATCCTCCTCCATGCGATCGACGCCCGGGGCGACGCAGCTCGTCCGCTGGAACATCGGACGATCGAACTGGCCGCGGGCGAGGCGTTGATCCGCCAGGGGGCGACGGTGGGGGAGATGTACATCGTGCTCTCCTCCACGGCTCCGCTCGTGGTGCTGCACAAGACCGACGCCTCGCCCGAGCCACGGCAGGTGGCCACGATCACCGGCCCGACCGTGCTCGGCGAGATCGGGATGTGGCGGGGCCAGCCGGCCCTGGCCACCGTGCTCTCCCGCGAGCCGAATCGGCTCGACGCGCTGGTGATCGACGCGGAGCGGTTCGGATCGCTCAAGCACGAGCCCGGCTTCCGGGCAGCCACTGCGGCCGAGATCCAGCGGCGACTGTCGCTGAACACCGCCCTGACGGGCACGCAACTCGAGGACGCCGCCGCCAGGAGCGGCGACCCCCGGCTGGCCTCGATCGCGCAGCTCTTCCGATACCTGACGGGCGACTCGCACGTCGCGCTCGACGCGGTCATCGATCTCCCCGACGATGCCACGCCGGTGGAGTGCATCGAGGCCCTCCGTCGTCAGGTCGACGTGGCCATCGCCGCCGGGGGGCTCGCACCCGACCTCGTTCGCTACCTCCAGCAGGTCGTCACCACCATCGGCTGAGCCGCCTCGATCGGGGCCACCACGTGATGCTGCCCACGTCTCAGCCCCGCGGCACGCTTTTCGACCATCTCGCGGCGGAAGACGTCGTTCCGTTCACGCCCCTCTCGGACGCCGACTGGAACGAGGTTCGGGTGGATGCCACTCGGATCATGCTTCGGCAGTTCTGCACGCTCCGCAATCTCTGGGTGCATCGCGGCACCTACATTCTCGACATGCTGGGCTACGCCTGGGCCGGCATCTACCGGTCGCTCCTGGTCGGATCGATCGTGACCACCTCCTACCGCAACGAGGGTCACATCCGCGCGGGGGATCGAATCTTCGGCACCGGCGACTTCTTTCGCGGCGGATTCGTGCTGCCCCGCACGTCGGCCGAGTTCGAGGAGCTGATCCGGATCGTGAACCTGCGGCATCGTGTGGCGGGCGTGGTCGTGACGGATGGCGACGGCGTCCGGGTACGCGACGGCTACGAGGCCGACTATGCCTACGTCGCCACTTCCTTCATCGAGGGAATCCGTCGTGGCCTGGCCACGTGCGGCCTGCCCCCCGACAGCCCGGGCGGCCGCGCGGTGGGCGAGGTCTTCTGTGCGATCCTCTACCAACTCGCCGGGCTCACGGGCCTCGCGCGCATTCCCCGCGGGCTGGCCGCCCACGAGCGGTTTCGCGACGCATATGACCGGCATCTGCGAACACGCCCCGCCTCGCCACGGGTGCGGAGGATGGCCCAGGAGATCGCCCGCCGGATCGTGCCGCTGACGGCGGCGATGGCCGACGAGACGGTTCTCGGGCACGTGCGCCGACATCTGGACTCGGAGACGGAGGCCTTCCTGTTTCCGACCGCGCCCGACGCCGAACTCGAGTCGCAGCGGCAGGAGTGGCGGCGTCGGCTCCGCGGCACGACCCGCGAGAGCGGACTGCGCAACCGCTCGAAGGACCGCGCACTGCTCTGGCAGCGGCCCGACGTGGCCGCCCTGCACGCCGCCTACGTCGCCGCCCGCACCCACGACGCGACCGACCGGCTGATCGGGGCGATCCTGCTCCACGCCCTCGATTCGAGTCGCGGCACCGAGTCGCGGTTCGAGCGGCGCACCATCGACCTCGGCGCCGGCGAGCCGCTCGTCCGGCAGGGCCAGCCCGTCCACGAGATGTTCGTGATCCTCTCGGCGACGGAGCCGTTGTGCGTGCTCCGGACGGTGCCGGAGGCGGCCGAGCCCCGGGAGGTGGCCACGCTCGCGGCCCCGACCGTCCTCGGCGAGATCGGCATGTGGCGGAACCGGCCCGCGGTGGCGTCGGTCGTCTCGCGACGACCGAACCGGGTCGAGGCGCTCGTGATCGACCGCGCCGGCTTCAAGGAACTCTCGCAGGAGCCGGGGTTCCGGGCGGCCACGGCGGCGAAGGTGCAGCGCCGGCTCGCCATCAATGCCGCCCACGTGGGCACGCTGCTCGACGACGCCGCGGCGAAGTCCGGCGATCGGCGGCTCCTCTCGATCGCACAGCTCGTCCGCTTCCTGTCGGGTGACTCGAGCACGCCGCTCGACGCGTTGATCGACCTGCCGGACGACGCCACGCCGGAGGAGTGTGTCGACGCACTGCGGAAGCAGGCCCACGACGCGATCGCGGCGGGCGGCCTGTCGCCCGAAATCGTCAACCACCTCGAGCCGGTCGTGGCCACGATCGGCTGAGGCGGGATCACGTCGCGTGCGGTCGATCGGCCGGCTTGCGCCGGAACGTATAGGCAGCGACGGCCGCTGCCGCGAGCAGCAGGAGGCTGCTGGCGTAGAACGGCGCGCCCAGCCGCCAATCGTCGGCCGGGAATCCCGACACGGCCACGAGCAAGCCTGAGCCGATCGCCGGCGCCACGGCCGCCGCCACGCTGTTGAGCGCCGCGAGCGAACCCAACGTCCGGCCCTGAGAAGCCCCGCCGGCCGCCTGCGAGACGAGCGTCGTCATCGCCGGGCCGCACATGAAGCCGAGCACGTTGGCTCCGATCGCCGCGTAGATCACCCACGGAGCCCATGCCAGTCCGTAGGCGATGAAGGCGACCGCCGCGGAGAGCAGCCCTGCCAGGGTCAACCACCGCGGTGACCGGCGGGCGAGCACGAAGCGGATCAGGAAGCCCTGGGCCACGACGAGCATGAAGCCGTAGGCGAAGAGCGACCAGCCCGTCTCCCGCGGCCCCCAGCCGAACTTGAACTGCATCACGAGCGCCCAGGTGGCCGGCAGGATGAACTGCGCGAGGTAGGCCAGTGAAATGACGGCGGCCAGCGGCCCGACGCCGCCGAGGCTCGCGAGTTCGTGGATCGATGCGAACGGCGTCAGCCGTTGCCAGGCGAGCGGCACGCGCCTCTCCGCCGGCAGTGTCTCCGGCATCACGAACCAGCCGAAGGCCGCGTTGGCCACCGCCAGCCCTCCGGCCACGAAAAAGGGCAGGTGGAGGTCCACGCCACCGAGCAAACCGCCGAGCACGGGGCCAAGGATGTAGCCGAGCCCCACCATCGACCCAATCAGCCCGAAGCGTTGGCCCCGCAGGGCCGGCTCGGTCACGTCGGCGACCGCCGCCTGGGCGATGGCCACGTTCGACTGCGAGAAGCCGCTCACGAACCGCAGGGCCACGATCACCGGAAGCGTACGGGCCAACCCCGTGAGCAGGAGGCATCCGGCCATGACGGAAAAACTCGTCAACAGCACCGGCCGGCGGCCGAATCGGTCCGACAGGGCCCCCAGGATCGGGGCGCCGATGAAGTTGGCGGCCCCGAAGCTGCAGGCGACGACCCCGTACCAGAAGGCATTGTCGGCCTTCGAGTCGGAAAAGCTCCCCACCAGCGCCGGCAGCACGGGCATGATCACGCCCACGGCGATCATGTCGATGAGAACCGCCGTCAGGATGAAAAAGATCGTGCCGGTCGGGCGGGGCTGTGTCATCGATGGAGAACGCGGGTAGGCTGCGTGCAATTCACGAGGTACGACACGTCTCCCATGAAGTCGAGCATCATATCCGGCTGCCTGACGGCGCTGGCAGCGTCACCGGACGGAGGGCTGCCGGGCCTGCTGTCGAGGACGACCCTCGAGCGCTACGAATGGCTGCAGACGCCCGGCCTCTGGGGACACCACCCCGCCGACAACTCGTATTGG
>CAIWZS010000196.1 GCA_903917235.1 uncultured Planctomycetaceae bacterium | reverse complement strand
CGTGCCGCTGGCGCTCGACCGCTTCGACGCGCTCTCGCGCACGACGCCCGTCCTCGCCAACCTCCGGCCCGCCGGGGAGTACCTCATGGAGGACTTCCACGACGCCGGCGGTGTGCCGGCACTCCTCTCGCGCATCGCCCACCTGCTCGACCTGCGATGCCTCACCGTCACCGGGCGGACGCTCGGCGAGGGCATCGCCGGGGCCGAGGTGATCGACGACCGCGTGATCCTGCCGCTGGCCTCGCCGCTCTCCACGGCGGGTGGCACGTTCGTCCTGCGGGGCTCGCTCGCCCCGGACGGATGCGTGATCAAGCCGACCGCCGCCGAGCCGAGGCTGCGGACGCACGTCGGCCGCGCCGTCGTCTTCGATTCGTACCCGGACCTCAAGGCCCGGATCGACGACCCGTCCTCGGGCATCACGGCCGACGACGTGCTCGTGCTGCGCAACGCCGGCCCGCTCGGCGCCCCGGGCATGCCCGAGTGGGGCATGCTGCCGATCCCGAGGCCGCTGCTCGAGCGGGGCGTGCGGGACATGGTGCGCGTGTCGGACGCGCGGATGAGCGGCACGAGCTACGGCACCTGCGTGCTCCACGTCGCCCCGGAAGCGGCCGTGGGCGGCCCGCTCGCGATCGTGCAGACCGGTGATCGGATCGCACTCGACGTCGATGGTCGTCGGCTCGACCTGCTCCTGGACGACGCCGAGATCACCCGGCGCATGGCCCTGTGGCGTGCCGCACCGCCCCGCTTCACGCGTGGCTACACGCGGCTGTTCATCGACGAGACCACCCAGGCCAACCACGGCTGCGACTTCCGCTTCCTCGAGCGCGGCGCCGGCCCCGCGGCCGAGCCGGAGCCTGATATCTTCTGACGTCGGCGACGTTCCCCGCGCGGCGCGATGCGTCGCCACCCGCAGGCCGCTCGCCCCACCACCACGGACGACCGTTCGACCCCGAGGACGTCATGGCCAAAGCCCATCTGACACCGGATCACTTCGCCCGCTCGCCGATGGCCGTGCCGCCCCTGGCGCGTGACGCCCGTGGAGCCCTCGATGAACGGGCGAACGCGGCCCTGATCCGGCACATCGAGGCCGGCGGGATCACGCTCCTGCTCTACGGTGGCAACGCGAACGTCTACCACCTGCCGCTCGACGAGTACGAACCGCTGCTCGACATGCTCGGCCGGCTGCCGTCCGCCGAGACGCTCGTCGTGCCCGCGGCCGGTCCGACCTTCGGCCTGCTGCTCGAGCACGCCCGCGCGCTGCGACGCCACCGGTTCGCCACCGCGATGGTGCTCCCGCACCAGGGAATCACGACCAGCGCCGGAGTCGCGACGGGCGTGCGACGCTTCGTCGAGGCCGCCGGCATCCCCGCCCTGCTCTACGTGAAGCACGACGGGTTCATCGAACCGGAGGATGTCGCGAGGCTCTGCCGGGACGGCCTCGTGTCCGTGATCAAGTACGCCACCGTGCGGACCGACCCCGCCAACGATCCCTACCTGCGCGAACTGGTCGCGCTCGTCGATCCGGCCACCGTCATCAGTGGCATCGGCGAGCAGCCCGCGATCGTCCACCTGCGCGACTTCGGACTGGGCGGCTTCACGACCGGGTGCGGATGCGTGGCACCGCGGCTGTCGTGCGACCTCCTGGCTGCGGTGCGCCACGGAGACTGGACCGAGGCCGAGCGGATTCGCACGATCTTCGCGCCCCTCGAGACCCTGCGCAACGCCCACAGCCCGATCCGTGTTCTGCACGAGGCGGTGGCCGCCGCCGGGATCGCCGCGACCGGGCCGATCCTCCCGCTGCTCGATCCGATCGAGCCCGCCCACGCACCCGCGATCGGCGCCGCGGCCCGGGCGCTGTTGGCCGCCGATGCGCAGGTCGGCGCGACCCGCTGAGCGGTGGGCACCGCCGTGCCGGGCGAACGCCGCGGGCGGGCCGGTCGAACGCGGCCGCGACGCCAAGTGTCCAGGTTCGGGCCGTCGCCTCGACCGCGGAGTTACCGCGGTGGGATCGCGCATGGCCGTCTGCCGGTGCCGCGGCGCTGGACCAGCCGCGTAGGGTTGCCGGGAGATCCGGCGACGACCGTCCGAGGTGGCGCCGCTGCGATCGCCGCGACAGGGAGGTCGCAGCGATGACTCGCACAGCCCGCACGACTCTGGCCCGCATGACGAGGTGCGCGTGCCGCCTCACGGTGGCGCCCGCCTTGCTCCCGGTCGCGATCATGGCGGCGCAGGGCGGGATCGCGCCTGCCGCCGCGGCCGACGTCGCAACGCCCGCGGTGGCCCGTCAGGCATGCCCCGTCGACTGCGCGTCGTCGCGCGCCGCGTCTCGCCGCGACACGACGACACCCATGCCCGACGGCCAGGCGGCCCATGACGCGAGGCTCTACGTGACCGGAATGGTCGCCACCTCGGGCCCCGTCGGAAGCGGGTCCGTGGCCGAGCCGGGGCAGCCGCCGTTGACGCCGGGAGTCGTGGGTGGCGGCGCCGGCGGGGAGATGGCCGTCGGGATGGCGCTGCCGCGGCCCGCCGGCTGGCTGAGGCTCGAAGTCGAAGGACGGGGGGGCCCCGACGCCGCGTCGTCGGCTGCCGCAGGCACGGGACCGCGACCATGGTCGAGCATGGTCAACGCATGGCGCGACGTCGGCATCACCGAGCGGGTCGGAGCCTACGCCGGTGGTGGCATCGGCATCGGCACGGCGGACGCCGAGTCGACGGGATCGATGGCGTGGCAGGCCGGTGCCGGGGTCACCTACGCCGCCACGGAACGCGTGACGATCGACCTCGGCTATCGCCACCGGGCGATCGGACCGGCGCTCGGGAATATCGGCGACGGCGAGGTGATGGTGGCGGTGCGGATGTTCGATCCCCTGCGCGGCTGGCTCCGCTAGATAGAACGTCTCCGGCTTTGGTGGAGCAACGGCTCGGGGGCGGCAAAAGTCTCCTCGCTGTGGCCGCAGCGGCCACACGCTCGTCGAGCGTTCGCCGACCCCCTCGCCTCCCTTCTCCAGACTG
>CAIWZS010000195.1 GCA_903917235.1 uncultured Planctomycetaceae bacterium | reverse complement strand
GCGCCGAGCGCCATGACGAGAGAGACGGCCGGACGCGACGCCCTGCGCGGGTCGATGGCCCGCCACCACGAACCAGTGGGAAGGCACTGCACGAGTTGACTCCTTGCTGGGCCGGTGGATGGGCCGGACGCACGGCCGTCGCGGGGGAGTGCCTAGGCACGCCTGAAAGCGTAGGTCACGGATCGCACGGCCGCGATCAGTGCGTGAAGAGGAATTCTTTCGTGTTCAGGAGCGACCACACGACGTCTTCCCACGCGGCCACGCGGTTTTCGGCGTGCGACGCGAGGTAGGCCTCGACGCTCGCACGCTCCTCGGGCGTCGCGGGGCGCGAGACGGCGACGAGATAGAGCTCGTCGAGCTTCGCGGCCGTGTCACGGGCGGTGTCGGCGGCGAGCGCGGCGGCACGGCCGTCGGCGAGCTTCGCGAGGATGTCGGTGGAGTTGATGAGGTGGAGGCTCTGCGCGAGATTCGCCTCGCCGCCCCGCTCGCACTCGCAGGCGCTGTCGCCGTTGGGACGACCGAACACGGTGAGGAAGTGGTTGGCGAACCCGGGGTCGGGCAGCTGCACCGCACGCGTGCCGGGGAGCACGCCGGCGAACGACGTGGTCTTGCCGGTGAGCCGGTCGATCGCGTCGAGCGCCACCTCCGCCGGCAGCCGCCGCGGATAAAACCGCGAGAAACTCTGCCGGTCGGCCGCGTTGAACTCGTTGGGCTCGGAGGCGAGCTGGTAGGTCGTCGAGCGGCAGATGACCCGGATGAGGTCCTTCATGTCGTAGCCGTGCTCGACGAAGTGGGCCGAGAGCGCGTCGAGCAGGGCGGGGTTGGTGGCCGGGTTCGTCAGCCGCATGTCGTCCTCGGGGTCGACGAGGCCGCGGCCGAAGAAGTGCTTCCAGTAGCGGTTGACCAGGGCCCGGGCGAAGTAGGGGTTGTCGCGGGCCGTCATCCAGTCGACGAGGGCCTCGCGGGGGTCGTCGTCGGGCGTGAGGGCGGCGGGCTTGCCGCCGAGGACGGCCGCGAGGTGGTTGCCCTTCGGTCCGGAGGCCTGTGCCGTGCCGCGACTGTGGAAGACACGCTCCTCGCCCGGCTGGAGTCCGGGCTTCTTGCCGACACGCGAGAAGAAGGCGGCGAGCTGGAAGTAGTCCTCCGTGCCCCACGTCTCGAAGGGATGGTGGTGGCAGCGAGCGCACTGAAGCCGTAGGCCGAGGAAGAGCTGTGAGGCGTCCTCGACGCGCTGGTTGATGTCGGCGGCCTGGCGGTACCAGGTGACGGCCGGGTTTTCGCCGGTCTCGCCCGAAGCCACGATCACGCCGCGGACGAACTCGGAGTAGGGCACGTTTTGGTCGAGCTGGTCGCGAATCCACTCGTGGAACGTGTAGCTGCCGTGGCGGTGGAGTTCGTCGTTGGCCCGCTTGTTGCGCAGGATCGCCGACCACTTCATCGCAAAGTGGTCCGCGTAGTCGGGGCTCGCGAGCAGACGGTCGACGAGCCGGTCGCGTTTGCCCGCGTCGGTCTCGGCGAGGAACGCCCGCGACTCGTCGAGCGTCGGCAGACGACCGGCGATGTCGAGCGTCACGCGGCGGAGGAACGTGGCGTCGTCGCAGACGGGCGAGGGGGGCAGTTTCAGCGCGACGAGCCCGTCGAGCACGTGCTTGTCGACGAACGTGCGGACGAAGGACTCGGGCGCCGGGAGCTTGTCCGCGGGTGTCTCGAGCGGCAGCGACGCACGGAAGACGGCGACCCGGCTCTGGTAGCGGGCCATGACCGCGACGGTGCCGCTCTGCGGCGGACCTTCATTGCGCGGGCTTGCGCTCACGAGACCGGCCGTGTCGACGCTCGCGAGTTCGGGCACGTTCGACTCGTATTGCGTGAGCCGCGTGACGTCCTCGGTGGTGCCGTCGGTGAGGTGGGCGACGACGCGGAGCTGCTGCGAACCGCCCGGCTTCATGACGAGTTCCGGCGGGGACACCTCGATGCGGGCCACGCGCGGGGCCGCCGGATCGCCGGGCTTCGCCCCTTCGGCGATCCACCGCATGATGACCTCGTGGGAGGGCGAGCCGGGCTCGATGAGCTTGCCGCCGCCGTGCGGGACGATCGCCGCCGCCTTCAAAAGCAGGAGGCTTTCGTGCGGGGCCGCGACGGAAATCCGTCGGCCACGGGCTTCCTTGACGAGGTGGTCGTGGTCCTCACCCGGCTCGAACCCGAGGAGCGAGAGCCGGAAGCCGTTTTGGCCGCCGCTCTTGCCGTGGCAGCCGCCGCCGTTGCAGCCGTGTTTCGTGAAGATCGGCACGACCTGGGTGTCGAAATCGACGGGGCGGACCGGGGCGGCGGGCTGGGCCGGGGCCGCTGCCGCCGGGGTGTCCTCGGCCGTGGTCATCGGGGGGATCGCCAGACCGGCCACGATCGCGATCACTGCCAGCGAGGCAGTCGACCGGAAGGCCGCGGGGCGGGTGGAACCAAGGCGGGGCCACGCGTTCATGGTGAGACTCCCGGAGGGCGGGCAACCCATTAAGGATACCCATCTGGAAGGCCCTGTCGCCACCTCCCGGCGGTCGGAGCCGCGGCCCACGACGGGGCGGATCGACCGCTTCTACCGATCCTTTCAATCCTGACGGCACCGATTGGCACTCGGGACCTGACCCCTGCACGCCACGCGGCAGCTGTGCCCCGCGGGGCGAACTCAAGCAGCCCCAACCACTTGCGGTGGGCCGTCCGGCGGCAATCGCCCAGTGGCGCACGCCTCCAGGCGTGCGAACCAGCGTGGTGCTGCGAGGAGGCGTGGATCGGGGCAGTCAGGGTCGTGGAGGGGGGGCGAGGTCATGCGTGGGTGAGGCCGCATTCGCACGCCTGGAGGCGTGCGCCACGAGGAGGAG
>CAIWZS010000194.1 GCA_903917235.1 uncultured Planctomycetaceae bacterium | reverse complement strand
GCCCGTGCCGTTGTCGTTCGCGCCGGGGGTCTCCTCGGCGGAGTCGTAGTGGGCGCCGACGAGGACGATCTCCTCGGCCCTGGTCGTGCCGCGGCGTTCCACGACGAGGTTCGCGACCGTGCGGCCCCGCGCCTCGAACGACTCCCGCTCCACCTCGTAGCCGGCCGCCTTCAGCCGCTCGGCGAGGAGGGCCTCGGCTTTCCGCAGGTTGTCGTAGTGAAACCTGCCGGCGTGCCGCTCCCCGATCTCGACGGAGAGCGCCGTCACGTCGGCCTCGAGCGCGGTCGCGAGGGCCCGCTCCGCGTCGGTGAGTTCGGGCAGCGGTCCCACGTGTGGGCGACCCGGCATGGCGAAGAGTGGCAGCCACGCCCCGCCGCTCGATCCGGGCTCCTCGGCCGATCCCGAGGGCACCACCACGCACGACAGGAGGCACGCCGTCGACACGACGACCCGGGCCGCCGCGCACCGGCCACCTGCGGAAGTCCCGCGTCCGGCCGCTCGTCCTGCGGGCGTCAGGCGATCTTGAACGACGCGGGCATCGGCAGCGGGTAGTTGCCCTCCGCGTCGGGCACCACCGGGGGCGTCGACTCCCACGTCAGGTTCTCCGGCATCGTGCGATAGGGCAGGGCGAGCGCCTTCTCGAAGTTCTGCACCTTGCCCGAGTACGTCGCCATCCGGCCGAGCACCGCCGAGAAACTCGACGTGGTGCCGTAGTACGCGTTGTTGAGCGGCACGTCGCGGCGGATCGCGTCGTGCAGTTCGTCGTGCTCGACCTGGTAAGCGTTCGGTCTGGGGCCCTCGTACTTCCAGAGCACCTTGCCCGAGTAGTCGGTGATCTCGCCGATCTTCACGTAGCCCTTCGTGCCCTGGAATTCCTCGTTGACGCGGTTGTCGCCCCCCGGGAACTGCTTGCACTGGCTCGCGATGCTCACGCCGTTGGGGTACGTGAAGTTCACCGCGTGATGGTCGTAGATCTCGCTGGGCTGTCCCGGCGTCCGCTGCTGACGCCCGCCGACGCCGTACGCGCTCACCGGCAGCGCGTCCAGGAACCAGTTCGCCACGTCGATGTTGTGGACGTGCTGCTCGCAGATGTGATCGCCGCAGAGCCAGTTGAAGTGGTACCAGTTGTTCACCTGGAACTGCATCTCGTTCTGGCCCTCCTCGCGCTTGCGATACCAGATGCCGGAGCCGTTCCAGTAGACCTGACCGCCGATGAGGTCGCCCGCGAGCCCCTCGCGCACCTTTTCGAGCGTGGCCCGGTAGACGCTGTCGTAGTGCCGCTGAAGTCCGACGACGACCTTGAGCTTCTTTTCGTCGGCCATCTTCGCCGCCTCGAGGCACAGCCGCGCCCCGAAGCTGTCGACGCACACCGGCTTCTCCATGAAGACGTGCTTGCCGGCCTTGATGGCCGCGTCGAAGTGGAACGGCCGGAAGCCGGGGGGCGTCGCGAGGATGACGAGGTCGCAGTGGTCGAGCACCTTCTGGTATCCGTCGAGGCCCTTGAATTGACGGTCCTCGGGGACGTCGACCTTCCCCTCCATGCCCTCGACGGCCTTGAGCGCTCCCTTGATGCGGTTCTCGAAGGCGTCGGCGACCGCGGTGACCTTCACGTTTGATCCCGGCACGGAGAGCGCCTGCTGGAGCGCACCCGTGCCACGGCCGCCGGCACCGATCAGGCCGACGCGGATCAGGTCGGTCGACGGGCTCTGG
>CAIWZS010000193.1 GCA_903917235.1 uncultured Planctomycetaceae bacterium | reverse complement strand
GCGGGAGCATGTACTCGCCGCCCTTCGGGATCTTGAAGCCGGACGGAAGCGTCTTGCCGCTCGTCATGCGCCTCTTCATCAGGCCCGCGATCATGCGGACGGGAAACGGCAGGCGCGCCTCGGGCGGGAAGCCGTCGAAGGCGAACTCCCAGACCTTCGCCACATGATCGAGGTTCTCGCCGGGCGTCCAGTTGCCCGTCTGGCGCAGCGCGCCCGCTCGGTGCGCCGCCTCGATGCGCGCAAGCTCCTCCTTGAGGCAGCCGGTGCAGTGGAACGAGAGCTCTCGGCGAGGTGCGCGTCGCGTGTCGATCATGGAGGTGCTCATCGGACGGGCTTCGCGAAGTACGGCTTCGCCGGCGCGTCCATCGTGGGCTTGGCGTTCATGGTGTACCACGCTTCGGTCGCCCAGATCGCTGCGCCCTCCGCATCGGTCGGGCTCGTGCGCAGGTAGACCACACGGCCGGCGCTGATTCCCGGCGCCTCGAGCGCGACGGAACGGCCATCCTCCGAGAGCGCCGTGCGCTCGACGGCCACGGCCTCCTCGTCGATCTTCGGACCGCCGTACTGCTCGGTGGCCTCGTAGCGCCACTGGCGGAGCGTGAAGTTCGCGGGATCCGCGGCCCACGCCGCGTCGACCGGGCGCGTGTAGGTGACGACGAGCCCGTCGGGCGTCGCGTGCACCGAGTGGTACTCGAACGCGGTGACGCCGGTGAGACGCAGGCGCTGCAGGCCGAAGCGCGTGTCGCGCCAGTTCCGCCAGTCGAGCCCGTCGAACACGAAGAGCACGATCCGCCGCGCACCACCCCCCGCCGCGTCGACCATGAGACGGTGGATGTCGGTCTGATCGAAGTGCTCGGCAGCGGGATCGAGCGTCGCGTCGGGATCGCGTCCGTAGAGCGCGCGGAGCCTGGCGGCGTCGCGATAGACGCTTCGTGGCCCGCGCACCGCGTCCAGTGTCAGGCCGAAGGTGTAGACCGGGACGCAGCGGTTGGAGTGATTGGACCACGCGTCGTAGCGGTCGGGCTGGTCGCCCCAATGCCCCCAGGGAGCGACGCCCGAGCGTTCAGCCTCCACCTGCATGTCGCGGATCGGATCGGCCGCCGTGACGACGGCGGTGGCCGCGGGCGGGCGTACCGGGGAAGCGTCCGTCGCGCGTGCCGCTGGTCGCGGTGCCGCCACCGGGGGCGCGGCGGTCGTCGCGGCCGGGATGATCGTCGCGAGCAGCGCCGGCAGGAACCGGCCGATTCGCGCCCTCGCGAGTCGTCTGGGGAAGGTCATGGTCGCGTGCGTCGTCGGGGCCTGGGGTCGTGGGACGGTGGCAGCATACCGCGTGCGACCCGCGCTCCGGACCCAGCCGCGTCGATCGCGCGGCGATCCGGGTTGAAGGCCGCGGCCCACCCCCTATGCTTTCGATGCCACGCGGCCCGCAGTCGCTCCCTCCCACCGCCCGCCGGGTGCCTCGTCGTGTCCGACGACCTTCTCCGCCGCGACATCCGGCATCTCACCGATACCCTCGGCGATGTCATCCGTGATCTCGCCGGGGACGGGGTGGCGGATCTCGTCGCCGACATCCGCCGCCTGGCGCTCGAACGTCGCGCCGGCGGGCCGGCCGCCGAGGAGGCCCTCGCCGCCCGCATCACGGGCCTCGCTCCCGGCGACGCGGAACTCGTGGCCCGTGCCTTCGGCATCTACTTCGACCTCGTGAACATCGCCGAGGACCGCCAACGCATCCGCGTGCTCCGGCAGCGCGAGCGGGACCGGGCCCCCGAGCCGCTCGGCGAGTCGCTCGCCGCCGGCATCGCCGAACTGAAGTCGCTGGGGCTCTCGGCGCACGACGTGCAGGAGGCGCTCGGCCGCCTGCGCGTCGACCTCGTCTTCACGGCCCATCCGAGCGAGGCCAAGCGGCGCTCGATCCGCGCGAAGCTCCGGCGGCTGCGTCACGGGCTGCGCGACCTCGATCGCGACGACCTGCTGCCACGGGAACGGTCGGCGTACGACGCCGACATGCGGAACGAACTGGCCGTGATCTGGGAGTCGGAGTTCCTCCGCCCCGCGCGGCCGACCGTACTCGACGAGGTGGACCGCGGTCTGTCGATCATGCCGCGCATCTGGGAGGCCGTGCCGCAGGTGCACGCCGCGCTCCGCGGCGCGCTCGAAGAGCACTTCCCGGGGCAGGCATTCCACGTGCCCCCGTTCCTCCGCTTCGGTTCGTGGATGGGCGGGGATCGCGACGGCAATCCCTTCGTCACGGCGGACGTCACGGCGGCCACGCTCGTCCGGCTGCGGCATGCCGCGATCGACGCCCACCTCGCGTGGTGCACGCGGCTGCACGACCTGCTCACCGTCTCGGTGCGGTCGAGCCCTGGCAGCCGGCGTCTCGCCGAGCGACTCGCGGGGCTCGAGTCGGCACATCCCGACCTCACGGGGGCGCTCGCCCGATACGCGCCGCACGAGGTCTACCGGCGCTGGATCGGCATGATCCGGCTCCGCCTCGAGCGGGCCCGGCTCATCGATCTCTCCGGGCCCGCCGACGCGTCCGGGGCGGAACTCGGGTATCCGAGCGGCGGTGATCTGGAGGCGGACGTCGCCCTGCTCGTCGACTGCCTCGCTGGCGATCTCCACGTGGTCGAGGGGACGCCGCCGCGTCGCTGGCTCGACCTCGTGCGCACCTTCGGCCTTCACATGACGAGCCTCGACGTCCGACAGGACGCCCGCGCCTACGTCGAGATCATGGGCGAGATCCTCGCCGCCGCCGGACATCTCCCCGATGCCGCGGCCTACGCGTCGCTCGACGACGCCGGACGCACGCGGCTGCTCCTCCGCGGCCTGCGCGAGGAGGGTGCGCTCGTCATCCCGCGAGACGGGCTCGGCGCACTCGCCCGCGACACGCTCGATCTCTTCGACGTGCTCCACTCTGCCGTCGTGCGGTTCGGGCCCGAGAGCGTGGGCTGCGCGATCGTGAGCCTCACGCAGGCACCGGCCGACGTGCTCTGCGTGCTCTGGCTGTGGCGGCACGCGCGGGCGGCCGCCCTCGCGCGGGGCGAGAATGTCGCGGCACGGGATCTGCCGATCGCGCCGCTCTTCGAGAAGATCCACGACCTCGCCGAGGCGCACGTCACGCTCGCCTCGATGCTCGACGAGCCGGTCTGGCGTGAGCACCTTGCCGGCCTCGGCGACCGGCAGGTCGTGATGGTCGGCTACTCCGACAGCACGAAGGACGGCGGCTACCTCGCGGCCTGCTGCGGCCTCCATGCGGCACAGGAGCGTCTCCACGCGACGGCCGCGTCGCGCGGCGTCCACCTCACCTTCTTCCATGGCCGGGGCGGATCGCTCGGGCGCGGTGGCGGGCCCGCCGCCCGCGGCATCCTCTCGCTCCCGCCGGAGACGCTCGACGGGTCGTTGCGGCTCACCGAGCAGGGCGAGGTGCTCGCCGAACGCTACGACGACGCGGAGATCGCGAGGCGGCACCTCGAGCAGGTCGCGTGGGCGACGCTCGTCGCCTCGACGGTCAGGCGTTCGGCGCCGGCCCCGGAATGGACCGCCCTCGCCGCCCGGCTTGCCGAGCGGTCGTGGGCCGTGTACCGCGAACTCGTGGACCAGCCGGGCTTCATCGCCTACTTCGAGCAGACGACGCCGATCGAGGAAATCGAGAACCTGCCGATCGCGTCGCGGCCCTCGCGGCGGCGCGGGCAGCGCACGCTCGACGATCTCCGGGCGATCCCCTGGGTCTTCGCCTGGACCCAGAGCCGCTGCATGATTCCCGCGTGGTACGGGCTGGGCACCGCGCTTTCCGAGATCAAATACGAGGATCGCGAGGCCTGGCAGCGCGTCTGCACGATGTACCGCGAGTGGCCCTTCTTCCGGGCCACGATCGACAACGCGACGCTCGCGCTCGCGAAGGCGGACATGTACGTGGCCCAGCGCTACTCCGAGCTGTGCGACGACACCGACGCACGGCGTCGCATCTGGCCGCGGATCGCGGCGGAACGCGACCGGGCGCGGCAGGTGATCCTCGACGTCGTCGGCGGCGGCGAACTGCTCGCGGGCACGCCCTGGTTTCGCCAGTCGATCGAGGACCGCAATCCCCACGTCGACCCCTTGAATCTCATCCAGATCGAGTTCATGCGTCGCAGCCGGGCGACGCGGGACGCGGCCGAGCCCCCCTACCGCGACCTGCTCCGGCTGTGCCTCCAGGGGATCGCGGCCGGCATGCGGACGACCGGCTGAGTCATCCGCGGCGCTGACGACGCCGCCCGCGTT
>CAIWZS010000192.1 GCA_903917235.1 uncultured Planctomycetaceae bacterium | reverse complement strand
CGATCGGCGCCGGCGCCGGGCAGGTGGACATCGCGACCAAGGGTGCCGCGGCGGGCGCGGCGGCCGCAGTCAACACCATCGATTCCCAGGTGAACGCGATCATCGAGCAGGCCCGCGTGACCTCGTCGAGCGGCGGGATCTTCGTCGAGGCGGATGCCGCGAGCGGCATCAAGGCGTACGCCGTCGGCGTGGCCGGCGCATTCCGAGCGGAGAAGGCGCAATTCGCCGGTGTCGGGTCGGGCACCCGCAATACGCTCACGCGGCAGGTGACGGCGGCTGTTCAGTCGAACGCCGTACTCGAGGGCCCGGCGGTGCGTGTCGAAGCCACCGACTCGTCGACGATCGACACCGCCGCGGGCGCTCTGGCGATTCAGTATTCGGGTACCCCGGGACTCTCCGCCGCGGTCGGCGTCTCGGTATCGACCAACGCGGTCGGTGACGATGACCAGCGAAGTTTCGTGCGGGCGCTCGTCAGTGATTCGCAGGTGACCGTCCATGGAGACATGAACGTCCTCGCGACGTCCACGCTCGCCGTCCAGACGATCACCGCCGCCGGGGCGGGTGACGTCGGGGGTGGTGGCACACCGGTCGGCATCGCCGGCGCCGGCTCCGGTTCCGGCAACACCGTGCAGATGGACGTGACCGCCGCGGTGCAGGATTCCACGGTGCTCCAGGACGTCGCCAACGGCGTCACGATCACGGCCACCAATGACACCAAGGTTCTCGCGATCGCCGGGGGCATTGCCGTGGCAGGCTCCGGAGCCGGTAAACCCGGTGGCGTGGGCGTGACCGTCGGCGCCGCGGCCAGCGTCAACACGGTCGACCTGCGGACGTGGGCCTTGGTCGAGGGGAGCACGTCGATCGTTTCGCCGGGCTCGTTGTCGGTGGCCGCGAACGGTGATGCCGCCATCGAGGCGATCACCTTCGGTGTGGCAGGCGCACTCCGCGCGGGCGGCAGCACCTTCGATCTCAGCGGTGCGGGATCGGCGTCGGTGAACTCGGTCACGATGGACACCCAGGCGGCGATCCGGAATGCCGACGGGCACTCCCCCGTGATCGGCTCGTCCGCTCAGCCGCTGTCGGCCGTCTCCGTGACGGCGGAAGACACCTCGTCGATCGTGGCGGGGGCGGGCGCACTGGCAGCGATCTTCAGTTTTGGATGGGGCACCAGTGTCGCGCTTTCCGTCGGCGTGTCCTTCACGATCAACGACGTCAGCGGCACGGTCTCGGCGAACATCGACGGGGCGAACGTCCAATCGGCCGGTGCTGTGACGGTGTCCGCCGACTTCGGGCAGGGTGGGGACGAAACCACGATCAGGAGCGTCACGGTGGCCGGGGCGGTCGGGGTGGACAAGTCGTCGACCGGGAGCGGCGTCCTGTTCACTCTCGCCGGCTCGGGCAGCCGGAACACGGTCAAGGTCACGACCTCGGCCGTGATCAGCGGTGGGGCCGAGGTCCAGTCGCGTGGCGCCGTTTCCGTCACCGCGGCCGATGACTCGAGGATCGATTCCAATGCGGGCGGCGTGGGGCTCGGCCTCACGTTCGGGGGTCAGGCCGGGGGCGTGGCCGTCGGAGCGGCCCATGGCGAGAACGACATCCGACCCACGGTGACGGCCTGGATCGCTGAAGCGACCGTGAACGCGGGCAGCGGCGTGTCCGTCCAGGCGACGGCCAAGCCCCGGATCGACTCGGTCGCATACGGGGTGACACTCGCCGTCTCGTTGGGCCCTGAGGGCATCGCTGCCTCAGGTTCCGGTGCGGGGGCCTACACGACCGTCGCGAGCACCATCGATGCCGCGATTCTGTCGTCGACCGTCATGGTCACGAACGGGGACGTCACCGTTCAGGCACTGGATCAGCCGACGATCACGACCAAGGCTGGCGCCGGGGCCCTCGATGTCTCGGGCGGCGGAGACAACGCTGCGCTCGCAGCCGGTGTCGTCATCATCGAGACGGGTGTCACCGACACGGTCACCGCGAGGATCGGCCGCGCAGCCCAGAGCACCGTCGATCCTTCGGTCACGGCGACGACCGGAAAGATCGGCGTGCAGTCCACGTCCGCCGCGAGTGTCTCGTCTCTCGGGGTCGCCGTGACGGTCGCGGCGGCATTCGGCGAGCTGACCGCAGCCTTCGCTGGTGCCGGAGCCCAAGGAACGGTCACCTTCGCGAGCACGATCACGGCTGCCATCACCGCGGGGGTGGTAACGGCCACGGATGTGGCCGTTGCGGCGGTCGATCGCGATGCCGTGACGGAAAACACGATCGGCACCGGTGCTGGTGCGATTGGCGAGATCGGTGGATCGATCGGTGTGTCCCTCGCGGAGACGACCGCGCAGAACAAAGTCACCGCGATCATCGGCAGCCTCGACACGCAGACGATCACCAGGCCGGCGGTGACCGCGACGAGAGGCGGCATCACGGTCGATGTCAGTGGCGGCCACAATCTTTCGACCAGGACCGTCGCCACATCCGTCGCCGTCGCCCTGGGAGCGGCGGGTGCCGGAGGTCATGCATTCACGACCGACAACTCCACCTACCTGGCGACGGTCGCGACGGGAGCGTCGTTACAGGCCTCCGGAACGCTCGTCGTCCAGGCTCGCGGGTCGAACAACGACCCCGCCGCGCCGGATGGCCAGTTGCAGGCGCAGGCCGACGGCGGCTCCGGGGGCTTGGTCGCCGTGGGCGTCGTCATCGCGTCGGCGAGCGACAGCACGCAGCGGAAGGCCACGATCGGCGACGCCGTCGACCTGTCGGGTGTCGGGGCGCTCGATCTTTTGGCCACTTCCAGTCCGAACGTCAAGGCCCAGTCGACAGCGGTCGACGTCGGCGGCGTCGCGGTCACCGTCAACCAGAGCATCGTCACGACCGCGGGCAAGGCCACCGCGTCTACAGGTCGGGGCGTGACGCTGCCGCAGGGCGACACGCGGATCCTCGCCAACGGCGCGTCCCGGCTCTTCGCCAGCCAGACCGGCGTGGTTTCGGGCGTGCTGGCAGCGGGCGCAACGCAAACGACGGGAGCGTCGGGGCTCGCGACCGAGGCGACTCTCGGGCCCGACACGAGGACGGCCGCAGGCCGATCGGGCGGCCTCGTCGTCAGGGCGACGAGCATGGATTCAGGCACGAGCATCAGCGCCACGTCGGGCAGCGGGGGGCTGTTCGCCGGCTTCGGGACATCGGGCGAGCTCACGGATACGACGACGACGCGGGCCCAGATCCTCGGCGGTAGCGTCCATGCCGGCGCGGTGGATGTCGGCGTGGTGCGAAGGAACACCTACGGGATCAGCGTTGATTCCACGAACATGACCGTACTCCTCGGCGTGGGGATCACCCGGGCGTCGTTCACCGCGAATCCCCAGGATGCCGACGCCACCGACCGCGTCCGGGTCACGATCGCCGACGACACCGCCATCTCCGCACAGGATCGCGTGCACGTATCGGCCGATCACAGCGTCTACCGCGACCTCGACCGGAGCACGGTCGACGGCGTCGGCGGCTCCCTGGTGGAAGGGAACCAGGCTGTGAGCAACGTCACCGCCTGGGTGCCGGCCACGATCGACATCGGCAACCGCGTGTCCATCACGAGCGGCAGCGACATCCGCACCCGCCCGGGAGGGATCACACTGCTGCCGACGGGTTCGCTCGACATCGACGACTCAGCGAGTCTCGCGAATCTTGGCCTGCTCGTCGATGGCGGGCACATGGCCACGTACCTGAAGGGCGGGGTGACGCCACAGGTCACGCTGGGAAACGATGTGGCGCTCGTCTCGCATGGCCAACTCGCCATCGGCACGACGGCATTCGTCGATTCGTCCGCTTCGACGAACGGCTGGGGCAAGGGGTTGTTCGGCGGAATTGGGACGTATGCCACGTCCGACATGACGGTCGACCAGAAGGTGTCGATCGGTGACCGGGTCGTGCTGAAGACCGACGGCAGCCTGAGTCTGACTCCCGGAGACGACCCGACGACGGGATCGACGACGTTTCTCACCGTCGATGCAACCGCCAGGGCCTCCAGCGCAGGAGTCGTCGCCTACCCGAAGGCGACTGCCAGGACGACACTCACCCGGAAGACCAGCCTCGACTTCGGCAGCAACGGCAACGTGTCGAGCGGGGGCAGCATGTACCTGTCGGCGCGGCCCGGTCAGTCGGTGGCCACCGCCAGCGGGAGGGCGGATGGAGATGTGCTCGGGTTTCCGAAAACCGACACGGACGAAAAGGTCGTGGAGACGACGACGTCGACCGTGACATTGCAGGGAACGTTCCTCGCTGGCCGTGAGAATCGCCTTGAGATCGTGATCGCCGCCGATCCGTCAGGCGGGGCGGCGCCCACCATGAAGGCGACACCGGACGAGGTGTTCGGCGTGCCCGCCCAGTCCGCACTGAGTTACGCCGCCGATTTCAATCCGCAGTCGTACATCAGGAGCGCCGGGTACAGCCCCGAGGTCGAGAGCGCCCTCTTGTCGGGCGTGGCGGCGGGAACCGTCGGTGCAGTTTCCTTGCAGTCACAGGGTCCGCTCATGGTGAGCGGCGGATCGGTCACCATCGTCGGCGACACCATCTCCGCCGCGAACACCTCCATCACCGCGCGGGTCGCCACGATCTCGATCCGGAACGAGAGCCCCGCGTATCTGATCGTCGGGAGCGGGCTCACGATCGCGAATGTCGAGGGCGGACGGGTGGACTTCACAAAGACCAACGGCGACGTTGTGCAGGATCCCACGGGCGCCGTCATCTCGCGAGATGAGTCGTCGACGCCCACGATCGAGATCGAGCTGACCTACGACCCGCCAGTCGGCGGGTCACATTACGGGCCGGCGCTGTTCGTCGGCGGCGGGCTCGAGAACGTCGGCGGCGACGTGACGATCAAGAACGCCGCCGGCTCGTTCGGGCAGTCGGGCACGATCGTCGCGAAACAGATCACGATCGACACGCCCAACGGTGTGTACGCCGTGGACACGCCGAACCATCCGTGGAACACGTCGGGTACGCCCGCGGCCATGGTCGTCGACTCGCTCATCTGGCCCGGCGGCCGGCCCAGCCTGTCTGTGCTGCCGAGTGCCAATCAGGCCGTGATGTACGCGATTCTCGCCGGTGCCGGCAATCCGACGTGGCGCGGTTTGGACGAGCGTGCGTTGAACCAGGCGGTCTACGGAAATCCACTCGACCCAAACGGGGAGGCGTGGGTGTTTTTCGGCGGAAGCACCCCGCAGTTCATCAATCTCGACGGCAATACGAAATCCGTCAATGAGGCACGGGCTGCCGAATCACGCCCCGACGGCAATGCGATTGGGTGGCAGATGACCAGCACGTTCGAAGGCGGCGCTCACGCCTGGATGCCGCAACTCGAAGGGTTGAAGTCACCGCCACCTTATTCTTTGCCACAGTTGGTCATAGACCAAGGCGTGAACCTTCCCCGCGGCACCGCCAGGAAACCCCTCGACGGTCAGGTGATCGTGATCAACGCCAGTGTCGCCAACATCAATGGCACGATCCAGGTCGGCGGCGGCACGACGCAGACGCAGTCGGTCGTCCTCGAATCGTCGCTGGAAGCGACTCTCCGCGAGACGCAGAAGAACTTCCAAGCAGGCAATACCGCCCAGTCGCTGTATCGCATCCCTGCCGACCAACTGAGGACGAAGTCCGCGGGCGATATGCTCATTGGGGCGAGTTTCGATGCCCGCACGGGCCAGATTCTGCTCGACCAGGCGACCTCGACGGGGGGCGGCAGCGTTTCGATCACCGGGAAGCTCATCAACACGGCGGGGCTCGACGCCACCAACCAGCTGCTCGGCAAGATCAAGGTGCAGGGCGGCAGCGGCGCGATCGACGTGCGGAACGAGACGAGCCTGCCACTCGTCACGGGGAACCTGCGAACCAGCCGCGGGGCGCAGCAGGCGGTCGTTCGCATCACCGACCTCAACATCACCGACGAGACGCAGCGGCAGACCGCCTACGTCTACGACGGCACTGGCATCAACGTCTATACCGGCGCCGCGGGTGTCGATCTGCCTTCCACCACCAGCCCTCGCGAATACCGCCCAGGTGCGACCACCCAGCAGAGCCCCCGGGCGAATGCCCGCTGGGTGTGGACGGAGCAGGCCGACATGATCCGCAGCGTGACGGGAACCGATGTCCCCGACCCGGACAATTGGTCTGGAGTGACCACCTCCGGCTGGTCGTTCACGAACACGACGGACCCTGCCGGGCCCTGGCAGACGATCGGCGGCGAGGGGGAAGGCAGGGTCGACCTCGATAACCCCAGCCCCTGGGATTTGACCCAGTCGATGACCGGGACAACCCCGGACGGACCCCGCTCCGTCAGGCCCAACTACGCGTTGGACGACTGGGGATTTGCCGATGGATTCCGCTTCATGTACCCGGAGCGGGTCTCGCTCGCGATGACCATGTCGCTCAAGGCCGATTGGCCGATCGGCATCGACTTCAGCGGAACCACCTTCGGCCAGATCACGGTCAGTTCGGTCGGCGACGTCGTGGTCGCCGGTGGGACGGTCTCGACCGCCGTCACGATCGATTCGTCTGACGGCGGCATCATGACCACGAGCGGCGGGATCGTCGATGCAACGCGCGTCGTACTCTCGGCGAAGAAGGGGATCGGCAACGCGGCGTCGGCCGTGGGGATCACGGCAGCGAGCGTTGCGGCATCGACGAGCGATGGCGACGCGTTCCTCGACGGCCGCGGTGACGACACGACGGCGATCAGCCTGGAGAACCTGTGGGCTCCCAACGGGAGCGTGTCGATCGTGGCCACGGGCGATCTCGTCTGGAAGAGCGGATCGGTGCGGGCGGTGGCTGTGTCCCTGATCTCTGAGCACGGCTCGATCGGCACCTTGGCGAATCCGCTGGTGACGGAGGCTGTCGCGGGGGGCAGGCTGCGATTCGACGCGTCCGCCGCCGGCGATATCTTCGTGAATCAGGCGACGGGAGACATGCTCGTCGGCGTCATTTCGTCGTCGGGTTCCGGGTCGGTTCAACTCGACGTAGACGGCACCATCTACAACGCGAACACGTGGACGATCGACCCGGTCGCCTCTGACGAGCGGATCAACGCGCTGGAATCGCTCGGGGCCACCACGCCCGACGCCTACAAGGCCGACGTCGAGAGCTACGCGAAGAATGTCACGAGCCGATACACGCTGTATTGGAGCACGCGTCAGAACGCCGACAATCTCAACCTCTGGCGACCGCGGGCGGCCGTGGCGTACCCGAACCCGACGGATCAGGAGATCCGGACGTATGTCGCCGACCTGCGGGCCAGTCTGGAGGGATTCTTCGCAGACACATTCGGCAGCGGCTGGGCGAGCCTGCCGCAGTTCGGCCAGTTCGATGCGTCGTATCGCTACGTCGCGACGCAGGCCGACATCAAGCGGTTCAGCGAAAACCGCTACGCCACGCGCAATCAGCTTGCACGCACGCTGCTGCGGGACGCACTCGACACTCCACCGGTCGGCGAGTCGGTCAGTGGCCCCGCGAACATCGTCGCGGGAACGCTGCGACTCGTCTCCCGACGCGGCAGTGTCGGCAAGAACGATCAGCCCGTCACGATCACGGGCGCGGATCTCGCGGCAGGCACGCTGACGGACATCCAGAAGCAGGAGTTGGCGCTCGCCGCGACGCCCGGCGACGCGACACGCACGGCCGACGGGGGCCTGGTGCTCCAGGTCCGGCGACCGATCATCCTGACGGTCACCGGACAGGTGGACGTCCTCGGCCCGGCCGGCGTCGCCATCGCGCAGAAGACCGGTGATCTGTGGGTGGGACGCGTGAGTTCCGACAATGGTCTCGTCAGCGTCATCGCCGACGGCAGCATCCTCAATGCCGACACCACGATCGACATGTGGGGCACGGCGATCGGCTTCGATCGGCCATCCGACTGGAACCTTGTCGGCGACGCCAATCAACAGCTCTCGGCGGGCAAGCTGTTCATTCCGGGATTCAAAAACACCGCGTCCGGAACCTGGTTCAACCGCCAGGTGCCGACCGGGAGTTTCCGGGCGTCCTTCATCTATCGGGCGAGTGCGCCGCTGAATCCAGGGGACGGACTCGCGTTCGTCCTCCAGGAGGCGGGCACGGGAGCCGTCGGGGACGACGGATCAGGCCTCGGGTATCGGGGCATCTCGGGCTCGAAGGTCGGCTTCTTGATCAACGTGTTCCAGGACAACACCCCGGGAGTCTTTTTCGACAAGGACGGCAGCTGGGGAGGTGGGCAGTTTCAGAAAGTGCCGTTCCCGCTGACCGACCGGCCGGTCTACGTGAATCTCGTCCATGACGCCCTCGCGGGCACCATGACGGTGACGGTGAGCGATCAGCCGCAGTTGGTGGGCGGAGCGCGGTCGTTCACCGTCACCTACCGCGACGTCAATCTCGCCAGCGTGCTCGGGCCGACCGCCTTCATGGGCTTCACGTCCGGAACCGGCAATTCGGTGACGACGCAGCAGGTCTCGAAGTTCGCCTTCTCCTCCGACGACCCGCTGGAGGAGGAGCATGTGACGTTCACCACACCCGCCGCGTGGGTGACGAAATCATCGGATGCCGCACGCGGGGGATTTGTGCTGACCGCCCCGCCCGAGGGGCCGACTTTCGAGTTCCCGAACCTGCCCAACCTCGCGGCGGCGGCCTGGTATCCGGATCCGGTCCGCATCTCGACCGACTTCCGCGTCACCTTCCGCTATTGGTTCAGCAGCACGCAGGCGGCGCAGGATACGGGCAACGGGATGGCGCTCGTTTTTCAGAACGGTCCCGCCGGCGTGAATGCTCGTGGCACGACGGGCAGCGGCCTCGGCTACACCGGCATCCCAGGCAAGAAGGTCGGCTACCTGATCAACATCTTCCCCGGCGATGCGCAAGGAAGTGGCACGGGTGTCCGCTTCGATGCCTCGGGGGCGGCCGGTGGCCCGTACAACCCGATCGACTTCAGTCGTTTCGACGAAACCTGGATCGACGTGTCGCTCACGTACGACGCCGAGGCAAAGACCCTGAAGGAGGTGCTCACCTGGAATGATGGCGTGGAAGACGTGCCGATCAGGTCAGCGACGATTCCGAACATCGACCTTCCGGAACTGCTCGGCGGGAACGAGGCCACTCTCGGGATTACCGTGTCCTCGGGCGCCGCATACGCCGAGCAGAGAATTCAGGGATTGGATTTCCGTTCGCCGGCGGCGGTGCGCCCGGACGCTCGCCCGGAGTGGCAGCTCAATGGCAGCGTGCAGTCGCTGGCGAACGGATCCCTGACGATCCCCGTGGTGCCGAACACCGTCACTTCCACGTGGTACGGCCGCGAGGTGTCGACCGATGGCTT
>CAIWZS010000191.1 GCA_903917235.1 uncultured Planctomycetaceae bacterium | reverse complement strand
CGAGCACGGTCACCATCGAGACCGGTGCCGCGATCGTCGCCACGAAGAACGTGGACGTCACCGCCTCCGCCACCGATGCAACGACGATCAAGCCCCGCACCGACTCCTACCGCGACGGCCTCGTGGGCGTGGTGGTGGGCGAAGCCACGGTCAAGGGCACCGTCAAGGTGGTCGTGAAGGGCTCGATCACCGCCGGACACGTGATCGTGCCCGCGGCACTCTCGTTCAATCCCGCCCTGGCGGTCGATTTCGCCGCGCGGGCGATCGACTTTCCGTCGAGCGTGGAGTTTCGCACCGGTGACGAGGTGAGCTATTCGCCCGGAGACGGCGGAGCGATCCCGGGGCTCGTCGCCGGCCAGACCTACTTCGCGATCGTCGATCCGGCCGCGCCCACGCGGCTCCGGCTCGCGGAGACGGCGGCCGACGCCGCCCTCGGCCGGGCGGTCGATTTCGGGGCCGGCTATCCCACGCTGACGACGCCGAAGGGGCGGCTGCCGATCGTGTCGGTGGACGCGGACGGTGCCGACACGCTCTGGTTCGGATTCGACCGCTGGCCCGACGGGGCGCCGCTCTTCGCCGACGGCCAGACCGTCCGCTACGAGCCATTGACCGGCCAGTTCCTCGGTCGCAACGACGCCGCCGGCCGCCTGCTCGGGCCCCTGCCCGCGGGAGACTACACGGTGCAACTGGTGCCGCGGGCGCCGGGCGACGTGGGGATGCGGATCCGCCTGCTGGATGCCGCCGGCACACGGATCGACCTCAATGCCAACCCGCAGTTCGTGACCGAGGGCGGCGTCATCCACCAGGTCGCGTCGTTCGACGAAGACGCCGCCACGGTGAGCTTCGCAGAGCATGTGTCCCTCTCCAACGGACAGAAGATCAGATATGTCCAGGCCTTCGGCACCCTCGTGCCCGGACTCGTCGACGGCCGTGACTACTTCGCCGTCGTGGATGCGCGGCAGCCGGGCGTGATCCAGTTGGCCGACTCGGTCGACCAGGCCCGGGCGGCCGATCCCGCCGTGCAGGACGCCGTGCCGACGCTCGAGACCACCGAATCCGATCCGGCGAGCCGCCGGACCATCTCCATCGGCAATGTTCAGCCGGGCACGGGCCTCGTCTTCGGCGAGGACCCGCGGCTCGCTGCCGGCACGCCGGTGATCTATCACGCGGTGCCTGGCAAACCCGTGGGTGGGCTCGTCGACGGCGTCACGTACTACGCCTATCCACTCGTCAATCCATACTTCGAGCCGAACTTTCCCCAGTACGTGGTGGGCCTGCGGGTGGCCCCCGATCCGGCGACGCCGCTCGTCGACTACGAGCTGCTCCAGTCGCTTTCGGCGGGTGACGACGATCTTGTGATCGATGGCATCGATGTGGGAGCCGGGGCCCTGTCGCTTGCCCTGCCACGGCGCGCGGTGGTGGTTTCCGCCGATCCTGCGATGCTCGTCGGCGGGACGGTCGAGATCGCGACCATCCCCGCCGACTCGCCGCAGGTCTGGAACAACGCCACGGGCGGCACGTTCACGATCAGCCTCCCCGACGGCGACGGCCGTAGGCAGACGGCCGCGATTCCGTTCGACGCCACGCCCGGCGTGGTGCGGCAGGCGATCAATGACCTCGGCCTCCCCGGAGTGGCCGTGACCGCCGCCTACGGCCGCGGCGTCTACGAGGCACCGTGGACGCTCGTCGGCACCGGGCTCGACGACCTGCAGTTCGATTGGACGAATCTGGCCGGCGGCGGCGCGGTGTGGGCCCGGCTCACGCGTGAGGGGCTCCAGGCGGTATCGACCACGGCGTCGGGCGGGACCTTCACGCTCGCCCTCGACGCCGCGGGCAGCCGACCGGCCACCGCCGCGATCCCCTTCGATGCCTCGGCGACCGCCATGCGGACGTCGTTGAACGGGATCGCGGGGGTGCTCACGGGCCAGGTGACCGGATCGGGCGCGCCCCACGACCCCTGGCTCGTCGAGCCGCGGATCCAGCCGCTGCGCACAGGCGACCCGGTCGTGTTCAAGGATGCGTGGGGCTCGGCGAGTCCCGGCCTTATCGATCGCCAAACCTACTACGTGGTGGTCGCCCCGGCGGGCGAGCAGGGAAGCGATGATTCCGTCGTGGTCCGTCTGACGGACACCCGCGCCGAGGCGATCGCCTTCGAGCCGGTGCTCGTGCCTCTCTCCACGACGATCGCCTTCGACAGCCCGACGCGACTGGTGATGGCGGGGACCGCACAGTCGATCACGTCCGCGATCGGGGCGACGGGCATCAATCTCGCCGCACGCCTCACGTCGTCCGACACGCAGGCTGCCAAGTCAGCGAACGGAGGTTACCCGGGGAGAATAGAACTGTTGACCCGAGGTGACTTCCAAAGCACGCAAAAAGGTGCGTTGAAGTCGTGGCAGAAACTCAAAAATTTGCCAAAAAACGTCCAACTCCTGGTCGACACCAAGCTTGGCTCCCAGGGGGGGCCGCAAAGCAACGACTTCATCACGGCGTCGGCATCGGTCAGCGCCCTCGTCGTCACCAATACGGTCAGCGTGCTTGTGGATTCGACCGCCGAGCTGCGCACGTCGGGCGCGGTGAACATCAGTTCGATCCTGACCGAGAATCTCGCCAGTGCGGTCGAGGCCACGATCTCCAAGCCCACGACCGGAAAGTATGGCGTGGCCGTGGCCGT
>CAIWZS010000190.1 GCA_903917235.1 uncultured Planctomycetaceae bacterium | reverse complement strand
GAGCACCGGTGAAGAGGTAGGCGTGGCCGATGCGTCCCGAGGTGATCGCCCCGGACAGTCCGCGGGCCACGTGCTCCTGACCGACGAGTTCGTCGAATCGCTGCGGGCGGTAGCGGCGGGCGACGACCTGGTAGGCGGGAGTGTCGGCCATGACACGTTCGAATCGGGGCCAGGGCGGAGGCACGGGCGGAACGAGGGTGAAGCCGGCGGCGACGCGGGACGTCTCCGAGTCGCACGCCCCGGAACGGGTCCGCGGGATCGTCGCGAGACGCACACGGCCGCCCCGCGGACGGTCTGGCTCCGGGTCGGATGCCGATGAGAGGCCCACCGCACAAAGGGACGACTGCTTATGGCTGCTGCGGTTAGGCCCTGACCAGGTTCGCAGGCCCCCATCGCAGGGGCCTCTCATCGGCACCCGCATCTCCAGAGGAGTTGTACGTGCGACGGTGCCTCCGGTCAAAAGGCTCCCGCCCCGCAGGCTGCTACATTTGCCCCCCATGGCGTCGGCGATGATGCGGCAATTCGAGGCGGCGAAGGAGCGGTGCCCCGGGGCGCTCGTCCTCTTCCGCATGGGCGACTTCTACGAACTCTTCGGCGACGACGCCCGCGAAGCCGCCGCCCTTCTCGACCTGACGCTCACGAGCCGCGACAAGGGCCCCGACGCGCTGCCGATGGCGGGATTCCCCCATCACCAGCTCGACGTGCAGCTCGTCAAGCTGGTGACGGCCGGCCGGCGGGTCGCGATCTGCGAACAGATCGACGATCCCCGCACGACCAAGGGGCTGCTCCGCCGCGAAGTGACGCGGATCGTCACACCGGGCATCGCGGCCGACGAGGCGCTGCTCGACCCGGCTCGATCCAATTGGCTCGTCGCCGTCACCCGAGAGGGCGATCCGCACCGGGCCGACGCGGAGGCCGTCTTCGGCATCGCCTGGATCGACGTCGCGGCAGGCCGCTTCGAGGCGGCCACGCTGCCCCGCGCGGAGGCAGCCGACCAGCTGGCGCGGCTCGAGCCGGCCGAATGTGTCTGCGCACGACGCGACGAGGCGCCGGTCGCGGCACTCGTCGCCTCGACCGGACGACGGTGCCCGGTGACCGTCCGGCCGGACTGGTGGTTCGACGACGCCGCCGTCGCGGACGCGCTCGGCCGCGCGCTCGGCGGCCGCCGCCTCGAGGGGCTCGGATTCGACCGCGGGACGGACGCCCCGGCGCTGGCGGCAGCCGGCGGCGTGGTGGCCTACCTCTCCGAGAACGAGCCGGCGGCCGTCACGCGCATCGAGACGCTCGGCGCCTGGCGACCCGGGCACCGGATGGAGATCGACGAGGCCACGCGCCGCAGCCTCGAACTCGTCCGCGCCGCCGCCACCGGCCGACGCGAGGGCTCGCTCGTCGGCGTGCTCGATCGCACGCGGACGCCGCTCGGGGCCAGGCGTCTCGCGGAATGGCTCGTGGCACCGCTCGTCGACGTCGCCGCCATCGACGCCCGGCTCGATGCCGTGGCGGCCCTCGTGGACGACCCGTCGCTCGCCGCCGGGCTGGCCGAATCGCTCGCGGACGTGGGCGACCTCGAACGGCTCATCGGCCGCACGGTCACCGGCCGGGCCGGCCCGCGCGATCTCGAGCGGATCGGCCGTGCCGCCGCGGTGCTCCCGTCGCTCCGGGAGCGGCTCGCGCCCTGCGACGGGCTTCTCGGATCGCTCGGAGGGGCGATCGATCCCTGCGCGGATGTCGCCGAGCGGGTCGCCCGCACGCTGCGGGACGGCTGCCCGATCCATCACCGCGAGGGCGGCTTCATCCGCCCCGGCTTCGACCACGCCCTCGACGAACTGGTCGAACTCGCCAGCGGCGGCAAGGAGTGGATCACCCGTTATCAGGCGGCGCAGATCGAACGCACCGGCATCGCGTCGCTCAAGGTGGGCTACAACCGCGTGTTTGGCTTCTTCCTCGAGGTCGGGCGCACGCACGCGGCGCGCGTGCCGGCCGACTACGTCCGCAAGCAGACGGTGAAGAACGCCGAGCGATACACGACGCCCGAGCTCGACGAGCGGCAGCGACAGGTGCTCGGCGCCGAGGACGAGGCCGTGCGGCGCGAGATCGTCCTGCTCGACGCGCTCCGCGAGTTCGTCGCCGCGGAGCGCGCGAGGCTCGACCGGGCGGCGGCCGTGATCGCCGACCTCGACGCGCTCGTGTCGCTCGCGGTCGTGGCCCGATCGCGTGGCTGGGTGCGGCCCGAGGTCGATGCGGCCGGCGGGCTCGTGGTCGAGGCGGGACGCCACCCGGTCCTCGAGGAGATGCTCCCGGCCGGCTCCCTCGTGGCGAACGACCTCGCGCTCGAGGCCCGCACCAGCGACGAGGCCCGCAGCAGGGACGAGGCCGCCACCCCGGCAGGCCCGGCGATCCTGCTCGTCACCGGACCGAACATGGGCGGCAAGAGCACGTTCATCCGCCAGGCTGCGCTCGTCACGGTGCTGGCCCAGGCGGGCAGCTTCGTGCCCGCGGCACGGGCCCGCGTGGGCGTCGTCGATCGGCTCTTCGCGCGGATCGGCGCCGGCGACGACCTCGCCCGTGGGGCGAGCACGTTCCTCGTCGAGATGGAGCAGACGGCACGCATCCTCAATCGCGCGACCGCCCGCAGCCTCGTCATCCTCGACGAGGTGGGACGGGGCACGAGCACGCACGACGGCCTCGCCATCGCGCAGGCGGTCGTCGAGCACCTGCAGGCGCGGGTGGGATGTCGCACGCTGTTCGCGACCCACTACCTCCAGCTCGCCGCGCTCGAGCGCCTGCCCGGCGTCGGCAACGCCCAGGTGCTCGTCCACCGCGACGGCGACCGGCTTGTCTTCCTCCACCGCGTCGCGCCGGGGGCGGCCGATCGCAGCTGGGGCGTGCATGTCGCGCGGCTGGCGGGCGTGCCCGGCCCCGTCATCGATCGCGCCCGCGACCTGCTCCTCGCCCTGGAGGCCGATGGTGCGTCCCCGCAGGCGAGGCCCCGGCGACGCCTGACGGCCGCCGAGCAGAAGTCGCTCTTCGAATAGATCGGCCGGGGCGCGGTCAGCCGCACTGCTTCATCGCGTCGCGCGGCGTGCCGGCCGCGACCAGTTCCGGCTGGAGACGCGGGGCGGCGACCGTCGCGTCGTCGGGAGCCAGCGTGACGGCGATGCTCTTGTACGCGGGCGTCCGCGAGAGCGGGTCGGCCGACTTCGGCACGAGCACGTTGCACTCCGGGTAGTACATCGCCACGCATCCCGGCCGGATCTGCTCGAAGGCCGACACGATCCGGCCCCGCATCTCGCCCGCCGTGCTCGAGATCCGGCAGCGACCTCCGGCCGTGAGGCCGAAGCGGCTGATGTCGTCGGGATGGACGAGGACGATGTCCCGACGCGTCTGGTTGCGGTAGAGATCCTCCTCCTCGTAGACGACGGTGTTGAACTGCCCCTCGCTGCGAATGGTCATGAGCATGAGGCCGGCGGGAGCCGGGGGCAGGTCGTGCACGACGAGATGGGCGCGGCCGTCGTCGGTCGGGAAATGCGGTGTGTCGAGCGCCCGTCCCGGGATCGAGAACTCCTGCCGGGTGCGGTCGATCTCGGCGATCTGCTCGAGGCCCGGCACGATCGCCGCGATCGCCCGCCGGATGGTGCTGGTGTGGGCCATGTCCCGCCAGCGGACCGGTCCCCCCTCGCCGAGCACTCGGCTGGCGAGATCGGCGATGATCTCGACCTCCGCGCGCGGCCCGACGTGCCGCGGCGGGCCGCCGTCCGAGAGCCTGTCGTAGCTGAACATGCTCTCCTGCGTGGAGG
>CAIWZS010000189.1 GCA_903917235.1 uncultured Planctomycetaceae bacterium | reverse complement strand
CGGCCGATGTCGTGAACACGCGCACGCTCGCCGGCCTGAAAAAACTGATGAAGCGGTGACCGGCGCACCCGCCGGGCCGGCTCGCGGTCACCCCCTCGCGATCGCGGGGCGGGGCGTCAAGGGGTGTCCGGAGCCGTGACCCGCGGGTCCGATTCGGACCGCCGCGCGATGTCCTTCACGCAGCGGAACCCGATGTGATTCGTGCTGCTGGAGATTTCCCCCTTGCCTCGCGTGCCGACGATGTACCGCGCACAGTACGACGCATTGCACAGGAAGGATCCGCCCCGCTGCACGCGCTTCGGCTGGCCGGGCTCCTGTGGATCGAAGCTGTCGGCCGGCCCGCGAGGATCGACGGACGGCAGATCCCCTGCGGCCTCCGCGTCCCGCGCATACGTGTCGGGGCGATACCAGTCGGCACACCACTCCCAGACGTTCCCCGCCATGTCGTGAAGCCCATAGCCGTTCGCCGGAAACCGTCCCACCGGAGCGATGCCCCGATACCCATCGTCGCCGGTGTCCTCCGTCGGAAATCGACCCTGCCAAATGTTGGCCATCCAGACGCCGTCGGGGCGGAACGCCTCGCCCCACGGATACGTCGCTCCCGCGAGGCCGGCCCGCGCGGCGAACTCCCACTCGGCCTCGGTCGGCAGTCGCTTGCCGGCCCAGCTCGCATAGGCTGACGCATCCTCGTGGGCGACGTGCACCACGGGATGCTCCTCGCGTCCGGCAAGCGTCGACGCAGGGCCCTCCGGATGGTTCCAGCACGCCCCGGGCACGTATTTCCACCACCGCAGATGGGCCGCCCCGGTCGCATCCCGCAGGGGTACGGGCTCGTCAGGAGGCGTGAAGACGATCGACCCGGCGACCAGGTTCTCGGCCGGAGCGCCCGGAAAGTCCTCCGGCCGTGGCGGTCGCTCCGCGACGGTGACGTAGCCCGTCGCCTCCACGAAGGCGGCGAAGTCCCGATTGGTCACCTCGGTGGCGTCCATCCAGAAGCCGCCGAGCTGCACGCGATGCACCGGCCGGGCGTCCGTCATGGGATCGGGGCCGCCGTCGGGCAGCCCGCGCGGGTCGGTGCACCCCATCGAGAACGCACCGCCGGGGATCCAGCACATTCCCTCCGGCGGGTCGCCGGGCGCGATCCGTCCCGACGGCACCTGCGTGGGGAGAAACAGGTCGGGGCCGTCGAGGCCCGGCGGCGAGGAGCCGGTCGTCGACCAGGCCGAGGGTGGTCGGCGCGGGCTCGACGTGGCCCAGCGACCCGCCAGCCCGAGGAGCGCCGCGAGGACCAGCCCGAGGGCGACGGCCGTGACGAGCGCGGAACCGCCCGACCCCTCGCGCGATGTGCGGTCATCGACGCGGCGACGCGTCATGCCGTCGCCTGCCGCAGGGAGTTTTCGAAGGTCCTGCGCAGCCGACGCCGGCGCGCCGGGTTCCACCAGGTGACGAAGAGCTTCCGCGCGTCGCGGGCCAGGCGGTTCTCCTCCCGCCGGAGTGCCGCGAGCGCCTCGCGATCCCCGCTCATCGCATCCTGCTGCGACCAGCGGCGGAACCGATCCGCGGCGGACGCGTGGTCGGTGAAGTCGCCGAGGGTTTTCTGCAGTCGCTCCAGCGCCTCCTGGCATCGGGCGCGGGTCGATGCCGGGAAGACGGTCGCGAAGATTTCGAGCGCATAGCGCAGCTTCTTGCCCTCGATCCGCAGTTCGTGAATTTCATCGGCCGAGCGCATCTTCCGGTCGGCCTTGTCGAAGAAGCGCGCGACGATCGGGCGGAAGCGTCGGGCCGCGTAGCGACTGAACGTCGGCGCGCGTCGACCGGACGAGATCCGCGCAAGCAGTTCGTCGACGTGTCCCTGCCAATCCGCATCGAGCAGACCCTCGTAGCACGCGCGAATCGGCTCGCGTGACGCGGCTCGCTGGCGGGCCAGCATGCCGACGAGCCGATCCCGGGCCTCCCGCCCCTGACGCGACCCGCTCCGGCCGCGGCCCGTGCCGGGCTCGCTCGCGAGTCGCAGGGCCAGCACGTCGAGGTCGCGGGCCTCCCCCGCAGCCCGACGCAGACGACGCAGACGCTTCACAAACCAGGCGCGGCGTTTCGGAGGGAGCAGGTCTTCGAAGGCGTCGAGGGCCGCCAGGGTACGCCTGGTCGCGACCCGCAGGCGGTGCACCGACTCGGGATCACGCTCGTTCCGCACCGCGGCCAGCACGTCCGCCCAGACCGAGTCGAGGCGAGCGCGGATGGTCCGCGCCGCCACCTGGTGGACCGGGGCGTCATGCCCTTCCGTCACGACCCATCTGGTTTTCCGCTGCGGCATGGCTCGTGCTGGAACCGTGGGAACGGCCGGTCGCGGAGCAGACCCCTCCGCACGACCCCTGACGAGAACCGTACTGTAGAGCCTCGTGGCCCCCGGAAAAAGACGGGCGGTACGAGCCGCAGCCATCGGCCCCGGCGGCGATCATGCCCCCGTCGGCCGGTCCGGTCGCGTCACGCCGTCCGACCGGACGTGGCGTGTCACGCGATGCCGTCACGGCCGCTCCGCCTCGACGGCGGCAAACCCCTCGGGGTCGCGGCCGGGTCCGTGCTTCGTGACGGTCACTTTCGACACGAAGATCGTTCCGGCACCGACACTTCCCTCACCCGTCCACAGCCTGCCCTTGACGTCGATGGCGTCACCCGGCTCGATGCGGTCGAGTTCCGACGCATCCACGACGACCTCGGTCTCGTCGCCGAGCGGCACCGTCACGCGCCGCACCCGGCCCGCAGCCACGTGCATGAGCATGGCGCCCGGCCACACGCGAAGGATGCGGCCCACGATCGTGTCCCTCTGTCCCGGACGGACGGCGTCGGGCTCGAAGTCGGGGGGCAGCGTGATGACTTCGATCTGCTTCGCCGGTTCGGCCGCCTCACCGCGCTCGTCCACGGTCGTGCGCAGCCGCACGGTCATGCCGGCCGTCAACGACCGCACCGACGTGGGCCCGGTGACCACCACGGTGGTCACGCCCGCTGGATGCAGTTGGGCGAAGAAGACCGGTGCACTCGCCGGATCACCAGCCTGTTCCGAGAATGCGATGACGCCGCCGGCATTCCCGCCCATCGCCTGACGCACGAATCCCTGGTACTCCGCTTCGGGAAGCCGGTCCACGATCACCTTGTTGCGTTCGACCGGGATGGTGATCGCCTTGTTCGTCCCCCGGCAGGCCCCGAGGCTCCACAGCCGACGATAGCTCTGCTCCAGGGACTGGGACTTGAAGAACGTGCCCCAGTGCAGGGTTCCGTCCGGGAGCACGGGAGGGGGCGCCTCCTGGAACTCCGCGTACGGATCGAACGGGAGCACCTGCGCCGTCGCCGCGACGGACCACAGGCACGCCATCAGGCAGAAGATCAATTGCGGACCCAGCGGCACAGGCGACGACATGGCGAATCCTCCGGTTGGTGGGGCGCCTCAAACCCCGTTCCTTGACCGTAGTTCGCCTGCCGGCGGGTTTCAAATCGCCGCCCGGAGGTCAGTCGTCGCCGTCGTCACCCGGCCTCGCCTCGAGCGTCGCGACATCCCCACCCTGCTCGTCCGCGGCTGGGGCCGAGCCCTCCGCCGCCGCCTCGAGGAGCGGGAAGTGCCGCGTGAGCACGTTCTCCCGATCGATCCGGAGGGCGTCGAGCGCCTCCGGCCGCACCCGCACCTCGGCAGACTGGAACGTCTCGAAGCCCGTCCCTGCCGGGATGAGGTGGCCCAGGATGACGTTCTCCTTGAGGCCCACGAGGTTGTCCACCTTGCCGGCGAGCGCGGCCTCGGTGAGCACCTTCGTCGTCTCCTGGAAACTGGCGGCCGAAATGAAGCTCGAGCTCTGCACGCTGGCCTTGGTGATGCCGAGCAGCTGTGTGCTCGCCGTCGCGGCCTTGGGCTTCGCTCCCTTCGCAGCCGCACCGCCGAGCGCCTCGATCTGGGCATTGGCCTGCGCGAGGGCATCCTTCGGCACGATCGTGCCGACGGCGAACTCGCTGTCCCCTGTCTCGGTGATCCGGAGGCAGTCCTTGAGCCGCTCGTTCGCCTGACGGAACTCGTACTTGTCGAGCACGCTTCCGGGCAGGAGGCTCGTGTCGCCCACCGTCTCGATCTTCACCTTGCGCAACATCTGCGACACGATGATCTCGATGTGCTTGTCGTCGATCTCGACCCGCTGGCTGCGGTAGACGTTCTGAATCTCGCGGACCAGGTACTGCTGCACGGCCTCCTCACCCGAGATGCGGAGGATGTCGTGCGGCACGAGTGGTCCGTCGACGAGAGCCTCGCCGGCCTTCACGTAGTCGCCCGCATGCACCCGCAGGTGCTTGCCGTGCGTGACCAGGTGCTCCTTCTCGATGCCGCTCTCGTTGCGCACGACGATCGTCCGCTTCCCGCGGCGCTTCTCGCCGAGCAGTTCGACCTTCCCGTCGATCTCGGCCATGATCGCCGGATCCTTCGGCTTGCGGGCCTCGAAGATCTCGGTGACTCGCGGCAGGCCTCCCGTGATGTCCTGGGTGCCGGACGCCTCGCGAGGAGTCTTCGCCAGCACGTGACCCGCGGCGACCACCTCGCCCGGGGCCACCTCGATGTAGGCCTTCTCCGGGAGGTAGTAGAAGTCGAGGATTTTGCCGGTGTCGTCCTCGAGGACGACCTGTGGGTGGTAGACGCCCTTGTGCTCCATGACCATGCGGCGCATGTGTCCGCTGGGGTCCTTCTCGAGCCTCAGCGTCTCGCCCTCGACGACGTCCTCGTACCGCACCTTGCCCGACACCTCCGAAAGGATCGGGATCGAGTGCGGATCCCACTGCACGAGCAGCGTGCCCGGCTTGACCTCGTCGTTCTCGGAAACCTTGAGGATGGCACCTGCGGGCACCTCGAATTTGTCGAGCTCGCGGCCCTTGGCGTCGACGATCGCGATCTCGCCGTTCCGGGCGAGCACCACCTGCTCCCCCTGCTCGTTCTGCACCGTGCGCAGCCGCGTGAACTTCACCGTGCCCGCGCGCTTCGCCTTGCTCTCGCTCTCCTCGATCGCCCGCTGGCCCACGCCGCCGATGTGGAAGGTCCGCATCGTCAGCTGGGTGCCGGGCTCCCCGATGCTCTGGGCCGCGATGATGCCCACCGCCATGCCCTCCTCGACCATCGAGCCGGTCGAGAGATCCATGCCGTAGCAGAGCCGGCAGACCCCCAGCGGCGCCTCGCAGGTGAGCGCGCTGCGCACCTGGATCTTTTCGAGGCCGAGCTCCTCGATCTGACGGGCCACCTTGGGCGTGATCAGTTCGTCCTCGTGGACGATCACCTCGTCGGTGATGGGATTGGTGATGTTCGCCCGGCTGACCCGTCCACGGATGCTGTCGGCAAGGCTCACCTCGACCTTCTCACCACGGTAGATGACCGTCTTCATGATGCCCTGCGTCGTGCCGCAGTCGTGCATCGTGACGACGACGTTCTGGGCGACGTCCGCGAGCTTGCGGGTGAGATACCCCGAGTCGGCCGTCTTGAGCGCCGTGTCGGCGAGTCCCTTGCGGGCGCCGTGCGTGGAGCTGAAGTACTCGAGCACCGTCAGGCCCTCACGGAAGTTGGCCTTGATGGGCGTCTCGATGATCTTTCCGGACGGCTTCGCCATCAGACCGCGCATGCCGGCCAGCTGGCGGATCTGCTCGACACCACCGCGGGCGCCGGAATGGGCCATGAGGTGGATCGGGTTGACGTACCCGGCACGCCGGCCCTCCCGCGCGTCGGTGTCCTGCTCCAGTTCGGCCATCATCTCCTTGGTGATCTGCTCGCGGGCGTGCGTCCATGCGTCGAGCACCGAGTTGTAGCGCTCGCCGTCGGTGATGACGCCCTTCTGGTACCGCTTCAGGATCTTCAGCACCTCCTTCTCGGCGTCACCGATGATGCGCGACTTGCTCACCGGCGTGATGAGGTCGTCCGTCGCGAAAGAGAGACCGCTGCGGGTGCTCCAGCTGAAACCGACACGATTCATGTCGTCGAGGAGGTCGATCGTCCGCCGCCGGCCGAGCGTCTGGTAGCAGTCGGAGATCACGCGCGCGAGCTCGCTCGACCGCATCGGAATGTTGTAGAAGAGCATCCCGTCGGGCAGGATCGAGTTGAACAGCACACGGCCGACCGTCGTCTCGATGACGGCGCCGGGCTTCGCCAGCGCCTCGACGTCCGTCTTGAGCCGTCGCTGCGGGGACAGCTTCACCCGGATCTGCGCGTGCGTCTCCACCTTGCCGAGCGCATGGGCGATCTCGACTTCGGCGAAGTTCTTGAAAACCATCCCTTCGCCCGGCCGTCCGGGCATCGACATCGTGAGGTAGTAGCATCCCATCACGACATCCTGCGACGGCGAGATGATCGGCGCGCCGTTGGCGGGGCTGAAGATGTTGTTCGTCGAGAGCATCAGCGTGTGGGCCTCGACCTGCGCCTCGATGGAGAGGGGGAGGTGCACGGCCATCTGGTCGCCGTCGAAGTCGGCGTTGAAGCCCTTGCAGACGAGGGGGTGGAGCTTGATGGCGTTGCCCTCGACGAGCACCGGCTCGAAGGCCTGGATGCCCATGCGATGGAGCGTCGGGGCTCGATTGAGCAGCACGGGGTGATTGCGGATCACCTCCTCCAGGATGTCCCAGACCTCGGCGTCCTTGCGCTCGAGCATCTTCTTCGCGCTCTTGATCGTGTCGGCG
>CAIWZS010000188.1 GCA_903917235.1 uncultured Planctomycetaceae bacterium | reverse complement strand
GCGGAGGGCGAGGGGCGCGTGGTCACGGGCCGCTTCGTGACGCGCGAGGCGATCAACGTCGTCACCGTCAGGCTCGCCAACGGGGCGGAGATCCGGGCCACCGACGTCCATCCGGTGTGGTCAGTGGACCGGGAGGAGTGGGTGCCGGCGGCTGAACTCCAGCCCGGCGAGCAGGTCGACACGCTCGCGGGCCCCGTGGCCGTGGCGAACGTCGAACGGCTAGAATCCCGCGTCGACGTTCACAACATCGAGGTCCACGGCGAGCACGTCTTCCGCGTCACCGCGGATGGGGTGCTGGTGCATAATGCGTGTCCCGGCATTTTGCCAGATCGCCTTCCTGGAGGGCCGACCACAGGAATCTTCGACCAATCGATCTGGCTCGTGAGCGGAGGGCCCCGCTCGAAAGTTTTCGGGGATCTCGCAAAGTACTCCAAGGAAGCCTTGGTCGCGATGCGGCACGTTGAGGGCCACGCCGTAGCGGAAATGATCAGCCGAGGCCTTAATGAGGGGTCGCTCGTCATTAACTACTCGAGCGGGCCGTGCAAGTTCTGCCGAGAAGGCATTCCGGAATTACTTCGTGATGGCCAAAAGCTATGGGTTGCTTTTGAGCAAGGCGTCGGATTCTTCACCACTCAAGGGTGGAATATAGTTAAATGAATAACCTGTTGGTTTCCGTGTCACAGGCGCCAGATATATCAATTGAGAACCCATCATGGGATGACGTCCTGTCACTGCTCGACCGGATCACCCAGCGATCTGAAGCGGAGCCGTCCATTGAATGCGTGGTTCACGACGTCAAGCACCAGGCAAAGATTCGACTCGCCATCATCTATGTGCACGCCAGCGAAGGGCATACGGGACTCGGTTGGCTGGTAGAGCTCAAATGGCCGCTGAGCGGCCATCCCTTCGTTTTACGCTCAACAGATACGACACGCGGCCGAGATCAGTCCCGAACCGCAGCCCTGCTGCTGGGATGTCCGGAGTTGATCTCCAGGGCCTGTATTCTCCCTTTCCAGGAGATGTCTTCGCGAGCCCGAGATCTTTGCTGCGGCGTCATGTCATACGATTGTGAGGAGTGGGTGCCACTCGACGACGCGATTCTGATCGAGTAGCGACAGTGAGTGTTTCGCTGTTCATTCCAGCTACACCAACCCCCAGGCATATGACATATGTAGTGGTGGGCGTTGTGATGCACCAGTGCTATGCGGTATATCGACTCAGCATTCGCCCTGAGCTATTTGGGAGCATGGCGTTCAGGCGACCCCGAACTTACAGCTCGACCGCACCGGCGCCGCGGCGACGGCGGCGACGCACGATCTCGGCCTTGCGCGGGTCGCACTGCAGGCGGCGGTGGGTGTGGCGGAGGTCGCGTGGGCGACGACGGTGGCCGATGCCCAGGCGTCGTACGACGCGCTGCTCGGCCGGGGGCAGGTGGCCGCGGCGGAGCGGATCCGTACGCCATTCGTGGAGTACAAAGTCGAGCAGGCGCGGATCAGCGGCAACCTGCGGACGGCGCTCGCCCTCGACGACTACGACCGGAGGATCGCGGCCGAGCGGCATGCGACCGGCTCGGGCGGCTTCGCTGGCGACTGGTCGAGGAACTGGTCGATGGTGGTGGGGGGCGTGGTGCAGTGCGTGGGCGCAGTCGGCGAGGTCGTCGTCGGC
>CAIWZS010000187.1 GCA_903917235.1 uncultured Planctomycetaceae bacterium | reverse complement strand
CGGGTCGGCCGCGACGGCCGCGCCGTGGCCGGGGAAGAACCCGCGACCGATGGTCGTGCCGATGCAGAGCCCCGTGAAGGCGCGTCGGGACAGGCCGGTCGGTGGCGTGGCCGCGTTCATCGTCGATGCCTCTTCAATCGTCGTCGTCATCACCGGTCGTGACGGCCCACGCGGGGTAGGGCGTCTGCGAGCCCTTCATCGCACCCCACAGCACGCGGTTGAGCGCGTCCTCCGGGGCGCGGTCAATTTCCTCGAAGTTCATCGCGGCGCTCGCGATCGCCGCCGCCCGCAGCACGGGGTCGAGGATCGCCTGCGGCGCCGGATTCATCTGGTCGAGCGGCACGGTCGCCGGTCGGGCCGTGAACGGCCGCAGGTCGGCCTCGTCGGTGAAGCAGTCGGCCATGGGCGTGGCGGAGGCGTCGAACTGGTTCATCGGCGGCAGGCCGAGGATCTGGCCGATCGTGCGCAGGATGCTCGTCGTGTTGTACTGCGTGCTCACGGTCGCTCCCCGCTTCGCGTACGGGCTGGCGACGTAGCACGTGGTGCGGTAGCCGCTCACGTGGTCCCAGCCGGCCTGGGGGTCGTCCTCGATCGCGAAGATCGCCATCTTCGGCCAGAAGCGGCTCTTCGAGAGGGCCTCGACGATCCTCCCGAAGGCCAGGTCGTTGTCGGCCATGCACGACGCGGGCGTGGGGCTGCCACGGGCGGTGCCGCTGGTGTGGTCGTTGGGCAGGCAGATGATCACGAGGTTCGGGTAGTGGCCCTGCTTCTCGTAGTCCGCCAGTTCGCGGATCACGACGTCGGCCCGAAACTGGTCGGGCACGCGCATGTCCCAGCCGACGGTGTCCCGCGCCGAGAAGCCGCGCACCGATTCGATCGCCGGCTCGCAGGCGAATTCCACGTCGCCCCGGTCCGGGCCCGCCTGCCACGCCCGATAACAGGCCAGGTAGTCGGGTGTGCCGGCGCGGGTGGCGTCCTTCCAGCGGACCTTCGGCATCATGAACTCGCCGTAGTTGCGGATCGTCCTGCCGCGGGCCGCCGCGCTGTCCCAGATGAATCCGGCCGGCGAGTAGGCCAGGGCGTCGATCTCACCCGGGCCCATGCCGTCGGGATAGCTCCGCGGGAAGCCGGCGAAACTCTTCTCGAGGTAGTCGGTGGCGACGGCCGAGGTGCTCCAGTTGTGGCCGTCGGCGGAGAGGATGCCGCAGCAGTAGGCGTTGTCGAGGAGCACGAACTCCGAGGCGAGGGCGTGCTGGTTGGGCGTGATGTCGGCGCCGAAGATGCAGAGGTCGGCGTCGCCGTTGCCTTGGGGCAGGTCGCCGAGGACCTGGTCGTAGGTGCGATTCTCCTTGATCACGTAGACGACGTGCTCGATCAGGCTCGGCTCGCCGATGCGTTCCGGGATCGCCCGCGCCGCGACGCCGTCCCGCGGCGGCAGGAAGGCGTCGACGACCGCCGCGGCCCGCATGTTGCGGGCGGCGATCTCGGAGAGCGCCGCGAGCGACGGCTCGTCGGGCAGCGGCACGAGCGACAGCGAGCCGTGGTAGTGGTGCGAGTTGAAGCCCTCCCCCTTGCCGTGGCGCTTGGGCACCGTCGGCAGCCCCTTGATGTTGGCGACGGCGAGCTGCCGGCGGGACGCGTCGAACGCGATGGCGCCGGGGTACCAGCCGACGGGAATGAGGCCGAGAAGGCGGGTGTCACCCTTCTCATCGGGTTCCCATGCGATGACGGCGACGGCGTTCTGCGAGGCGTTGCAGACGTAGAGCCGGGACCCATCCGGGTCGAAGGCCAGCGCGTCGGGCGAGGCGCCGAAGAGGTCCGCCGGCGTGCGCTTCGTCCACACCGTGTCGACGAGGTCGCCGGTGGAGGCGTCGAGGATCGAGAGCGTGTCGGAGGCGGCGTTCGCGCAGACGACGTGACGGTGGTCGGGAGAGACGGCGAGGGCGGAGGCATGGCGGCCGGTGACCGTCTCGCGCACGGTCGCGTCCCGCAGGTTCACGATGCTCACCGAGCCTTCGCTCGCGACGTGCGTGCGCGGGTCGACACGTACCGTGGTGCCCTTGCCGGCCGGACCGGTCACGTCGCCGGGGCCGGGCCGGCGGCCTCCCCAGTTGCTGACGAACGCCCTGTCTCCGACCAGCACGACGTCGTAGGGCGCCACGCCGACGTCGAACGTGCGTCTCACCTCTCCGGTGGCGGTGTCGATCTCGAGCAGTTGATTGGACAGGTTCCCGCAGACGTAGAGCAGGCGGCCATCGGGCGTCAGGGCGAGGCCCGCGGGGATCTCCGCCTTGCGTCCGGGAGCGCCGGCCTCCGGCAGGCGGATGCTGTGCGACGCGTGCAGGCTGCCGTCGCGGACGGCGAACACCTTGATGGAGCCGTGGACGTTACTCATGAAGAGCCGCGTGCCGTCGGGGGAGAAGACGAGCCCCGTGAAGCTCTCGATGGCCTTCGTGTCGGGCGCGAGGTTCCGGGCCGATTCGGCGTCGGCCGGCGGCGCGGTGACGGCATCGGCGGGTGGCTTCACGCGCGCGAGGACGTCTCCTGTCGCGGGGTCGACGACGACGATCTCGTTCGTCTTGCCCGCCGTGACGAGGAGCCTGCCGTCGGGCGAAAACGCAATGGCCTGCGGCCTGAGACCGGGCAGCGGCACCTGTCGGCCCGCCGGTGTGACCACCTGGTTGACGGGCGTGACGCTGCGTCCGTCGGGCGAGGTGCCCACGCGTTCGACGAGGTCGTCGCCCCGGGCAGGGCCCACGACGCAGGAGGCGAGCACCACGGCGATGCATGCACGGTTCACGCGATCCGTTCCCGGCGATGGTCGGCCGGTGGGCGGTCCACGGCCCCGGCCGCGGAGCAGCATAGCGGAGGGGCCTATACTCGACGCTCGTGGCTGCAGAACGCATCCGGGCCTCGGGGGGACCGCCTCATGATCGGTTTGATCCAGATGACGAACCGTCGGGACCGGGCCGGTCGGTCACGGCGCGGCCACACGTTTCGGGCGGCGACGGCCATGGCGGCGCTCCTGTGGGCGGCGGCGGTGGGAACCGCCGCCGAACGGGCGGCGAGGCTGCCCGACAACGTGCGGGCGGAGTTCGATCTTTCCTACGCCGCCACCACCAACCCCCGCCAACGCCTCGATCTCTACCTGCCGGTGAAGCGAGCGGACGACGGCCCGCTGCCGCTCGTCGTCTTCATCCACGGCGGCGGGTGGCGCGGGGGCAGCAAGGACGCCGGCGCGGTGCTGCTGCCCCTCGTGCAGACGGGGGAGTATGCGCTCGCCTCGGTGGCCTACCGCCTCACCGACGAGGCGATCTGGCCGGCCCAGATCCACGACTGCAAGGCGGCGATCCGCTGGCTGCGGGCCCATGCGGCGACCTACGGGATCGATCCCGAGCGGATCGGGGCGGCGGGGTCGTCGGCCGGCGGGCATCTCGTCTGCCTCCTCGGCACGACCGGCGACGTCCCGGATCTCGAGGGTTCGCTTGGCGAGCACGACGACGTGGACAGCCGCGTCGTCTGCGTCGTCAACCAGTTCGGGCCGACGGACTTCGTGGAGATCCGCGAGGCCAACGATGCGGCCAGGGACCTCGTCTCCAAACTCCTCGGTGGCCGTCCGGAGGACGTGCCCGCCGTCGCCCGCGTCGCCTCGCCGCTCACGCACGTCACGCCGGACGACGCGCCGGTGATCTGCATCCATGGCACGGCCGACGCGCTCGTGCCCTACAGCCAGTCCACGAAGCTCGACGAGGCGTGCGCGAAGGCGGGCGTCGAGTGCCTCGTGCTCACGATCCCCGGCGGCGGTCACGGCGGTTTCAAGAACCCGGAAATCGTCGAGCGGACGAAGCAGTTCATCGACAAGCACCTCCGCGACCGGGAGGCGACGATCTCCGAGGAGCCGATCCCGGCGGTCGTGAAGTGAAACAGGGGTGCGAACCGAAACGGAAGGAGGCGAGCGAATGACGAACCCGCATCCATGCGAGCGTGTCAGTCGACGACGGGCGTTGCAGGTGACGTTCTGCTCGAGCGCGGTTCTGGCGCTCAACCTCAGGAGCGTCGGCGCCGAAGCGCCCGTCGACCGCGCCGTCTTCGAGGACGTGTACCCCGAGGGGGATTTTTCGTGTCCGTGCTCCGCCGTGCTCGGGAACCACGACTACAGCGACAATCCCGGTGGCGAGCTGGCCCAGCTCGGCTACGCGAAGCGACCTGGCACGCGGTGGCACATGCCGGCGAAGTGGTATCGCACCGACGTCGGCGGCGCTCGAACCCGCGCCCTGTCGCGGCGGGACCGCCCCGTGCCGTTCGCCCGTGATGTCCACGGATTCACGCACGTGCATCTCGTGGGCGACGAACTCCGAATCTCGCACCACACGGTCGACGGCGCGGTGGTGCATCGCTTCACCAAGCGATCCGACGGCGGCGTGCAGATGGATGCCGTGTGAGGCAGGCCCGGCGGCGGTCGGCGGGCCGACTGAGTCTCATCCCCCGAGGGCTATACTTCTCGGCCATGCACGAGCGGATTCCCCAGCCGGCGTGGTTGCAGAGGGCGTTCGCCAGCGCGTTGCTCGGCATCCCGGCGATGGCCATGGCCGCCGAGCCACCACCGGGCACGGTCGTGCTGCGCGGACATGCCGCGGGCGTGTTCATGGCGGCCTTCACACCGGACGGCACGCGTGTCGTCACCGCCAGCGGTGACGAGACCGCGCGTCTGTGGGACGCCACGAGCGGCACCGAACTGCGCCGCTTCGGCGGCCACGCCGGTCCGGTGTACTGCCTGGCGGTGAGCGGCGACGGGCGCACGTTCGTCACCGGCGGACAGGACAACGCGGCGCGCGTCTGGGGCCTGCCACTGGGCGCTCCGCGCGCGGTGGTTGCCGCGCACGCCGGGTCGCTCGCGAGCGCTGCCTTCGTCTCGGACGGCCGTACCGCGGTGACGGCCGGATCCGACCCGGGCCTGCGGCTGTGGCGGCTCGACACGGTCAGCGCGAAGGGGGCGGACGCGGGCGGGGCCACCAAGCCGTCGGAGCGACCCACCGACTCGGCCACGATCGCGGCGATCGCGTCGGCGTCGGATACGGCCACGTTCGTGACGGCCGACGACGACGGGCGGCTCGTCCTTTGGAGCGCGCTCCTGGACGACGCGCTGGGCACGGTCGGCGTTCACGCGGGTGGCGTGCGGGGCGTCGCGATCGTCCCGGGTGGGCAACGCGTGCTCTCGGCGGGTGTCGACGGGACCCTGCGTACCTGGTCAGTGCCTCCGCAGCAGCCCCGGTCGTCGGCGCCGGTGTCTCCCATCCGCGAACTGGCGACGGTGGCGAACCAGCCGCTCGCGGTCGTCGTCTCCGATGACGCCGTGCGAGTGATCAACGTGCAGTCACTCGAACTCGTCAGGGAACTGCCTCGGGCCGCCGACAACGTCGCCCTGATCGACTCGGTCGCCACGTCGCCCGACGGCTCGCTCGTGGCCCTCGGCAGCGTGGACGGGTCCACGCGGTTCCAGCAGGTTGGCGACGGTGCGGATCGCGGAACGGTCATGGGACATGCAGGCGCGGTGCTCGGCGTCGCGTTCGTGCCGGACGGCAAGGGCGTGATCACGTCCGGCGAGGATGGCACGGTGCGGCGTTGGCTCCTCCCCACGCCAGCGGCGCCCGTCGAGGGTCATACGGGAGCTGTGCGCTCCCTCGTGACGGCCCACTCTGGGCAGTGGTTCGCGACGGCCGCCGACGACACGTCGGTGCGGATGTGGTCCCCGACGGGTCAGGCCGTGCGCACGATCGGCACGCACGCGACAGCCGTGCAGGCCCTCTCCGTGACGGCCGACGACAAGCAGATCGCGACGGGTGACGAGGCTGGCGACGTCGCGATCTTCGCGACTGCCGATGGGGCTGCCGCCGGAGCCATTCGCGCGCACCGCGGCAGGATTACGGCACTCGCCCATGAGCGCGAGGGGACGGCGCTCTGGTCGGCCGGAGCCGACAGCACGCTCAAGCGCTGGAACCTCCCGCTCGTCGCGCCGCGGCAGCTGGCGGGGCATGCGCAGCCCGTGCGGGCCGTGGCGGCGACGGCCGATGGGAAGCTCGCCGTCAGTGGCGGCGAGGATCAGACCGTGCGACTCTGGGATGCGACCACGGGGCAGGCCGTGCGCACGCTGGGTGGTCAGCCGGCCGGCCCGGTGTCGGCCGTCGCCATCGCCGCCGATGGCGCGCGGGTCGCGGCGGTCACCGTCGCGGGAACGCTGCGGGCGTGGAACGCAGCCGACGGGCAGCCGCTCCTCGATCGCACCCTGCCCGGACCGCTGCACGACGTGACGTTTCTCGGGTCGACGCGGATCGCCACGGTCAGCGGCGATGGCAGCGTGCGGCTCTGGAACCTCGCGCTTCCTGCCGAGGCCGCGGTTGCCGCGGAACCCGGGCCGGTGCAGGGGCTCGTCGCGGCCCGTGGATCGCCCCGCTGCGCGATTGCGGGAACGTTCGGCGGCAAGCATGCGGTCTTCGTTCGCGACCGCCCGGATGGCAACGATCGTGCGACGCTCGTCGGTCCCACGGCACCGATCGGCGCGGTTGCCATGTCCGCGAACGGCCAGCGGGTCGCCACCGCTTCCGGGAACACGGTCTCCATCTGGCCGGCCGAGGGTGGCGAGCCCGTCGTGATCGATGATCTTCCGGGCGCGGTCGTGGCGGTGGTGCCGGCGGATGACGGCATGACCGTGTGGTGCACGACCGGTGACGCGGTCGTCCGTCAGTGGAGCGTGGCCGAAGGCAAGGAGCTGCGCACGTGTGCCGGCCATGGCGGGCCGGTCCGTCATCTCGCGATCCATGGCGGCATGCTCCACTCGGCCGGCGACGACGGCAGCGTCATCACGTGGGACCTCGCGTCAGGCCAGAGGCGCGCCGCTGTGGCGATCGGCGGTGCGGCCAAGTCGCTCGATGTCGCGGCGGACGGCCGGATCGCGGCGGCCTCGGCTGCCCGCACGGTATCGATCTGGAATCCCGCCGAGGCTGGCAAGCCGCCGACCGTGGTGTCGCTGCCAGCCGACGTGACGGGCCTGCGCTGGTCGCCCGATGGTCGACTCCTCGCGGCGACCTGCGTGGATGCCGTGCGCGTGCTCGCGGGCGACGGGCTTCTGGTCGACGTCGTGCCGAGCCCGACGACACTCGGCTGCCTGTGGCGGGGCGAGGGCGGGGGCCTCGTCGCCGTGCGGCCGGATGGCGCCCGCGCGCCGGTTTCGATCCCGGTCACGCAGGCCTTCATGCCGCCCGATGCTGACACCCGTGTGCTCGCTGCCTCGCCGGCCGGTGACGTGCTCCTCGCCGGCGGTGCCGGTCGGCGCCTCGTCGCGTGGCGCGTCGCTGGAGGGGCGATCGAGCCGGCCTCCGCGCGCTTCGTCGGGGTGCCGGAGGCGAAGACGAACGACATCGTGTTTTCGGCGGATGGTCGGCTGGTCGCGGCGGCGGGCGCGGACGGGGGCATCGCCATCTGGGACGCCTCGACCATCGATGCGGCGCCGGCCGCACCCCGTGCGCAGATCGCGCACGGCACGCCGGTCCGGGGCGTGACGTGGCTGGGTGGTGAACGCGGGCTGAGGCTTGCCGCGGTCGCCGACGACGGCGTCGTCACCTACGACGTCGCGACGGCACGCGAGGCAGAGCGATTCCTGCCGACCGGGACGCATCTGGCCGTCGCGCCCGCAGCGGGCGGCACGATCCTCACCGGCGGACAGGACGGCATCATCCGCCAGTGGACTCAGGCGCTCGATCGCATCGTGCCGCTCGGCGACACGCCGGCTGCGGCGCTCCTCGTGCTGCCGGCAGATGGCGGTGTTGCGGCGCTCGTGCCAGGAGAACGAGGGCTCGCGTGCTGGGCGCGGGACGGCTCGCCGCTGCCGCCACTCTTCGCCGGGGTGTCGCTTGCGTGCGCGGCGTGTTCGAGTGACGGCCAGTGTGTGGCCGCGGTCGATAGCGAGGGAGCGATCAGGACGTGGCGATCGAAGGAGGGGGCGGTGCTGGGGCCCTTCGCGATCGGGCCGGCAGCGCAGTCGCTCGCGATCGCGCCGGGTGGCATGGAGGCCGTCGCGGCGAGCGCGACAGGCGGCTTGCGCGGCATCGAGATCGACTCGGGGGCCATCCGCGAGGTGTGTCCAACCGCGACCCCCGCACGCCTCGCAGTGGTGACGGGAACATCGGGCCGGCAGTGGGTCAGTTTCGGAGCGGAGCCCCGCGGCGAGGTGCGCGAAAGGCGGCTGGTGAACCTCTGGAAGGCCGACGAATCGGCCGTCCACTCTCTCGTCTGCGCGGCCGATGGCAGTCGCGTGTTCGCCGGGTGCGCAAGCGGGCGGGTGCGTGAACTTCCTCTTGCCGCCGGTGGGCAGGAACGGGTGCTTTCCGCGTCTGACGAGCCGGTCCGGGAACTCGCCCTGGCGCCGGGCGGGGCACTCCTCGCGGCCGCCTGCGATGACGGCGTGAAACTCCTCAAGGTGGCCGATGCGTCGCTCGTACGTGCGCTGGCCACGCGTGGTCCTGCGCGACGCGTGGCGTTTGGCGCCGAGGGCCGGCGCATCGCCACGGCCGACGCGGAGGGATTCGTCGAGGTGTGGGACGGCGTGTCGGGTGCACCGCTGGAGGCCTCCATCGCACACGCCGGAGGTGCGGCGGTCGTCCGTTTCTCCACCGATGGGCAGTCATTCCTCTCTGCCGGACACGACGGGCGCCTGACCGTGCAGCGCGGCAACGCGCTGGCGAGCGTGCAGGTGGCAGGAACGCCGCTTCGTGACCCGGTGCCGCTCGCAGGCGGCGCGCAGGCGCTCGTGGCGGACGGTGACGGGACGGTGTGGCTCGTCGATGTCGTAGCCGGCAAGACCATCCGCACGGTGTCCGAGGGACGCGCCGGAACGCCCGTCCTCGCGCTACGGCCCGACGGCCAGCGGCTCGCGATCGGCGATGCGAGCGGGGCCGTGGTGATCGTGACGCCGGGGTCATGGCAGGAGGCGCAGCGGCTCGAGGTGGGTGGGGCGGTTACGGCGCTCGTGTGGCGCGGCGACGGCCAGCGGCTCGCCGCGTCGGTCGAGGGCGCGACGAACGGCGGCGCGCGGGTCGTCGTCTTCGGTCCACCGGTGCCTCCCACGCAGCCCCAGCCTGGGCAGGAACTCGTCGAGCACGACGCGCTCACCGTGGGTGCCGATGTGATCCGCCTCGCGTTCGATCGTGATGGCCGCGACGTGTGGGCCTGTCATGCCGACGGGATGCTCGCCCGGTGGACGGCGGCTTCACCGGCGGCCCTCTTCAAGCTCGATCACGGCGGGCCCGTCCTCACGGTCGCGGTCAGTCGTGACGGCGAGACGATCGTGTCGGGGGGCTCCGATCTGTCGGTCCGCGTCTGGGACGGACGGACGGGGCAGCAGCGGGCGCAGATGACGGGGCACACCGCCGCCGTCCATGCCCTGGCGTTCACGCCCGACGATGCGTTCGTCGTCTCGGCCGGGGCAGATCGCACGATCAGGCTGTGGGATGTGGGCGGCGGCCGGCAGCTCAAGCAGGTCGCGACCACCGAGGCCACGCAGTACGCGGTCGCCGTCCAGCCGGATGGTCGGAGGGTGGCCGCCGGGGGCGCCGACCGACTCGTCCGGCTCTTCGATCTGGCGACCGGGGCGGTCGAACGGACGCTCGAAGGGCACGGGGATTTCATCCACGGGGTGGCGTTCAGCCCGACCGGGACGTCACTCCTTTCGTACGGGTATGCTGGAAGCCTGCGAATCTGGAACCCGGCCGACGGTGTCGCCCGGTTCGAGACGAGCGTGGGACGCATCGGCAATTCCGCATCGTTCGCCCCGGACGGGGACCGCGTGGTGGTGGCCAACGGGGACGCGACCGCCTCGATCGTGGGACTGCCCGACGGGGTGCGGTGAGGAGACGGAGGACGGCAGCGATCCGCAGACGGAGCCACCCGGTCGGACTCCTTCCGGGGACGAACGGCGGGACGGCGGCGGCGGCAGGCCGAAGGAGGACTCGCGATGCTTCGACTCGACATGCGATCCGGGTGGATGCGCGGGCGAGCCCGCAGGGGGCCGCTTGCCGTGGCCGCGGTGTCGCTTGCGGCGTCACTCGCAGGGGCCGTGGAGCCGCCCGGACTCGGGCCGAAGGGCGATCTCGTCGAACTCGTGATCGAGCCGGGCGTGCAGGAGATCGTCGGCCGCGCCGCGCGCCGCCAGCTGATCGTCACGGGCTCCTACTCGAGTGGCCAGCGGCATGACCTCACCGCGGACGTCACGTTCTCCGTCGAGCCGGCCGACCGGGCGACGATCGACGAGCATGGCCGGCTCGTGCCGTCGGCCGACGGCGAAGCGATCGTCACGGCGCGGGCCGCCGCCGGACTTTCTGCGACCGCTCCGGTGCGGTTGTCGCGGGTTGCGGATGATCTCACGGTGAACTTCACCGACGAGATCGTGCCGATCTTCACGCGGCTCGGCTGCAACGCCGGCGGCTGCCACGGCAAGGCGGACGGGCAGAACGGGTTTCGGCTCTCGCTCCTCGGCTTCTATCCCGACGAGGACTACGACTTTCTCGTCCACGAGTCGCGCGGACGACGGGTCTTCCCGGCCGATCCACCGTTCAGCCTCCTGCTCCGCAAGCCGACCAACGAGGTGCCCCATGGTGGCGGCAAGCGGCTCGCCGTCGGCTCCTACGAGTACGACCTGCTCGCCCGGTGGATCGCCCAGGGGATGCCGCGAGGCAGCGCCGAGGATCCCGTGCTCGAGCGCATCACGGTGGTGCCCGAGGTGCGCGAGATGCAGTTCGGCGGTCGCCAGCAGCTCGCGGTCATCGGCCACTACTCCGACGGCAGCCGCCGTGACGTGACGGGGCTTTCGTCATTCGAATCGAACCAGACCGAGCTCGCATCCGTCGATCCATCGGGACGGGTGAGCCTGGCGCGGACCCCCGGTGAGGCAGCCGTCATGGTGCGCTTCCAGGGGCAGGTGGCCGTCTTTCGCGCGGTGATTCCCCAGGGCCTCCCGGTCGGCGAGGGGCTCGACGAGCGGAGTTTCGTCGATCGCGCCGTGATGAATCGACTGCGGCGGCTCGGGATTCCGCCGTCGCCATCGTGCGACGACGGCACGTTCATCCGCCGGGCGACGATCGACATCACCGGACGAATGCCCTCCGTCGAGGAGACCGAGGCCTTCCTCGCCGACGGCTCGGCGGACAAGCGCACACGGCTGGTGGACCGTCTCCTGGCCAGTCCCGGCTATGCCGAGTACTTCGCCTCCAAGTGGTCCTCCGTGCTTCGCAACAAGCGGCGGGCTGGCACCGACACCCGCTACACGTATCGCTTCCACGCATGGATTCGCGACGCGTTCGATCGCAACATGCCGTACGACGAGTTCGTCCGCGGCGTGCTCACGGCCACCGGCGACGTCGAGTCGCATCCGCCGAGCGCGTGGTTTCGGGAGGTGCGCACCGCGTCGCTCCAGATGGAGGATACCGCGCAGCTCTTCCTCGGGATGCGGCTGGCGTGTGCCAAGTGCCACCACCATCCCTTCGAGCGGTGGAGCCAGCAGGACTACTACGGTTTCGAGGCGTTCTTCACGCAGGTGGGGCTCAAGAACAGCCTGGGCAACATGCAGCCCAACCAGCCCGACATGGTGTTCCTCAAGGTGGTCGAGCCGAGCGCGACGAATCCCCGCTCCGGCAAACCCGTGCCGCCCACGCCGCTCGGGGGCGAGCCGCTCGACGTGCCGGCGTGGGACGACGCCCGCCAGCGGCTCGTCGACTGGATGGTGGAGCCGGAGAACCCGTTCTTCGCACGCGCCCTCGTCAATCGGACCTGGAAGCACTTCCTCGGCCGCGGCATCGTCGATCCCGAGGATGATCTGCGTGTGACCAACCCGCCGGTGAATCCCGAGCTGCTCGACGGCCTGGCGAAGCACTTCGTCGCTTCTGGCTTCGACATGAAGGGCCTCGTGCGGACGATCTGCACGTCGGCGACCTACCAGCTCTCGAGCGAACCGGTCGAGGGCAACCGGCGCGATCGGCAGAACTTCTCGAGCTTCCAGCCGCGGCGGCTTCCCGCCGAAGTGCTCCACGACGCGATCAACCAGACACTCGGTGCGCCGAGCGCCTTTCCAGGGCTCCCCAAGGGCACGACGGCGGTGCAGCTCCCCGACAGCGGCTTCAACAACTACTTCCTCACGGTCTTCGGCAAGCCGCAGTCGTCGAGCGCGTGCGAGTGCGAGCGGAACCCCGAGGCGAACCTCGCGCAGTCGCTGCACCTGCTCAATTCGCAGGACGTGCAGGGGCGGCTTCAGGGAGGCGACGGCACGGCCGCGCGGCTGGCCAAGGACGACACGCGCGAGGCCGCCGACCTCGCCGATACGGTCTACCTGCGGGCGCTCTGCCGACGGCCGACCGATGCGGAGCGGGAGCGTGTGGTCGCGCACGTCGCGGCCGCGACGAATCGGCAGCAGGCGTGGGAGGACGTCCTCTGGGCGATCCTCAACACGAAGGAATTCCAGTTCGTCTGGTGAGGACGGCGATGGCGGCTCGGACGAAGGCCGGCGGCTCCGGAAGGGCCGGCTCGACTGTCGTGCGTGGACTCCTCGTGGCTGCCTTCGCCACGGCCCCCGCGTCCCTCCGGGCCCAGCTGCCGTGTGCGCGGCTCGACGCGGTGTTTCCGTCGGGCGCGACTCCCGGCTCGACCACCGACGTCACGATCCACGGGGCGGATCTCGACGACGTGGAAGCGGTCGTCTTCTCGCATCCGGGCATCACGGCCGTGCCGAAGAAGGCGGATCCCGGCCCGTTCGACGACGGGCCGCGCACGCTCCCCGACACGTTCGTCGTCACCATCGCCCCGAACGTGCCGCCGGGGCATCACACCGTGCGGTGTCGGGGACGCTACGGGCTCTCGAACGGCCGCGTGTTCGTGGTCGACCCCGTGCCGCACACGGTTGAGGCGGAGCCGAACGACACGGCGTCCCAGGCAACCGAGCTGACGGTGCCCGGCGTCGTCGATGGTCGCTTCACGGGTGGCGGAGACATCGACTGCTTTTGTCTCACCGGCGCCCGGGGGCAGCGGCTCTCGATCGAGGTGCTCGCCCGCCGCATCGACTCGCGTGCCGATCCGGTGATCAGGCTTCTCGACCCGGAGGGCCGGCTCGTGGACGAGGCTCGTCCCGGCGCCACGGCGGATCCCTGCCTCGAGGTGCAGCTTTCCGAGGACGGCAAGCATGTGCTCGTCGTCGCCGACGCGGTGCATGGCAACGGCCCCGACCACGGGTACGAGATCCGCGTGACGGCCGCACCGCGCCTGGCCTTCGTGTTTCCACCGGCCGTCGCCCCGGGAACGGCGGTGGATGGCGTGGCCTATGGGTGGAACCTGCCGGGAGGCACACCGAGCGATTTTGCGGTCGATGCCCGTCGGCTCGATCGCCTGCCGGTGAGGCTTTCGGTGCCGGCCGACCTCGGCGGCCAGAGCGTGCCCGTCGAGCGGCTCGAGCCTGCGCAGTTCGCGCTCGACGCGATCGAGTACCGGGTGCCGTCTCCCACGGGCCCCTCGAACGCGGTGCTCCTCGTTGCGGCCGACGGAGCGGTCGTCACCGATGCGGCCGGGAACGACACGCCCGCGACCGCGCAGGCCCTCGCGCTGCCGGCCGAGGTCGTCGGACAGTTCCACCCGCGACGCGACGTCGATTGGTATCGCTTCGAGGCGAAGGCCGGGGATGTCCTGTGGATCGAGCTGTGGTCGCACCGCCTCGGGCTGCCCACCGATGCGTCCCTCCTGATCGAACAGGTGACGCAGGGGGAGGATGGCAAGGAGCAGGTGAAGGTCGTGGCGAGTGTGGACGACGATTCGCCGCGGCTCGGCGGCCGCGAGTTCGACCAGCGCACGTTCGACCCGGCCTATCGCTTCACCGCGCCGGCCGATGGCTCGTATCGACTGCTCGTCCGCGACGGATACTCGTCGCAGCATGACGATCCCCGCCTCGTCTACCGCCTCGTGGTGCGTCCGCCGAAGCCTGACTTCCGGCTCGTCGCCGTGCCCGTCGATACCTCTGGCGCGATCCTCCTGCGGAAGGGAGGCCGAGCGGCTCTCCGCGTGGTCGCCGCCCGTCTCGACGGCTTCGACGGAGCGATCACGGTGACCGCGGAGGGACTCCCCGCCGGTGTGACCGCCACCGAGGTCGTGATCGGCCCGGCCGTGTCGGCGACGGAGATCGTCCTCACGGCCGACGCGGCGGCCGCGGCCGTCTCGGGCACCTTCGGCCTCGTCGGGCGTGCCGCCGGGCCCGCGGGTGAACTCGTGCGCCGGGCCCGCTTCGGTGCGGCGCTCGACGCGTTGCCCTTCGCGCAGCCGAATCAGCAGGCCACCGGCGGTCGCGGCAGGATCGTGGACGGCGTGCCCGTGACGGTGTCCGCCGACGAATCCGCCCCTGTGACGCTCTCGCTTGGCGGCGCGGCGGTCGTCGAGACGTCGCGAGGCGGCGTCGTGAAGGTTCCCTACACCGTCGCCCGGCGCGACGGTGCGGCCGCCGCCATCACCGCGTTTCCGGTGGGACTGCCGCCCAACGTGAACCTGCAGCAGGTCGCGATCGGCGGCGGCAACGGAGGGGAGTTCGAGATCAGGATTCCGGCCAACGTGCCGACGGGCTCGTACTCCCTGTGCCTGGCCGGGGCGCAGCAGGGGCTCACGTATGCCAGAAATCCCACGAGCGCGACACGGGCGAAGGAGCGGGCGGACGCGTTCGCGGCCGTGGTCACGGACGCGCAGGGCAAGGCGCAGGCCGCGAAGCAGGCCGCCCAGGAGGCGGCGACGAAGCTCAATGCCGCCAACGGCGCCGCCGACGAGGCTGCGAAGTCCGCGGCCCGCGACGCGAAGGCCGCGGCCGATGCGGCCGACCAGCAGGCGCAGAAGCGTCTCGCCGACGCCCAGGCCGAGAAGCGTCGGCTCGACCAGGTCGCCGAACAGGCCCGTCAGCAATCGAATCCCAAGCCGGTGAACGTCGTCCATCCGTCGAACACGCTCACGCTTCGCATCGCCGAGCATCCACTGAAGCTCGGGGGGATTCCCGGAACGGTCGCAGGCACCCAGGGCATGCCGCTTTCGATTCCGTTCACGGTGGAGCGGCTCTACGGCTTCACGGGCGAGGTCACCGGCAAGAGCGGGACGCCACCAGGCACGACGGGAATCCCGCAGGGCAACGGACGCATCGCCGCGGATCAGACGACGGGCATGATCGCCGTGCCACTGGCCGCCAACGCCACGACCGGTGAGCACGAACTGCCGCTGACGTTTTCGCTGAACTTCAACGGCCAGGCGCTCACGGTCACCGCCAGCGTGCGGGCGACCGTCGCCGCATCGCCGCCCGCCCCGAAGTGAGGCGCCCCGGCGCCACATCACCATGACGAGGTCTTCCATGTCGACTCGTGATGGAATGATCCTGGCGATCGCCGCCGTCATCGTGGCTGCCATGGGGCCGTCGGCGGCGGCACCGCTCGCCATCGCCCCGGTGACGCGGAGCGAGCCTGTCCTGTTCGAGAAGGACGTGCTGCCGATCCTGCAGCGCAACTGCCTCGCCTGCCACAGCCAGTCCGAGCGACGTGGCGCCCTCGTCCTCGAGACGGTTGACGCGATGCTCGAAGGGGGTGATACGGGGCCCGCGATCGTGCGGGGCTCGGCGGAGCAGAGCCTCGTGTTCACGCTTGCGGCGCATCGGGACGAGCCGGTCATGCCGCCGGACGGCAACGACGTCAACGCCGCCAATCTGTCGCCCGAGGAGCTCGGGATCCTCGCCGCGTGGATCGACCAGGGCGCGAAGGCGAGCGGTGCCTCCGCGGTCGCGGCGAGCCGGTCATGGCGGCCGATCGCGTCGGGCTTCGCGCCGGCCCTCGCGGTGGCCCTCGCACCGGATGGCCAGCTGGTCGCGATCGCGCGAGGCAACCGACTGCTGCTCCACCATCCGGCGAGTGGACGCCTCGTCGCCGAACTGGCCGACCCGTCACTGACCGCCGGGGCGCATCGAGACCTCGTCGAGTCGCTCTCCTTCAATCGTGAGGGCGACATGCTCGCGAGCGGTGCCTATCGCGAGGCCAAAATCTGGCGCCGACCACGGGACGTGCGGGCCTTTGAGATGGAGGTCGGATCGCCCGTCGCCACACTCGTCACGAGCGGAGACGGTCGTCTGATCGCGACTGGCGGACCGGGTGGGGTGCGGCTCTGGCAGGCCGCGGACGGCGCCGCCGGCCCGGAGCTCGACGCGGGAGCCGAACCCGTCACGAACGTCGGCTTCTCCGGAACGTCGGCAGACGTCTACGCGGCGAACGCGGCGGGTGCGATCCGCGCGTGGCGCACCGCCGACGGAACCCTCTCGGGCGAGATCGAGTCTCCGCAGCCGATCACGGCCCTTGCGGTCGTCGGTTCCGGGGCGCTGCCGCGCGGCGCCGGGGGCGATCTCCTCATCGTCGGCGGCACCGACCGGGTGCTGCGCGTTTTCCACGCGCCGTCGTCGTTGCCGAGCAAGATCGTTGACCGGGCCGACACGGATCGCCGCATGGCGAGTGGCCGTGGTGGTGAACTCGTCGCGCTTGCCGAGTCCGCGGGGGGCGTGACGCTCTTCGAGGCCGGTCCCGTGGGTCGGCTCAAGCCCGTCGCCGCGTGGCAGGCGGATCGTGGGCGGGTGACGAGCCTGTGTGTGCTCGAGCAGACGAAGACCAGGACCACGGGCGTGGTCACGGGCCATGCGGACGGCTCGATCGGCCTGTGGGTCAACGGTGAGAAGGGGATTCGCAAACGGCTGGGCGGAGGTGGCTCGCCCATCCGGGCCCTCGCAGCGTCGGCCGATGGCGCGGTGGTCGTGTCGGGGGATGAGAAGGGGGGCGTCGTCGCCTGGCGCGGCGGCCTCGACGAGAGCGATCTGACGGCCGTCGCCGGGCCCGTGGTCGAGGACGTCACCGCGACGGCGTTCCATGCCGGCCGCAAGCTGCTTGCGGTTGCTGGCACCGCCGCTGGCGAGGTGGTCATCGTCGTCCGCGACGTCGCAAAGAAGGGGCCTGCCATCACGCTTCGTGGGCATACGGCGGCGGTCCGGTCGCTCGCATTTGTCGGCGATGTCGACCGGCTCGTTTCGGGTGGCGACGACCGCATCGTGCGACTCTGGGAGTGGTCGGGTCGCACGGGCAAGCAGGGCGTCGAAGTGGAGACCCAGACGCCGATCGTCGCCGTCGCGGTGACGCCCGACGGGGCCCGCGTCGCGGCGGCGGGCGCCGACCATGTCGTCCGTGTCTGGCCGGTCGCCGACAGCGCCGCAGCCAAGGAATGCCGCGGGCATACCGGGGCCATCCTCGCGGTCGGGTTCAACGCCTCCGGTCAGCCATTCTCCGCCTCGGCGGATGGCTCGGTGCGCACATGGAACGCCGTGGACGGGAATCAGGCTGCGACCTGGTCGCCACCGGCGGCCCCCGTCGCGGTCGTTCCCACGGCTGATCGACAGGTGCTCGTCGTGGCGACTGCGGACGGGGCCCTGCGCAGCCACAGGCTCGACTCCGGACAGGTCGTGAGGCCGTTGAATGAGGCTGCCGGTCGTCCCACTTCGGCCGCGCTCTCGGCCGACGGCGGACGGGCGGTGACGTTCGAGGCCCTGCAGACCGGCGCGGTCGCTCGGGCCTACGACGTCGCGGCCGGTCGGTTCCTCGACGCGGTTGAACTCGACGCAGCGGATGCGGCGTCCGCCGTCGCCGTGGTGCCGGATGCAGACAACGCCCTCTTGGTCGTCGCGAAGAACGGCGCTGTCTCGCGCCACCGTGGCCATCTGCTTCGGCATTTCGACGGTCCGGCCGCCAGCGTCGTCGGCCTGGCCGTTACGCCGCAGGGCGTCGTCGTGGCGACGGCCGACGGCACGCTGCGGAGCCACCGCCTCGACAATGGCCAGCAGGTCGGCGTCACCTCGCACGGCGCACCGATCACGGCGCTTGCGACCTCGGCCAAGGGCGCGATGCTCGCGACGGGCGGGAAGGGGGGCGGGGTGCGTTTCTGGAAGGCGGATCTCGCGGTGATCGGTCCCGGCGTGAGCGGCCTTCCGGGGGACATTCAAAGCCTCGCGTTGGCCCCGGACGGCCACCGTGCCGTCGTCGCGGTCGCCGGTCCGTCGCCGGCGATCACGGTCCACGACCCGGCCACGGGCATGGCCCTGCAACGCTTCTCGCGCCACACCGCCGCGGTCGCCGACGTGGCCGTCGCCGCGGACGGTGCGGCCGTCTGGTCCGCGGGCGCCGACGCGGTCTGGCACTGGCCCGCTGCGGGTGTGTCGGCCTTCGGTGGGCACGGCAACACCGTCACGGCGATCGCCGCCACGGGACCCGACGCGAAGGAGGTGGTGACCGGGTGTGCCGACGGCGTGGTGCGCCGCGTGAGGCTCAGCGACGGACAGATCGTGACGCAGCTGCAGCACGGCGGCGCGGTGCATGGTGTCGCCGTCCGTCCGGACGGCCAGCGGATCGCGAGCGTCGGTGAATCACGCTCCCTCAAGCTCTGGCGGCCCGACGGCACCCTCGTCGTCGAGGCCAAGGGCGATCTGCGGCGCGTGGCCGGGGTCGCGCGGGCCATGCGGATGCAGGGGCTCGCGGATGCGCGACTCGTGCTCGCGAAGCAGCGCGCGGAGGCGGCCGACAAGGACGTGCCGGTCCGAACCGATTTCGCGACGAAGGCCAAGGCCGCGCTCGATGCCGCGGTGGCCGATCTCGAGGCGAAGCGGTCCGCCTTCGGCGTCGCCGATGCCGCGAGAATCGAGGCGGAGAAGGGCGCGCTTGCCGCATCGACCGAGGCTCGTGCGGCTACCGTGGCCAAGGCCGATGCGGAGCGACGTCTGGCCGATGCCCAGGTGGAGCAGAAGACCGCCCAGGAGAAGGCGGCGCTGCTCGCGGCTGCGGCCGGTGCCGCGCCGGGAGATGACGGCCGGAAGCGGAGCGCCGACGAGGCCATGCAGGCCGTCGCCAAGGCCACAGAGGCGGTCAAGCAGCTCGATGCCGCCGCCAAGGCGGCGGCCCAGACGGCGATGGCGTCCGCGACCGCCGCCAATGCCGCCACGAAGAAGGTTGGCGAGGCGCAAAAGCCCGCCGCCGACGCCCTCGCGTCCGTCGGCAAGTCGGAGGCTGCCCGGGCGCTCGCCGACCAGCAGAACATGATCGCCATGCGCGAGCTCGAGGTCGCGACGGCGGCGGCTCCCTCCGCCCGCGAGGCGCTCGTCGCCGCGGAGGCGGACGTGGCCGCCGCGAAGAAGGCCGTCGAGGATGCGAACGCCGCCGCGACGGAGGCGATCGCTCCGATCCGTCGCGTCGTCTTTTCCGCGGCGGGCGACCTCGTCGCCACGGCCGGCGACTTTCCGGCAGTGCACCTGTGGGACGGCGAGAACGGGACGGCGATCGCATCGTTCGCCGGTCAGGAGACGGCGCTCGGCGACGTGGCGTTTCTGCCGGAGGGACGGCTCGTCTCGGCCGCCGCCGGACCCCGGGCGATCGTGTGGGAGGTGAGCCCGCCGTGGATGCTCGACCGGACGATCGGTGGTGAGGCGTCGGCCGAGGCGCCCGTCGACCGTGTCCTGACGGTCGATTTCAGCGGCGATGCGTCGCGGCTCCTCGTGGGCGGCGGTGTGCCATCACGCGGCGGTGAGCTCGCGATCTATGATCTCACGCAGGGAAGCCGCCTCGTGCATCTGCCCGACGCGCATGACGACGTCGTGTTTTCCGCGCGATTCTCCCCCGACGGACGACGGATCGCCTCGGCCGGAGCCGACAAGTACCTGCGCACGTTCGACGCCGCCGACGGCTCCCGTCTGCGGCGGTTCGAGGGGCATACGAACTACGTTCTCGGCGTGGATTGGAAGAACGACGGGCGGACACTCGCGAGCTGCGGGGCCGACCATGCGGTGAAGGTCTGGGATGCGGAAACGGCCGACCAGAAGGCGAACATCCCGCTGCTCGCGCGGCATGCGACGGCGCTCCGCTTCGTGGCCGATGGAGACGCGTTCGTCGTCGGCTGCGGCGACCGGATCACCCGCATGTACAACGGGGGTGGAGGGATCGTCAGGACGTTCCCCGCGGTCGATGCGTGGATCCACGCGGTGGATGTCACGCCGGGCAGCGACCTGGTGGCCGTCGGCGCGGCCGATGGCCTGGTCAGGCTGTGGAATGGCAAGACCGGGCAGATGCTCCGTGATCTCGCGCCTCCCGCGCGGGACGAGTGAGTCGACTGCCGCTCACGAGCGATCGTCCCGTACGGGTCAGACGAGCTCTTCGATCGGCCGGCCGTTCTCGATCATGTAGACGGGGCGTCCGGCCTGATTCACGTACTGCATGCGGCCGTCGATGCCGAGCACGTGGAAGACCGTCGCCATCAGATCCTGCGGACCGATCGGGGCGGTCTTCGGGACGTCCACCTTCTCGGCCGACTCACCGATCACCTGGCCCATCCGCAGGCCGCCGCCGGCCAGTGCGAGCGTGCTCAGCGGCGCCCAGTGGTCGCGGCCGGCATTGCCGTTGATCTTCGGGGTGCGGCCGAACTCGCCGCTGATGACGAGCAGGATCTTCTCGTCGAGGCCGCGGAGATGCATGTCCTCGACGAGCGCTGCCACGGCCCGGTCGACCTGGGGGCCGAGGTTGTCCATCGCGGCCTTGATGCCGCCATGCATGTCCCAGCCGCCGAAGTTCACCGTCACGAAGCCGCAGCCGGCCTCACAGAGGCGGCGGGCCTGCAGCAGCTGCTGGCCGAGCCCCGGGCCATAACGATCGACCACACGCGGATCCTCGTACTTCGTGTCGAAGGCCTGCTGCGACCGGCTCGTGATGATGTCGAAGGCCTGCTGCTCGAACGAGTCGAGTCCCTCGACCAGACCGCTGCGATCGGCCTCGCGGCGGGCGTTGTCGATCGACTTGAGCAGGTCGCGTCGGCGGCCGAAGCGGTCCTGGGCGACGACGAGTGCCATGTTCTGCCGTGCCTCGCCGCCCGGATCGAACGGGCCGAACGCCGTGCCGAGGAACGCCGGGCCGTCGCCGTAGATGCCGCCGATCCTGACGTACGTCGGGATGCCCGTCTCCGGATGGTTGGTGCCGCGGCTTCGGGCGACGATCGAGCCGATGCCGGGGCGGTCGGCCGCCGCGCCGTTGTCGGCGAGCCGGTTG
>CAIWZS010000186.1 GCA_903917235.1 uncultured Planctomycetaceae bacterium | reverse complement strand
GCGACTGGAGCGCGCCGTCGGACTCGACGGCGTGGCGTCCGAGACCACCCGTACGATCGTGCGTGGCCTGCTCGATCGAGCCGCCGGCTCCGCCTGGTCGCAGCCCGCCCGGCTCCTCTACGACCTGCAGCGGGCGTGCGTCGACTCGGAGCGCGAGAGCTACCGCACCCGGCTGCTCGCGTGGGCGTTCAGCCTCGGTCGCGTGCCGCTCATCCGTCCCCTGCCGAGCCAGCGGGTCGCGCTCGTGCACAGGCACCTCGCCGCCGCGTTCCGCCGGCTCAAGGCGCTCGACCCGGCCGACACGCTGCGCCGTGACGCGACGGACCTGCTGACGGCGGGCCTCGCCGCCACGGAGTCGATCGTGCGCGACCGGCTCGGGCCCGAGGTGCGTCGGGCGGTCACCGGGGCGGGCCTCGTGCCGATGACGCTCGTGGAGGAGGCAGCCCTCGACACGCTGGTCGACGAGCTGCTCGACGGCGTCGTGTCGAGGGGTTTCGAGTCGTTCGGGGCGCTCCGCGACGCGGTCTCGCGCAACCAGGTGAAGCTCGCCGACCTCTCGGGTGTCGGCGAACTGCTCGGGGGCGACGCGCTCCTGCGTGCCGACCGGCAGCTGGCCACCGTGCTCGACGGCGCGTATCGGCAGGCCCCCTTCTATCTGCTCGCGATGCAGCGGCTCAGCGCGGTCGCCTTCGGCCTGCCGCTCGGACGTGCCATCACGCTCCACCTCCTGCTCCCCTTCGGCGGCGCATGGCTCTTGTGGAAGGGCCTCGAGCACGTCGTGGAGCCGCTCACGGCCTACTCCTTCGGGGAACCGGTCCACATCTCGAGTCGGCCGGCCGTGCTGGCCACCGGGGCACTCATCTGGGTCCTCGTGCACCTGCCTCAGGTGCGGTCCTCCACGGTCGAGGCCCTGCGGGCCGTCGGGACGCTCCTCGTCCACGTGTGCATCGAGCTGCCCCGCCGCCTGCTGCGGCTTGCCTGGGTGGATGCCGTTCTGCGGAGCCGGCCGGTGCGGCTCTTCCGTCGCTACGCGTGGAGCCCGCTCGTCCTCACGGCCACCGTGTGGCTCCTCCTGCCGCATGGCGACGCGGTCGTGTCCCGTGGGGATCCGTGGCTGCCGGTCGCCGTCTTCGCCGCCAGTGCCGCCATCCTCAACGCGCCCGTCGGCCGGCTCGTCCAGGAGCGCGTGCTCGAGGGCATCGGCCGCGTGCTCCACCAGCTGCACGCGCACCTCGTCGTCGGCCTCATCGGCTGGATCGTCGATCTCTTCCGCCGTGCGATCGACGTCGTCGAGGGCACGCTCTATGCCGTGGACGAGCAGCTGCGATTCCGCAGCGACGAGTCGCGGCTCGCACTGGCCGTGAAGGCGGTGCTCACGACGCTCTGGGCGGGAGTGGACTGGGTGGTGCGGTTCTGCGTGACGCTCCTCATCGAGCCGCAGCTCAATCCGATCAAGCACTTCCCGGTCGTCACCGTCTCGCACAAGCTCCTGGTCCCGATGATCCCGATGGTCGCGGGCAACCTCGCCGCCGCCACCGGCATGGAGCGCGGGCTCGCGCTGACGACGGTGACCTTCGTCTCCGCCACGACCCCAGGCGTGTTCGGATTCCTCGCCTGGGAGCTCAAGGAGAACTGGCGGCTGTACGCAGCCAACCGTCCACGCCTGCTCATGCCGGTCCTCGTCGGCCGGCATGGCGAGACGATGCGGCGGCTCCTCATGCCCGGGTTTCACTCGGGCACGATCCCGAAGCTTTTCGCCCGCATGCGTCGGCAGGCGCGGGGCGCCGACGGGATTCCCGTGCGCCGGGGGACGGGCCGCGTCGAGGAACAACTCGTGGAACTGACCCACGACATCGCCGCCTTCGTCGACGACGAATGCCTCGGCCTCCTGCGACGCACGCGGCCGATGCGGGACGTCGTCATCCGCGTGGCCGACGTGCGCCTCGCGACGAATCGGGTGGCGATCGACCTCGCGGCCGACGGCATCGACCCCCGCCCGCTCCGGCTCGAACTCGTGCAGGGGGGCGGCTCTCTCTCCAGCCACGTCGCCGATCCAGGCTGGCTCGCGGTCCTGCCCGACGACCGGCGGCAGATCGTGTCGCTGGCCCTCGCCGGATTCGACCGGCTCTGCGGGGCCGACTTCGTGACCGAGGAGATCGACGGGGTCAGCACGTCGCGGCCCGTCGCGCGGCTCGAGTGGGCCGCATGGCGCGACGCGTGGGAGCGCGAGCGGCTGCCTGAGCACGGCGCCGCCCACGGCTGACCGGATCGGCCGGCCTCGTCACCGCGGCACGATCCAGACGTTCCGAAACCGCGTGGGACTGCGGTGGTCCTGCAGGAAGAGCGGCCCCTTGCCGGTGGACACCAGCCGCTTCTCCACGTCACGGAGGTGGTCCGTGACGCCGTGCTTGTAGGGCACGTAGGGACTGCGTGGCTCGGTGAACTCGATCCCGTCCTGCACCTTCGTGCCGTTGAGCCAGGCGGTGATCGATCCGGCCACGACCACGGCGCCGGTCGCGTCGCGCCGTGGCGCCGTGTAGCGGATGTCGTAGACCTGCCATTCGCCGGCCGGCCGGGCCGCATTCACGAGCGGCGGCGCGAAGCGGTAGAGGCTTCCCTCGTCCTGCTCCGTCGGCGGATCGGTGCCGAACGAGTCGTAGATCTGCATCTCGTAGTGGCCGTGGATGTAGAGGCCGCTGTTGCCGTGCTCCTCCGGTGACACCATGAACTCGGCGTGGATGTCGGCGTCGCGGAACGTCACGGTCGAGACGATGTGGTTGGCCGCCTGCTTCGTCCGCGCCACCTCGAGCGCACCGTCCACCACCGGCCAGTCGATCGCTCCCCCCGACATCGCCGTGAACTTCGGCCTGCCCTCCGAGCCGTCGCCGAAGAGCAGGATCGCGCCCGGCGGCGGCGGCACGGGCAGCGGACTCTGGACGGGCCGGAAATCATCGGCCGCCCGGGGCGTCGCCCCGACGACGCCAAGGGCCAACAGACCCGCGAGTGTGGCCACCCGCCTCGTGCGACGTCTCGTATTCACGATCGTCCTCCCACATGTCTGACCGAGGGACGTTTCCCGAACGCCCGAGTGTATCCTTCGATCTGCCTCTTCGGGGTTGGCGAATCGATCGATGCGGCTCCCGTAGGATCTCGAGATGCCCCCTCACCCACTGGCACGATCGGGGCGAGCGGTCCTCGTGGCGACGCTGGCCGCGGCGCTCGGGCCGGCCGCGCGGGCCGGGATCGACGACGTGCCGAATCCGGTGCCCCGTGCGCTCGTCGTGGGTGCGCCGCTCGTGCGCTGGGACTTCGACGCGGGTGTCGCGGACTGGCGGGCGCGGCACCACTGCCGCATTGCGGCGGCCGAGGGCCTGCTCGTGGTGGAGCACGACGGCGACGATCCGTATCTCGGCACGCCCGTGCACGTGCCGGCGGGCGACGTCGTCGTGCGGCTCCGGCTGCGGTCGGAACGCGAAGGCAGCGTCCAGATCTTCTGGTCGAGCGACGAACAGCCCGGAGAATCTCCGGAACGGGTGGTGAGCTTCGCCAGTGGTGGCGACGGCCAGTGGCGCGAGCACGACGTGCCGATCGACGTGTCCGGCACGCTCGCCACCCTGCGACTCGACCCCGTCGGGGGCGCGGGACGAACCGACATCGACTGGATCGCGATCCACGGCGGCGGCTGGCATCCGCTCGAGATCGCCGCACTCGAGGCGGACGACCCCACGGGCCCGGCCCGCGTGCATCTCCGCAACCACGCCCCGCACGAGCAGTCGGCGACGATCGACGGAAAGCCCGTCGCGCTTCCACCCGGGATCACCACGGTCGAGGTCGAGGTCGCGGCGGCACACCCGCTCGCCTGGCACACGATCCACCTCGAGTCGCCGGGGCTGCCGTCGATCGAGCGTGGCTTCTGGGTCTATCGACCGGAGGACACTCGCCCCGAAGAGGCTCCCATCTCCCGGCGGATCGGCGGGCTCGACGTGCGCATCGCGCGCGACGGCTCGTGGGTGCGCGTCGAACGTGACGGCCGGACGGTCGCGGCCCTCGCGCCGCTCGTGCATGCCGGAGGCCGCCTGCCGACACTCTCCCCCGTCGATGCCACCGCGTGGCCGCTCCTCTTCACGGGGGACGGATTCCACGTCACGCTCGGCAGCGACGGTACGGACGTGATCACCGTCGCGATCGAGCACGGCGGCACGTCACCCGACGCCGCACCCGGATTCGAGGGACCGGTCGTGCGGACCTTCGGCCGGCTCGAGCAGGGTCTCCTCGCCGGCGTCGAGTATCTCGGACGGGACGAGCGGTCGAGTTCACGGCTCGACATCGAGACCGAGGAGCACCTGCGTTTCGAGCCCGAACCCCTCGATGTCACGCTGCCGCTCATGGCCTGCGTCACCGATCGTGCCGCCGTCGCACTGGCGTGGCTCGACCCGTCGCTCCAGCCCACGTTCGCGGCACCCGATTTCGTGGACCTCGCGCCGGGGCACCGCATGTCGCTGCGGGGAAGGCGCGTCACCGCCGCGATCCGCGTCGGCCCCGGATGGACCGACGGCGGCCGGCTCGAGCCCGCGATCCTTTGGGCCGTGCGGCGGCGCGGCGGTCTGCCCCCCTGCCCTTCGCGGCCGAGGGCTCCCGAGGATCAGATGCGGTTGTCGCTCGCCGCCTACGAAGGGCCGATCCGCGACGCCGAAGACGGCGGCTGGTTCCACGCCATCGTGCCGGGCGTGCGGCGCATGCCCGAGCGCGGCGCGCCCTTCGCCGACTGCGCCTCGGCCGTCTTCCGGCTCACCGGCACGATGCCTCCGCTCGATCGCCTGCAGCCAGGGGGCGGACACGTGAGCGACCACACGAGCTGGTTCGTCTCCGGACGGGCCGCGGAGT
>CAIWZS010000185.1 GCA_903917235.1 uncultured Planctomycetaceae bacterium | reverse complement strand
GGGCTGGTCTCGATAGGCCGGCTTCACCTTCGTCTCCAGCCGTCGAATGATCTCGAGTTCGGCCGGCGACGCCCGCGACCTTCCTTCGGCCTCCAGCTGCGACCGATTCTTCGTCAGATCCTGCCAATCTCTCGTGGCCGGGAATGCGATCGGACCCGCGAAGGGTGTCGCCGACATCGCCACGTCCTCCACGACGTCGAGGAAGCCGTCCTGCCGGCCGCCCTCGATCGACTTCTGTGCATGCATGCGCCGAATGAGCCGGCTCTGTGCGAGCAGCTGTCGAACCACCGCGTTGTCAGGAGCCAGTTCGCCAGCCTTCTTGGCGACGGCCTCCGCCTCCGGGAACCGCTGCTGGTCGACCAGCGTGTTGTATTCCTCGACGAGGACGGCGATGCGCTGGTCCACCTCGACGCGACGACTGCGGTCCCGGTCGATGCCTGCCTCGACCTCGGCGTTGCGGGCTTCGAGGGCGAGTTCGGCGCGTCGCTTCCCCGTGGCCTCCTCGATGTCGCGCCGCGTGCGCTCGATGCGGCGGATGAACTGCTCCCGGCTCGCCGGCGGGATCGGCTGGCCGTCGAGGCCGGCGGCGGTCGCGTCGAGGAGCGCGAGGGCGCCCCCCGGATCGCGCTGGCCCATCCGCTTCGCCTCGAGCTGTTTGGCGGCGACCTCGGCGGAGAGTCGCGCGAGCAGAAGACCCTCCGCTTCCGGCCCCGTCATCTCGACCGGTTCGGCCGTCGCGGCTGCGGGGGCGGCGGGCCGGGCGGGCGGAGCAGCCCGTGCCGCCTGCGCGTCGAGAGCCTGCTGGATGAGCTTCCGGGCGGCCGCGGCGTCCCCTTCCTGGGAAGACGGTGGTGGTGCCGGAAGATCCTCGCCGAGCGCGGTCAGCGGGCAGAGCAGGACGAGCCCGCACATCCCCCGCAGGACGGCCTGCGTCAGCCGGCGGCGCGACGACGTGCTGGAACGGTCTGGACTTCCGGCCATGGGCTTTCTCCGCGGACACGGCTCCTTGGGGCGGGAGGAGTACCGGCCCCGAATCGGCCGGGTCAAGTCCACATTGCCCTGCCGGCGCGACGCACCCATCCCGGAGGCGGCGATTGCAGGGCACCGGTTCCCCCGGGGTGCCTCGCTTTCCTCGTGTCGCGAGATCGCCACCGGGCTTGTGGCGAGGAGGCTCGTGGCGGGCGTTCAGCCGCCGGTCGGGAGGGCCGCAATGTGGCGGGAAATCGCCTTTTCGACCGTGTCGAGCAGCTGATCGACACGGAATGGCTTGAAGAGCACGAGATCGATGCCCGCCTGGCGCGCCTTCACGATCGAATGGCCCGGGTCGTACCCGAAACCCGTCATGAGCACGAGCGGCACGGTTCCGAGGATCTCCCGCAGCTTGAGGAGGAGCTGGTAGCCACTCATGTCGGGGAGTCGGATGTCCGCGATGATCAGGTCGTAGGCCTCCCCGGCCGTCCGCACGAGCGATGCCGCCTCGGCGCCGTCGCGTGCCGTCTCGACGATGCAGCCCGACCGCTCGAGCAGGGCGTGGGCCGCGACCCGCACCTGCTCGTCCGGATCCACGACGAGGATGCGTCGTCCCGCCAGCGAGCGCCGCTCACCCTGGCGTCGCTGCGAGTGGGCCGAGCTCGGCGTCATGCGCTCACCCACGCGGTGGATCACCTGCTTGATGTCACGGGCGTTTCGCAGGATCCGCTGCAGCCGCTCGACGACGTCGGCGTCGTGACCGATGTACCGCTCCATGACCGCCACGGCATCGTTGAGGATGTCGTCGACCGGCAGGGCGACCGCTCCGTGGATCGCCTCGATGCTCTCGGCGGCGGTGCTCGCCTTCTCGGCGACGAGCAGCTCGAGCGTGTTGAGTGCGGCGGCGACGTCGCGGGAAAAGATTTCCAGGAACTGGAGGTCGGTCTCCGAGAAGCCGCCCGGCTCAGGACTCTCCACGTTGAACGTGCCGATCACCTCGTCGTGGAGCATGAGCGGGACGGTGAGCGAGCTTTTCGCGCCCTTGCAGCCCTCGAGATAGAGGGGATCCTTGGTCGTGTCACTGCAGAAATAGCTCGCGCCGGTGGCCGCGACGTAGCCGGTCACCCCGTTGTGCTCCGTCTTGGCGTAGAGCACGCGGGCTTCCGCCTCCGGCTGCATGCCCTCCGCGAGCAACGGCTCCAGCCGGCCGGTTTGCCGATCGAGGAGGCGGATCTCCACCACGTCGAACTGCAGCAGATCGCGCGAGTAGTGCAGGATGTTGCTTTTGAGCAGCTCGATCCGCTCGTCGACGGTCATGTCGGCCAGCTCGGCCGGGGAGAGATCCGCAAGCGTCTGGCCGGCCGCGTGGATGGCCGCCCGTTTCTGCTGCTCGAGGATCGTGTGGGTGACGTCGCGGACGGCCACGACGATCCGGCCCACCTCGGGCGAATCCGACCCGCACGGTGCGGACGACTGCACGTCGATGAACCGCCCGTTCGAGGTTTGCAGCGTGCCGCCGGCAGGACGTCCGGCACGGACGGCCTCCCGCACCGTGGCGATGTCGTCGGCAGCCGACGCCGACGCGCCGAGCACGTCGATGAGGTCCCGCCCCCGCAGGTCGCCGCCTTCGCACCACGCCGAGAGCCTGTCGTTCGCCCACAGCACGACGCAGTTCGGGTCGACCAGGGCGATGCCGTCCGGAAGATGCTCGAGGATCTCGCGTTCGCGCGATGGGGACGGGGAGCCGGGAGCGGGGTCTGCGGAACGCTCCTCCACGGCCAGCCTCCACCCGTCGCCATCCGACCCGCCACGCCCGGCACGCCGACGCCCGGCCATCACCCGGAGAAGTATAAAACGGCCTCCCGCGACCCGCCAATCACCGAGGTTGCGTTGTCATGCTCGGCCGCGCACCTATACTCCCGCAGGTCGACGCCCGCTCGGCCCCCTTCCGCCGCCGCGGTGCGTCGCGGCACACCGAGGCACTCCGTGAGCGACGCGAGCCCCCCGTCCCGTTCGTTCCTTGGCCGGCATCAGTTTCTCATCTACCGGCTCTTCTCGCTGTCCGGCCTCGTCCCGGTAGGCGCATTCCTCGTCGTCCACCTGCTGACGAATGCGTCGGTGCTTGGAGGCCCGGGCGCCTTCCAGTCGCGGGTCAATCTCATCCACTCGCTCGGTCCGTTGCTGGTGCCGGTCGAGTGGGCGTTCATCTTCCTGCCGATGCTCTTCCACGCCACGGTGGGCTTCGTGATCATCGCGAACGGCTTGCCGAACGTCGGGTCGTACCCGTACGCGGGGAACGTCCGCTACACCCTGCAGCGGGCCACCGGCATGATCGCCTTCGCCTTCATCCTCTGGCACGTGATCCACCTGCACTGGCTCGGCACGCCGCTCGGTGGGGGGCGGTTCGATCCGCATCACGCCTCGAGTTCGACCGCCCGAGCGCTCGCGTCTCCGCTCGTGACCGCGCTGTATGCGGTCGGCATCCTGTCGGCGGTGTTCCACTTCGCCAACGGGCTGTGGTCGCTCGGCATCACGTGGGGACTGTGGACCAGTCCGGCGGCGATGCGGCGCGCGAGCGCGGTGAGCATCGTGGTGGGTGTGCTCCTCGCGGCGGCCGGCCTCGGTGCGCTGGGGGGCATGCGGGCGCTCGACGTCGATGCCGCGGTCACCATCGAGAAGCGGATGGAGGAGTTCAAGCGCCTGCAGGAGGGCACGCCGCCGACGCCGGCGGCCGAGCCGCGCGGACGGGCTGTTTCACGTCGTTCCGAAGCCGCCGATGAGGCGGTTCGGGACGGAGGGAGGTGAGGCGATGGCACAACCGAGAGTTCTCGTCATCGGAGGCGGTCTCGCCGGCCTGGCGGCGACCATGCGGCTGGCGGAACTGGGTGTGGGCGTCGATCTGGTCAGCCTCGTGCCCGTGAAGCGGTCGCACAGTGTCTGTGCCCAGGGAGGCATCAACAGCGTCAATGCGCTGACCCGGCAGCAGGGCGACAACGAGTGGAAGCACTTCGACGACACGGTGTACGGGGGGGATTTCCTCCAGCACCAGCCCCCCGTCAAGGAGATGGCCGACTGGGGGCCGCGGATCGTCGACCTCATGGACCGGCTGGGTGTGCCCTTCAACCGCACGCCCGAAGGCTTCCGCGATCAACGCCGGTTCGGTGGCACGCTCTACAAACGCACGAGCTTTGCCGGGGCGACGACGGGCCAGCAGCTGCTCTACGCGCTCGACGAGCAGGTGCGGCGGCGTGAGGTCGAGGGGAAGGTGAAGAAATGGGAGTTCTGGGACTTCCTCGGGCCCGTTCTCGACGACGCAGGCCACTGCCGGGGCGCCGTCTGCCAGGATCTCGTGACCATGCAGTTCCGGGCGTTCCCGGCAGATGCCGTGGTCCTCGCCACGGGCGGGTGCGGGCTGCTGTACGGCCGATCCACGATGTCGATGGTCTGCACCGGGAGCGCCGTGAGTCGCGCCTACCGCGCGGGGGCGTGGTACGGAAACGGGGAGTTCATCCAGGTGCACCCCACCGCGATTCCCGGAGCGGACAAGCTGCGGCTCATGAGCGAGAGCGCCCGCGGTGAGGGAGGGCGCGTGTGGGTTCCGCGGACGCCGCAGGATGCCCGTGATCCGCGCGACATACCCGAGGCCGACCGCTTCTACTTCCTCGAGGATCGGTATCCCAAGTACGGCAATCTCGTGCCGCGCGACATCGCGACGCGTGAGATCTTCGATGTGTGCACCAACGAGGGCCTTTCGGTCGAAAAGGACCGGCTCTGCGTCTACCTCGACCTCACGCACATCCCGCGTGAGACGCTCGACCGCAAGCTCGGTGGCATCCTCGAGATCTACGAGAAGTTCCAGGGTGTCGATCCGCGCGTGATGCCGATGAAGATCTTCCCCGCGGTCCACTACTCGATGGGCGGCCTGTGGGTCGACTACGAGCGGAGTGCCGCCGGCGGGATGGTCGAGGGCGCCGTGCGGAATCAGCGGACCAGCGTGCCGGGCCTCTACGCGATCGGAGAGTGCGATTACCAGTACCACGGGGCGAATCGCCTCGGTGCCAACTCGCTCCTGTCGTGCATCTTCAGCGGCCTGTTCGTCGCTCCGACGCTCAAGGCGGTGTGCGAGGGCCGCGGCTCGGCGGACGACGCACGCCTGTTCGACGCCGCGGTGCGGCGTGAGGAGGAGCGGCACAGGGCGCTTCTGGGCCGCACGGCGGGGGTGGAAAACCCGTACGACCTCCATCAGCAGCTCGGTGTGCTGATGACGCGGGCGGCGACGGTCGTGCGACGGAACGACCAGCTCGAGTCGGCCTACGGGCAGGTGTGCGACCTCGAGGACCGGTGGCGGCGATGCGCCGTCTCGGACACCGGCAACTGGACGAATCAAAACGTCGTCTTCACCAAGGCCCTCGGGGACATGTTTCCGCTCGCGAAGCTCATTCTCAAGGGTGCGCTCCTGCGCGACGAGTGCCGTGGTGCCCACTTCAAGCCGGACTGTGCGATGCCGGGGATCGTCGAGTCGGATCCCTCCGCCGCCCGCGTCGAGGCCGAACGCTGGTGCGACCGGTTCGAGGAGAACACGAGAAAGTGGCTCAAGTCGACGATCGCGGAGTGCCGGCCGGATGGCAGTCCGACGATCACCTACCAGGACGTCGACACCTCGCTCATCCCACCGCGGCCCCGGTTGTATGGACTCGTCGGGGCGGACGTGATCGAGGAGGTCTGGAAGGAGCGTCAGGCCGGTCAAGGGGAGTCCTCGCGGGAGGCCACGGTCGCGGCGGCGACGTGACCGGCTTCATGGTGTGGCGGGCGGCGGGGCGTGGGGCATTGTGCGGCGGCACGAGACAGGGAGCAGCCGGATGATCAAGGCAGTCGATGGCACCGTCACGGGGAACGATCACGGGCACTCCGCCGGAGGCGGCGGCAACGGGCATGCCGCGTCGGTCGCCGAGCGCAAGCCGATCCGGGTGCGCGTCCTGCGCCAGGACGTCGCGGGGGGGGAGAGCTATTGGGAGCGGTTTGAAATCCCCTACGAGCCGAATCTCAATGTCATCAGCGTGCTGCAGAAGATCGCGGCCCGTGCGACCTCGCTCGACGGTCGCGCCGTGGCTCCCGTGGCGTGGGACTGCTGCTGCCTCGAGGAGGTCTGCGGCTCGTGCACCATGCTCGTCAACGGCCGCACGCGGATGGCCTGCTCGTCACTGGTCGACAAGCTGCTCGAGGAGGGGGACGAGATCGAGCTCAGGCCGATGTCGAAGTTTCCGGTCGTGCGGGATCTGGTCGTCGATCGTCGTCGGCTGTTCCACTCACTCGAGCGGGTGAAGGCCTGGGTTCCGGTCGACGATTCATACGACCATGGCCCCGGCCCGCGGATCTCGCCCGAGGAACAGCAGGACGCCTACCCTCTCGCGACGTGCATCAGCTGCGGCTGCTGCCTCGAGGCCTGCCCGCAGTTCACCAAGGTGGAGACCGTCCAACGGGCCGGAGAGACCGCCGAGTCGCTCGAGAAGCGGAGGAAGGACTCGTTTGAGGGACAGTTCGTCGGCGCCCATGCGATCAGCCAGGCGATGCTGTTCAATTCCCATCCCACCGGGCGGATGATCGCGGACGAGCGGCTCGAGGCGCTGACGAGCGCGGGGGGCATCCAGATGTGCGGCAATGCCCAAAACTGCGTGGCGGTCTGCCCGAAGCACATCCCCCTGACTCGGTCGATCGCCCGTGCCGGGCGGGCGGCCACCGTGTGGGCGATCAAGCGGCTCTTCGATCGGTAAGAGGATCGCGGCCGGACCCGCAGATCGACGTGACCTCGCATGGCCGTGAACGGCCGCCCGGGGGATCGCGTGTTTGCCGGCTCGAGCCCGCCGTGGTACGGTTTGAGCGGGCGCGGGCGAGGCGGCGTCATGCCGCGATGTGACGACCGGCGTCGCAGGGCCTTGCCGGCCGATCTCGCCGGCGTGATCACCGTCGCCTTGTCGGCGATGCGTCCGGTCAGTCAGTGCAACGAGGATCACGCGTGTTCATGGACCAGAGCGGCGGCCACCCGATCGAATCGGGCCGCCCGTCCCCTTCGGATGATGTGCCATCGGGGCCCGGTGACCAGCCGACGCCCGCCGCGACAGAAGACGCTCGCAACGCGGCGACTCCGAGTTTCGACAGCCTCGGCTTGTCGCAGGAAACGCTCGCGGCCGTCGGTCGGGCCGGGTACACCCTGCCGACACCGGTGCAGGCCGGCCTGATTCCGCGTGCGCTCGCCGGTGTCGACGTGCTCGGGCAGGCACGGACGGGCACGGGCAAGACGGCGTCGTTCGTGCTGCCGATCCTCGAGCGGGTGACCCGGCCCGGCCGCGCGGGTGGTCCGCGGGCGCTCGTGCTCGTGCCGACGCGTGAGCTCGCCGTGCAGGTGCGGGACGAGTTCGAGAAGCTCGCGCACGGCTCGAAGATTCATTGCGTCGCCGTCTACGGCGGCAAGCCGATCAAGGGGCAGATCGACAAGCTCGCGAGGCATCCCGCGGTCGTGGTCGGCACGCCGGGCCGGGTGCTCGACCACATGAGTCGCGGAACGCTGTCGCTCGGGTCGCTCGACATCGTGACGCTCGACGAGGCCGACCGCATGCTCGACATCGGCTTTCGGCCCGACATCGAGAAGATCCTGCGTCGCTGCCCCGACAGCCGCCAGACGCTGCTGCTCTCCGCGACGGTGCCACCGCCGGTCCAGAAGCTCGCATCCCGCTACATGCGGGACCCCGAGATCATGGACTTCTCGGTGAACGAACTCGCCGTGGAGACGATCGAACAGCGCTACTTCACCGTGGATCCCACCCGGAAGTTCGAGCTCCTGGAGCGGCTGCTCGCCCGGGAGCGCCCGCGCCAGGTGATCGTCTTCTGCAGGACGAAGCGCGGCACGGACAAGATCCACGAGCGGCTGTCCCGGCGGCGGAGCCTGGCGGCCGCGGGTGTCGCGTGCATCCACGGCGACCTGGCACAGAGCGTCCGCGACCGCGTGATGCGGCAGTTTCGCGAGGGCACGACCCGCATCCTCGTCGCGACGGACGTCGTCGGCCGGGGCATCGACGTCTCGAGCGTTTCGCACATCATCAACTACGACATCCCGGAGTTCTGCGACGATTACGTGCATCGCGTCGGACGCACGGGCCGCATGGGACGGGAGGGGATCGCCTTCACCTTCGTCGCGCCCGAGGAGGGGGCCCCAGCTCACCCGCATCGAGATGCGGATCGAGCGGCTCTTGGCGCGTGACGAGATCGAGGGTTTCGACGCGTTCGATCGCAGGCCGAAGGCCGCACCGCAGGTGCAGGTGGTGCCGACCGGCGGATTCGATCGCCCAGCCGCCGCGGAGGACACTCCCGCGGCACCGGAACCGCCGAAGAAGCCCTCTGCCGCCACGCTGCTCGGGAAGGGGCGGGCTCCCAAGCGGTTTCGACGGGCGCTCTGAGGAGGATGCGGGCGCGGGCGTCCGGCGGCGGGCGTGAACGGAGCGGCTGAAGGAGCGGTTCGAGGAGCGAGCGATGCAGTCGCGATCCGCGAGGGCGCTGCGCCAGCGTCTCGAGAGCCTGGCAGCCGCCGGTCTCACCGACCTGCCGAAGCCGCGGCGCTCACCACGGTCCGCACCGGCCGCGACGGTTCAGGCCACGGACGCGGATCGACCGGCGCCGTCGTCGGGCCGGGAACCCGGCGGGCAGACGGCCGGGGCTGCGGGCCTGGCGATCATCCGGAATCAGGTGGAGTCGTGCACGCGCTGCGCCGATCTGGCCGCGGCGCGCGCGCACACCGTGTTCGGGGTCGGGCCGCCCGACGCGCGGCTCTGCTTTTTCGGCGAGGCGCCCGGTGCCGACGAGGATGCCTCCGGCGAGCCTTTCGTCGGACGAGCAGGGCAGCTGCTCACGAAGATCATCGAAGCGTGCACCCTGCGTCGCGAGGACGTCTACATCATGAACGTCCTCAAGTGTCGGCCGCCCGGCAACCGCGCGCCCCTCCCGGACGAGGTGGCCAACTGCCGTCCCTATTTCGAGGCGCAGTTCGAGTCGATCTCGCCGGAGTTCATCTGTTGCCTGGGTACCTCGGCGGCCCAGGCACTGCTCCGGACGACCGAGCCGATCGGCCGGCTGCGTCGTCGTTGGTTCACGCACGGGTCCGCGCAGGTGCTCTGCACGTACCACCCGTCATACCTGCTGCGGAATCCATCCGCGAAGCGGGACGTCTGGGACGACATGAAGCTGCTCATGGAGCGCATGGGCGTGACGCTCTGAGTGCGTCGCGGACCGGTCCGTCGCAGACGTAGCCCGCCCAGTCCCAGCGTGGCGTGCCCCCGGCCAGCGCGACGCCCCACGCCGCGAGGTCGGCCTGGAGTCGATCGCAGGCCGCACGCCTTCCGGCTGGGTCGGCATGCGGGCCAGTCCGACAGGCGATCAGCGGCACGCCGGTGTCGACGTGCCAGGAGTCGTGTGGGAGGGCATCGGCCGCGAGGTCGACGACCAGCGCGTCGCAACCCGCCGGCGATGGTGGCGGCATGGCACCGTCCACGGCCCGCGCGAGCAGCAGGGTGCCCCTGACCTGTCGCGTCGCGGTCGCGAACGCCTGCACGGCCTGGGTCGGCCAGCCGCCGGGGACGACGGCGATCGTCACCGATGGATGCCGCGCGAGGCGCACGAGTTGTGTCGTGGCGACGAGGGTATCGTTCCCGACGGGCGGTTCGTCGGGCAGGCGGGCGATGACGGCCACGCCTTCCCCGTCGGTCCAGTCGAGAAAATCTTCGTCAGGGCAGTCGACGAAGGCCGTGGCTGCCGTGTCGCGAAGCCCCGTCCCGCCGGTTTGGGAGGCACACACGCCGACACCCCGTGGGACCCAGCGGTGGCCGTCGAGCCAGAACGAACGTCCGCGGACGCCAAGCCGGCGCAGACCGACGAGGCGGGTGCAGTGGGCCACGTCTCCGGTGGCCCCGACGAGTCGGGCGTCGAGCCTGTACAGGCTCGGCACCTGCGGCGTCCAGAACGAGGGTTCCGTCAGCACGACGCGGCCGACGAGCACGCCGGGTGCTCC
>CAIWZS010000184.1 GCA_903917235.1 uncultured Planctomycetaceae bacterium | reverse complement strand
GCCTCCACGAGCCGCGGTCAGCCGATCCGTCCGGTGGCGACGAGCCTCGTCACCGTGAGGCCGACGGCCGTCTCGAGGCCGAGGATGCCGAACGGCGCACGGTCGATCTCGAGCAGCTTCTTTTCGCGGGCGTGCGGCGCGTGATCGGTGGCGATGCAGTCGATCGTGCCGTCGGCGAGCCCGGTGATGATCGCCTCGACGTCGGCGGCCGTCCGCAGCGGCGGGCTCATCTTGCAGTTGGCGTCGAAGCCACGGAGGCTCTCGTCGGTGAGCGTGAAATGATGGGGGCAGGCTTCGGCGGTGATCCTCACGCCGCGTCGCTTGGCGTCGCGGATGAGGGCGACGCCGCCCGCCGTCGACACGTGCATCACGTGCACGCGGCCTCCCGTCGTCTCGGCGAGCGTGATGTCGCGGCCGATCATCACGTCCTCCGCCGCGGCCGGCATCCCCGGCAGGCCCAGCACGAGCGACACGAGACCCTCGTGCATGATGCCGCCCCGGGACAGCTCCAGCACCTCCTCGTGGGCGAGCACCGGCTTGTCGAACATGCGGCAGTACTCGAGCGCCCTGCGCATGAGTTCGGCGTCGTAGACGGGGCTGCCGTCGTCGCTGAAGGCGACGGCACCGGCCTCGACGAGCCGGCCGATCTCGGCGAGTTCCTTCCCCTCGCGACCCCGGCTGACGCAGGCCACGACGAAGACGTTGCACGTGTCGGCCCGGGAGGCCTTCTGACGGATGAACTCGACCGCCGCCTGCGTGTCGATCGGTGGCTCGGTGTTGGGAATGCAGGCAACGCTCGTGAACCCGCCCGCGAGAGCCGCCCGCGTGCCGGTCTCGATCGTCTCGTCCTCCTCGCGTCCCGGCTCGCGGAGGTGCACGTGCATGTCGACCAGGCCCGGGCAGACCACCAGCCCCGCTGCCTCGACCGTCTCGTCGGCACGGCCGATCGGCTGGCCGCCGCCGTGCCCGATCGAGACGATCAGCCCGTCGCGCACGAGCACGTCATCGATCCGATCGACGCCCTGCGAGGGATCGACCACGCGGCCGCCACGAATCAGGAGCGTGGCCATCAGACGAGCCTCCCGCCATGGCTGCCGAGCGGGGTGGCGGTCGGGGCCGCCCGGGGTCCGCAGATCAGCCAGAGCACGGCCATGCGCACCGCCAGTCCATTGGTGACCTGGTCGAGGATGAGCGACCGCGAGCAGTCGGCGACCTCGGCGGTGACCTCGACACCGCGATTGATCGGCCCCGGTGCGAGGATGAGAAGGTCGTCGCGGGCCTGACGGAGCCGCTCGCCGGTCATCGCGTAGAGGTGGGCATACTCCTGGACCGACGGGAAGGGGCGGGTTGATTGCCGTTCGAACTGGATGCGCAGGAGGTTGACCACATCACAGCGAGGCAGGATCGCGTCGAGGTCATGCGACACTTCCACGCCGCATTCCCTCCAACGGTCCGAGACGAGCGTCGGTGGTCCGCAGAGGATGACGCGAGCGCCGAGCTTCGTGAGCCCCCAGATGTTCGAGCGGGCGGTGCGGCTGTGGGCGATGTCTCCCACCAGGGCGACGGTCGTGCCCTCGATGCGTCCGAGGCGTTCGCGAATGGAGAAGATGTCGAGCAGCCCCTGGGTCGGGTGCTCGTGCGGACCGTCGCCTGCGTTGATGACGCCCACCTGCAGATGCTGCGCGAGAAGGTGGGGGGTGCCGGGCGTGGAGTGGCGGACCACCACGGCATCGATCCCCATCGCCTCGAGGTTGCGGGCGGTGTCGATGAACGACTCTCCCTTCGAGAGACTGCTCGACGAGGTCGTGAAATCGACCGTGTCGGCCCCCAGCCGCCGAGCCGCGAGGGCGAAGCTGACGCGGGTGCGTGTCGAGTTCTCGAAGAAGAGGTTGACGACGGTGAACCCGGAGAGGACGCCGAGTTTCCTGCGACACCCGCCGGTCGCCTCCTTGAAGAGCATCGCGGTATCGAGCAGCAGACGGATCTCGTCCGGCGTGAGTCGCTCGAGGTCGAGCAGGTGACGGTGTGCCCATTCCGCAGGCACCGGTTCGCGGTAGAACGAATCGGACGTCATGGGATCGGGCGTGCGGTGCGGGGCCGGGCGGTCTGGGAGAGCCGGGCGAAGTGTATCCGGCGGAGGCTTCCTTGCACCCAGCGGCAATTTTCCGGGTGTCACTTCACGGTGCGGGCACGCGGTTCGCCACCGTGGTGAATCGACCGCCGCGGCCGGAACCCCCGATGTCCCACGGCCGGCCGGGTAGTTGACCTTGTCGCGGCCGAGGGGCCGTCCCTATATCCCCCACCGCCGCGCGAAGACCGCCGCGGTACCGCCACCCGGCGTCCTCATGACTGTCGCACTTCGGCAACGATTCCCGTGGTTGGTGATGGCGCTGACCGTCGCCACATCGGCGACGGGCTGCACGTCGGCGCTCACGTCGGCGTATCTGCGTGGCATGCCGTGGGAACGTCCGGAACATGCGGCGGAGACCGCGGACGCGGCGTCGCCCGGTGACCCGTCCTCCGCCGGGAACGAGGCTGATCAGCCCGCTGCGACCGCCGAGGCGGACGATGCGCGTCGTGCGGCGGCGATCGATGAAGCCGTGAGCAGGCTCACGCGGATGGGAGCCCTCGACGAGTCTGCCACCGCGGCCCTGGTCGCCACCCTGCAGAGCACACAGCAGGAGGATTGGCCCGTCGTGATCGCCGAATTCGCCGCGGCGCTCGGCACCGCGGCGTCGAGCCAGGCCACCCGTGACGACGGGGAGACGACACGATCCATCGGCGACGCGGCACCTGGATCCGTGGGAGGCGAGGCGCAGGATGCGGATGTCGCTGTCTCGGCGCTGCCGCATGTGGTCGCCAAGGCCGATCTGACGCCACCGGAAGCCACGTCCGGCCCGATCCAGATCGACGCTCCCGCTCCCGAGGCGAACACGAGCGAACCGCCCTCTCCCCTTCTCGTCGCTGCGAACGG
>CAIWZS010000183.1 GCA_903917235.1 uncultured Planctomycetaceae bacterium | reverse complement strand
TGGCTGCGTTCGCGGCCGGCGGCTGAATCACGCCGCGTGCCGGACGGAATGCCCGACTGCGATTGATCACGGCCGCTCGCGCGTACGGCCCCAGATCTCCTCGAGCAGCGCGTGGAGGTCGGGGAAGCCGGTGCGGAGCTCAGCCCGATTGAACGGCGCGAAGTCGTTCGAGCCGAAGTACGCCTCGGTCATCTCCGCGAAGAACTCCTTCTGGTCAGTGAGACCATAGTGACGCGTGCGGGAGCCGTCGAAGAGCAGGGCATCGTCACCGGCGCCGCTGCTCTTGAACGCCTCCCAGGCCGCCACGATCCGCGGCTCGTCGAAGCCGAGCACCTGGTCGTGGTAGGCATGGGCGAGCTCGTGGAGGATCACCCACGGCTGCTCGGCGACGTTCCTCACCGTCGCGAGCTGGGCTGCGCGGGGCAGATGGACGCAGCGTGCGAGGCTGCGCGGATAACCATGGTCGGCAAGCCAGTCGGCGCTGGGGTGATACTGCATCGACGCCAGGTCACCGCACGAGTGGTCCACCACGATCGTCACGTCGCGCAGCTGTGCGAGCCTGTCGGCAGGCATGACGATGCGGATGTCGGCGAGCTTCGCCCGGAGAAACTCGAGGGCCTCAGCCCCGACGTCGGCCTGCTCGCCTCCCGGGAGGAGGCGATCGTCCACGAGAAGCCGAAACCCCTCGACCGCGCGCTCCGACCGCGAGGCAGGCTGGTCCGGACGCGCGTCGTCCGATGCGGCATTTGCAACGTCCGGCCCGCCATCCTTCCCGGCCGTCACCGGGCGAGATCCCGTGGCACCGGCCGGCTCTCGACCACACGCGATCGGTGGAATCAGCACGATGGCCGCGATCACGAGACGACATGCGCTGTCAGCGCGCGAATGGACTGGCCGCATCATCGATAAATCGTCCTCCCTACGATGCACACGTCGGCGGCGCATCGGCTCGAGCAACCTACCAGAATCACTCCCGAACTGGTCGGGGCCGTCAGGACGATGCCGCGCTCGCACGAGGCTCGGGCCGCTGCTCGAGGTGGAAGTCGACGACCAGGGGCAGGTGGTCGCTCGCGACCTTCGTGAGCGTCGTCCGCACCACCCGCGCCTGCCGCACGGTGATGCGGCCGCGGATGAAGGCCTTGTCGAGGGCGCCGAGCGGGAGCCATGCCGGGAACGACCGGAAACGGGATGGCGGGGTCGTGACCTGCCGAAAGCCGTTCGCGCCGAGCAGCCCGGCGGCGAGCGTGTCACGCCAGTCGTTGAAGTCGCCGACGACGAGCGCCGGGTGCGGGTCGGCGGAACGAAAGAGCATGTGGCCAAGCATCCTCTGCATCTGCCAGTGACGCTCGGCCTCGGCGAGGCCGAGGTGCACGTTCACGAGGTGGAGCGGTCCCTCGGGCGTCTCGACGAGGAGGAGCTGCGCGCCCCGTGACTTCCTCGATCGCTGCCGCAACGAGATGCGGTGGCGGCTCGCCACGGGCCACCGCGACAGCACGAGGTTGCCGTAGGTGCCGCCGGCGACCGTGACGTTGGCCTGGAAGACCGAGTGGCTGCGGAAATACCCGGCCAGGAGCCGGGGCTGGTCGTCGAAGCGGCTGCGGCGGACGCCACGATCGACCTCCTGGAGGCAGGCGAGGTCCGGGTTCTCGGCCTCGATGACGTCGATGATCCGACCGAGCGCATACCGGCGGTCACGGCCGCCGATGCCCTTGTGGATGTTCCAGCTGAGGAGCCGCATGGCGAGAGCGCATTCAAGAATGGTGTGTCCGCCGGCTCGGGGGCGGCAAAAGTCTCGTCGCGTGGGCCGCGGCGGCCCGATGCTCCTCGAGCGTTCGCCGCCCCCCTTCGCCTACCCGCCGTGGTCTGCCACGTCGTCGCTCCATCGATGCAAGACGCGCTCTAACCGGTCAGCTCTGCGCGGCGGCGGAGGTAGTAGCGCTGCACCCGCGCGGTGCAGCTGCGGCCGTCGGCGGCACGCAGGCCGCACTCGGTGCCGGGCTGACCGGCCCGCCGCACGACGTCACGCACCCGCTCGACCGACCCGGCGACGATGTCGGCATCCACGTCATCGGCCGTCAGCCCGAAACAGGCGCAGAGCGAGCCGCCCGGATCCTTCGGCCACGGCAGCCCCCGCGCCTCGGCGACCGGCACCGACCGCTCGAGCAGGTCGAAGTAGGCGACGTCGCACGTGTCGGTGCCACAGAACGCGAGCGGCTCGCCCAGGCGCTCGACCACGTCCGCCGCGACGTGCGCGGCGAGCGTCTCGGTCGACACGACGAGCCCTTCGTTGCCGCATGCGGGACAGCGGACGGCACGGCTCTGGTCGGGCTCTCGGCAAAACGCCTTGTTCATGGTGACTCCCGGGCGTGACGCCTGCGACCACCCGCCACGTCGCTCATGCCTGGCACGACAGCGCGAGCGCCGCGATCGCGATGCGGTCGAGCAGCGCCGCGACGATCTCGCGGTCGGTGTCGGGCCGCCGGGGATTGCCGGGATACGGCTCGTCGCACGCGATCAGCCCGCGGATCCTGAGCGCCTGCGCCATCGTGTGCTTGTAGGCCGGGGCGGGGCGCCGGAATGCGAAGTCGCCGAGCGCCTGGAGCGCGTCGTCGAGCTCGTCGAACCTGGTGTCGCCCGCGGCCCACCAGCGGTCGCGCTGCGCGAACGCCTCCGGGGCGGCCGTCGAGAGCCCCAGGAGCCAGTCGCTGCCGTACCGCACCATGTCGATCCCGAAGTCATTCCCGGTGAGCACGCGGAAGTCGGGCCGCACGCGATCGCGGAGGGCGAGTCGTTCCCACTCGGGCCGCCGCGAGAACGACGAGTGCTTCGCGGCGACGCACTGCGGGATCTCGAGCAATTCACGGTAGGCCTCGATCGAGAGGATCCGACCGCTCGGCAGGAGGTGGGGAGAAAGCTCGAAGCCGATGAATCGCTCGACACGGCCGGCGAGCGCGCGAAGCCGCGTGAGCACGTCGGCATCCGTGCCCGCATTGAGGCCGTACGACGGAAACACGACCGGAACGGCGCCGGCCGCCACGATCATCGCGAACTGCCGGGCATACCCGGCTTCATCGAAGGAGGCACCGGGGCCGTCCGCGACGAACGCGCCGGCCACGAGTTCCCCGCGCGGCCCCACGACCTCGCGCGCGATCCTGAGCGCCTCGCGCCGGATCGCATCATCGATCAGATTCACATAGCCGGTGTCCATGTTGACCGCCGGCGTGATCCCGACGGAGGCCGTACGCGCGACGTGGGCCGCGAAGGCGTCCCAGTCGGGACGTCCGCCGGCGGTGCAGGGAAGGAGCACCGCCGAGATGCCGCGAATCGTGCGGCGGGGCCGGATGAGCGCGATGGGGTCGAGCACGTGCTCGTGCGGGTCGGCGGCAGGGACGGTCTGTCCGGGGGCGGTGGACACCGGGAGTTCCTCGATGGAGCAGGATGCGGGCAGTGTCCGCAATCCTACCGTCGCGGGCTCACGGATACCGTCACGGATTGGGCTCCGTGTGGTGACGGCTCGCTCAGGGCTGCGGGAGGAACGGAAAGAGCCTGCGAATCTCGGCATCGGTCGGCTGGCGACCGAACTCGCACACCTCGAAGGCCTCGGCGTAGCGCACGCCGGCCGCCCGTTCGGCGCCGTACCACTTCACGAGTCCCTCGCGATACTGCCGCGCCTCATCCGCCTGCCGGCGATCCCAGCGATCCCGGAGCCACTGCCGCCGGGCCACCGGATCGCTCGCCGGCGGAGCGGCGGCGGTCGTCTCGGCGCTGCCAAGCGCACCCCCCTCGAAGGTCTGCGACTCGAGCGCGAGCAATGCGTCCACCTTGAGCTCGAACACCTCGTCGACGGCGACGACGATGTCGGCCTCGAAGGGGTACGGCTTCTGGAACCGATCGCTCGCGTAGAGGAAGACCGGATTCTTCGCGAGCGCCGGCACGTCGGGGCAGAAGAAGGGCACCGTGACCATGAAGGCGGCATCCTGCACGAGCACGCCGACGGCGCGATGGTCGGGATGGTAGTCCCAGGGCCGATGGCAGATCACGACGTCGGCACCCCAGGCCCGGATGAGCCGCGTGATCGTGCGACGATTCTCGAGCGTGGGCTCGAGCTCCCCGTCGTGGATGTCGAGCACCTCCGACGTCACACCGAGCGTGCGTGCGACGGCCGCCGACTCGGCGGTGCGTCGCCGGGCGAGCGGACCGCCGGCCATGTCCCAGTGGCCAATGTCGCCGTTGGTCACCGAGACGAGCTTCACGGCGTGCCCCGCGCGGGCCCAGAGCGCCGCGACGCCGCCCGCCTTGTACTCGGCGTCGTCGGGATGGGCGCCGAACACGATCACCCGCACGCGATCGGCCTCGGGGACGGAGGGAGGATCGGCGGCACGGACGGCCATGGCGGGCACGAGCAGGAGCAGCGCCCATGAGCCGAGTGCGGGGCATCGCCGTAGTCTCGTCACGATGGCCAGGTCTCCTGTGCGACTCATGCGATGATCGCCTCGACGGCCTTTCCGTTGCCGTCCTCGGTCGCGTAGAAGGGGCGGCCTTCGATCTCGTAGACGGTCTTCGGGCTCACTCCCATGAGCGTGAAGAGCGTGGCGTGAAGGTCGGTGACGCTCACGGGGTTTTCGATCGCCATGCACGGCCGCTCGTCGGCGGTCTTCCCGTGGACGAAGCCGCGTTTCACGCCGCCGCCGAAGAGCACGACCGTCGAGCCGCCCGTGAAATGGCGATGCTGGCCGTAGTGGTTCGGCAGCTGGAGGAAGTCCTTGGGTGAATTCGCCTGGTCGCTCGCCGTCGAACCCGGCTGTCCCTCGGTGATCATGTCGCGGCTGAACTCGCTGGCGATGACGACGAGCGTGCGGTCGAGCAGCCCGCCCGCCTCGAGGTCGCGGATGAGCGCCGCGATCGGCCGGTCGATCTCGCCGTGCAGGCGGGCCACGGTCTCGTGGCCGCGATCGTGCGTGTCCCAGTGGACGAAGGGCACGTACTCCGTCGTGACCTCGACGTACCGCACGCCCCGCTCGACGAGCCGCCGGGCGAGCAGGCAGCCGCGGCCGAAGCGGCCCGTGTCGTACCGTTCGAGCACCTCCTTGGGCTCGAGCGTGATGTCGAACGCCTCCCGCTCCTTCGCCCCGAGGAGCCGGTGCGCGCTTTCGAGCGACCGGAGCATCGACTCCCGGTGGTGGTCGCTCGCGAGGGCGGCCTGCGGGGCGGCACGGACGAGCCGCTTGAAGTGCTCGTAGCGGTCCGCGAATCGCCCCGGCTCCATCCCCTTCGGCGGCCGCACGGCCACGGCCGCCTCCTCCGGGAAGGGCAGGTTCATCGGGCCGTACTCACTGCCGAAGAAGCCGGCCGTCGTGAACGCCTTGATCTCCTCGTTTTCGCCGATCCCCTCGAGCCGCTGGCCGATGTTGACGAACGCCGGCATGATCGGATTCACCGGACCGAGCACGCGGGCCATCCAGGCGCCGATGTGCGGACAGGCCACGGTCTGCGGCGGCACGTAGCCGGTGTGCCAGTGGTACTGGTGCCGCGAGTGGAGGATGCTGCCGAGGTCGGGCTGCACGTGCGAGCGGATGAGCGTGGCCCGGTCGAGCACGCCCGCGATCTCGGGCAGCCCGTCGCAGACGCGCACCCCGTCGATCGCGGTGGGGATCGACGGGAAGGTGCTGATGACGTCGGCCACGGCGAGCCCGGGCTCGAACGGCTTGTACTTCTTCGGGTCGAACGTGTCGGGTGCGGCCATGCCCCCGGCCATCCAGAGGACGATGATCTGGTCGGCCCTCGCGGCGGGGTGCGCGATCGTGCCGCCGTGCGACTCGGCCCGGGCCCGGGGCTCGGGGAGTGCGAGCGTGGCGGTCGCCGCGGCGGCGAGGCTCTGGAGGAGTTCGCGTCTGGTCTGCATCGTGGAACCTCCGCAGGTCGGGAAGCCGGATCAGCGTATGAACTGGAACTCGGGCAGCATGACGACCGCCCACACGCAGTCGGCGACCCGCTCCGCGGTCGGCTCGTCACCGAGCAGCGTACGGACCACCTCCGCCTCCTCCGGCGTCGCCGGCCGGGAAAGCGCGGCGGGGAAGAGCCAGTCGCGGAGGGCGTCGGCACCGGGCCCGTGCACCGCCAGGATCCGGCCGCCGCCCGCCGCGAAGACGTCGGCGAGCGACTGCTCGTTCGCCAAGAGGATCGCCTCGAGCGTGGTGAGGTCGGTCGGCCGGCTCGTGACGACCTGGTCGCGATTCGGCCGCCCCAGCGCGGCCATGAGCGGCGTCGCCTTCACGAGCGCGGCACGCACCATCGGCATGTCGCCGTGCACGGCCGCCATCGCCACCGACGTGGCGAACGCCGCGTCGCTCCCCGCCCAGATGCCCTGATTGGCGGCGACGACCGCCGGTCGCCAGTCGGTGGGAGCCTTGTCCTTCGGGTACTGCCCGCGGGCATTGGGTAGCGTCTCCGTCCACTCCCAGCCCACGCCGCCATCGCCGGCCGGCCCGTCGGTCGCCAGCGCGAGGTCGGTGCCGTCGACGAGCCGCGCCCTCAGTTCGAGTCGCAACGCCGCCGGCCCCCCCGCACTCCCGTTCTCCGCGACGACGACGATCTCGTTGGCACCCTTGCGGAGCGCCGCGGCCTCCGGCTGCCATGTGGGCGTCGCCCAGTCGGCGGCCGTGGCGACGCTGCGACCGTTGACGAAC
>CAIWZS010000182.1 GCA_903917235.1 uncultured Planctomycetaceae bacterium | reverse complement strand
GGAGGCGTCGTAGTTCTCGAGTGCGAATCCGAGCGGGTCGATCCGCGCATGGCAGCGGGCACACTGCGGAAGCGTGCGGTGCGCCTCCAGCCGCTGCCTCACCGTCGCCTTGTCGATGCCCGGCACCTTTGGCGCGATCTCACCCGCGTTCGCCACCGGCAGGCCGGGATCCGTGTCGAGCAGGTTCTTGAGGATCCACGTGCCCCGCTTCACGGGGGACGTGCGCGTGCCGTTGGAGGTGATCGTGAGAATCGAGGCCTGCGTCACGATGCCTCCCCGGCGCACGTCGGGCGGCACCTCGACCCTGCGGAACGTGTCGCCACGCACGCCGGCGATGCCGTAGAACCGCGCGAGCCGCTCGTTGATCGTCACGAAGTCGCTCGCGATGAGGCCGCGGGCGTCGAGGTCGCCATGGAGAAACTCCGCGAAAAAGGCCTCCGACTCGCGCACGATCGACTCCTCGAGATGCCGGTCGTAGTGAGGAAACAGGTCGGCGGCGGGAGGATTCGCGCCCACCTCGCGCAGGCCGAGCCACTGCCCGACGAAGTTCGTGACGAACCGGGCGCTCCGGGCGTCGGCGAGGAGGCGATCGACCTGCTCCTCTCGCACCGCCGGATCGACGAGACGCCCCGCGTCGGCGAGCCGCCGCAGTTCCTGATCGGGCTGGCTCGACCAGAGGAAGTAGGACAGCCGGGCCGCGAGCGCGTGTGCGTCCGGCACGGCTCCGCGCGACTCGTCGAGGTAGAGGAAGTGCGGGCTCACGAGCACCGCCACGAGGGGCCGGCGGATGCTCGCGACGAACGAGAGACCCGCGTCGCGAGCCTCCGCAAAGAGGGCGAGCTTCGCATCGACCTCGTCCGGCTCGACCGGCCGCCGCCACGCCTCCGCCATGAAGCGCGCGAGCACCTCTCGTGCCGCTGCGGTCTCGTCGGACGCGGCCAGGGCCTCAGGATCGAGGATTCCCGTGTGGGAGGCGGGCGGCCAGGCGTCCACGAGTGGACCCTCGATCTCGATCCAGTCGATGAACGCCTCGGGCCGCGCGAACTCGTCGCGTCCCTGCATCCAGAAGTTTTCCAGCACCTTCGGGATCGAGTAGGCGTAGCCGAGCGTCACACCCGCCGTCTCGGTCGTGAAGCGCGCGTGAAACTCGCGCACCTCCGCCTCGTCGACCGAACCTGGCACGTCGAATTCCGCCACCGTGCGGGGCTGGGAGCCGAGCTGCAGCACGAGCTTGAGCCGCGCGGGTCCGTAGTCGTACATCCGGTCGTCCGCGAAGTGCGCGAGGTCACGCTCCATCTGCTCGCGATGCTGCGCGGCTCGATCGGGCCGCTCACGATCCTGCTTGTCGCGGCGCTCGGCGAGGATCGCCTCCGCCGACCGCACGACCTCGTCGCGTCCCGGCCGCCGGCCCGCGACCCGCACCCGGATCGCGTACGTACCGGCGTGCGGCACGCGGAAGTCGCGCACGTTGAACTGGTCCCAGTGCTCGTGGTGCACGACGACCCATTCCCCCTCGTGGCGGTTGTGGCCGGCCTTCACGATCGGGTTGTTGCGGTCGCCGAGCCGGACCCGGGTGCGATCGCTCGATCCCGGCTCCGGATCGAACCGCCAGCGCACCGGCTCCGGCCGCTCCCCCTCCACGAGCGCGCGCGAGACGATCTCATCCGCGGCGGCGAGATACTGGTCCATCTGCATCGGGGAGATCGTGAGCGCCGCGCCGTTGTTGTCAAAACCGCCGGCGGGCGGATCCTGGGGGAAGATCGACGCATCGAAGTCCACGCCCACGAGGTCGCGGATCGTCGCGGCGTATTCCGCCCGGTTGAGCCGTCGCAACACGATCGTCGCCTCGCGCCGCGCCGCCTCGGCGGCCACGGCCCGCGCGGTGATCCAGTCGACCACCGCGGCCACGCGCTCCGGATCGGGTCGCGGCTCCGTGTCGGGTGGCATCTGATGGCCGTCGAGCACGTTGACCACCTCGCGCCATCGGCCGCGCATGACGGGATCACCGAAGTCGTCACCGAGGGCCGACGCATCGAGCGAGAAATCCCCCTCCGGCTTCGTGGGGCCGTGACAGCCGAGACAATGGTCCCGGAAGAAGGGCTCCACGGTGCTGCGATACCCCGCGTCGTCCCGCGCCGCGGGGGTTGTGTCGGCCGCCGACGTGACCGTCGTGAGCGTTGCCAGCAGCAGGAGCAGCACCGCGGCGCACGTATCGTCCCGGCCTGCGGCCGCTGGCGTGCCCTGCCGGAGGTCGCGGCCGGGCGTGTGGTGCATCGACATCGTCGTTTCCAGCGGGATGATCCCGTCGACGTTCCGGTCGTCTGCTGAAGGCAGAGCTGCGTCGGTCCCTCGTCACGCTACCGCCCGGTCGGGAGGCGTTGCAACCGACGCTGATCAGCGTCCCGCCCCCCCCAACGTCGCCGTCTCGGCAGGCGCTCGAATATCGCCAACTGGCCGCATGCCGGCACCCCGGACGCCGGTGAGCGAGTCGCCCAGGTCGTGCCGCGCCCGGGCCGCGAGGGTCTCGAGCCGGGCGACGACGTCGGGATGAGCGGCAGCCACGTTCCTCGTCTCACCCGGATCGTCGACGAGGTTGTAGAGCGATGTGGACATTGACTCGACGCGATAGCCGTGGCGGCTGGCGATGCCTCGCACGCCCGAGAGCGTGATCGACTCCGGATGCATTCGGCCGTGGTTCGATGGCTTGCCATCCCGGCCCGGCGCCGCCGCCACGGTGAGATAGTCGTGCGGCAGATGGAGCTTCCAGTCCCGCTCGCGCACCGCCTGCAACTCCGTGCCTGAGTAGTACAAAAACTGATCCCGTCCGCGGCCATCACGCCCGCCGAGGAGCAGCGCTCGCATGTCGATCCCGTCGGTCGGAACATCCGGCCGATCCGCTCCCGCCAGAGCGGCGACCGTCGCGCAGAGGTCCATCGCACTGACGATGTCATCGACCCTGCGGCCGGCCGGCACGTGTCCCGGCCAGCGGGCGATGCACGGCACCCGCATGCCACCTTCGAACGTCGTCAGCTTGCCCTCCCGGAACGGGCCGGCGGAACCCGCGTGCCCGCCGTACGAGAGAAAGGGGCCGTTGTCCGACAGGAAGATCACGAGCGTGCGGTCGGCGACGCCGTGGGCGTCAAGCGCATGGAGGATCGCGCCCACGGATGCGTCGAGCTCCTCGACGACGTCCGCGTAGGGCCCGTGACCGCTTCGTCCCCGCCACTCCGCCGATGCGAAGATCGGCACATGCGGCATGACCTGCGGCACGTAGAGAAAGAACGGCCGGTCGCGGCGTCGGGCGATGAAGTCGATCGCCCTTTCGGTGAATCGACGCGTGAAGGTCGATTGATCGGGATCCAGTTCGACGATCTCGTCGCCGTCGTAGAGCGGCAGGGGCGGCATCCCCGGAACGGTCGGGTGCAGCGGACCATTGTCGTTCGAGTACGGGATGCCCAGGAACTCATCGAAGCCGCGACGAGTCGGCCAGAACGGCGGATGGAGGCCGAGGTGCCACTTGCCGAAACAGGCCGTCGCGTACCCGCGGCGCGACAGGCTCTCCTCGAGGAGCCACTCCCCGGGCGCGATGCCGGTGGGGCTCGTGTGATTGAGTGCACCGGCCATGCCGATCCGATTGGGATAACAGCCGGTGAGCAGCGCCGCCCGACTCGCCGTGCACACCGCCTGCCCGACGTAGAAACTGGTGAACCGTGTGCCCTCCGCGGCCATGCGATCGAGGTGCGGCGTACGGATCGTGCGACCTCCGAAACACCCGATGTCGCCGTAGCCGAGATCGTCGGCCATGATGAGTACGACATTCGGCGCAGGTGCATCGGCCGGCTGGCCCGCTGCGGCCGCCGCCTCGGCACGCGGCCGCCTCACGAGCGTGTACGCGGCCCACGGATGCACGAGCGACCGGCCCTCGCGGTCGCGCACGCCTGGTGCCTCGAGTTCGTGCACATGCAGCGGGCGCAGGCCGTCCACGACGAGCCGCACCGACAGCCCGTCGGCCGAGACCTGGGCCGACCGCACGGTGAGGTCGCGGCGGTCGATCGGGTCGCTGCCGTACTGGGAGTGGTAGAGGTACGTGTGGCTCGAGAGCGCGTACGACCCGGAATCTTCCGCGGTGGGCGGGTCGACCGGCAGCGTGAAGACGAGATCGAAGCCATCGGGCCGCGCCCGCATCTCGCGAATCTCGAACGGGGTGCGGCCCGTCCAGACGAGGCGTTGCAGGCCGTAGGCGGCCCCGCCGAGGCTGCTCCAGCCGCGGTTGGTCAGTCCGGCGTAGACGCTGCCGTCGTTGCCCTGCGCGAGCCGCAGCACCGCCGAGGCGAAGCCGCTGCGGAACGGAAAACAGGCTCCCTGCCAGACGCCGTCCACCTCTTCGAGAAAGACCCGGTGCACCGCCGCCTGCGTGAACTCGCCCACGAAGAGCTGTCCGGTGAAGGGCCCGAATCGCCCGCCGCTCGCATCGAGCATCACGTCGGTGGCACTCTGCCCGGCCGTGCGATAGGGAAACCAGACCGCCGGGGGCGTGAGGAACGGCATCCGTTCGACCGCCTCGGGCCACGGCAGTCCCTCGACGACCGGGCCGACGGTCGCGAGCGTTGAACCGGGCAGCCCGCGCGAGGCGAGGCTCTCCGGATGCCCGAAGAACGCGCCGCGCCGCAGGTGCACGAGGGAGTTGGTCGCGACCCAGTTGCCCTGCTGATCGGTCGCGAACATCTCGCCGGTGGCGCCGCGGCCGAGGCCGCTGGGGCTGCGCAGTCCCCCGCAGACAGGCACGATCGCTCCCTCCCCGGCATCGGGCGCCTCCACCGCCCAGCCGCGCCAGGCGCCCTGCCGGTAGCCGAGCGCGGCGTCGAGCACGGTGCCGTCGAGGTGCTCGTCCTTGAGATTGAGACCCGTGTTGAGCGTGAGCCAGAACGTGCCGTCGCCGTCGGGCTTCGGCCCGTAGGCGTACTCGTGGTAGTGGCCGGTCACGCCCCAGCCCTTCGCGGCGGTCGCATAGTCGTCGGCGACGCCGTCGCCATCGGTGTCGGCGATCCGCGTGAGTTCGCTGCGCTGCGCCGTCCAGAAGGCGGCGTCACGAAACTCGAGACCGAGCGGCTCGTGGAGGCCGCTCGCGAACCGGTGGTAGCGGACGTCGTCCGGCGGGTCGTCGCCGGCACCGGTGACGAGCCAGATCTCCCCCTTGCGCGTCGCCACGGCCAGCCGGCCGTCGGCCAGCGCGGTGATGCCGCTCACCTCGAGCATGAGGCCGTCGGGAGGGGGCTTCCAGCCGGTGTCCCGCGAGTCGCGCACCGCCTCCGGCGCCATCACGGTGACGAGACGGTAATACGCGTTTTCCTCGTCGAGCGTGGCCGCCCGACCGGCGGGCGCGACGAGCGATCCGATCCACGCACACGTGACCACGACCGCGGCGGCCGCCACGCGCGTTCGCGCACGATTCCTCACCATCGGTAGCGCACCTCCACCGTCGCCTCGTCGGCATCGAGCGGCACGATCCACGCCCCGTCACGGATCGCCGCGCGCATCGCGGTCGCGGTATCGAGCGTGGCTGTCAGGGATGAGTCCGCCGTGGTCGCGGTCGCGCCGCCACCGGCCACGGCCGTCGTCGCTTCGATGGCCGCCCCGCCGAGCACGCGCAGGACGAGGCCGCCCGGCAGGGACGACGCCCCCGCAGGACGCCGCACGGTGACACGGCGCACGAGTCCCCTCGGCGACCCCGCGACGTCGGGCGTGAGCCGATCGGCGATGTCGGCGGAGCCGTCCAAGGCGTCGCACCGATACCGGAACGTCGGCACACCGTCACGGTCGAGCGCGTATCCGAGGAAGCGCACGCGGCCCGCCGGCCGGGCCTCGTCCGCGGAGCCCGCCACCGCCACGGGCGGCATCCGATCGACGACGATCCGGTCGGTGCCGAGCGGGTCGGCCGGCGGCGCGCTCTTGGCGAGCACCCAGGTGCCGCGGGCGTCAATGAACCTGCCGCGCCACGCCTCGGCGAGCCGGCAGCGGTCCGCGTCGAAGGCGAGATGCACGCCCTCGGGGAAGCCGACGGCGATCGCGTGCGTTCCCGCCTGTTCCATGAACGTGCGCACGAGCACGGGGCGCTCACGGGGCACGAGCTCGAAGTCCCCGGTGGCCGAGGCGAGCCGGGACGGCAGCGGCTCGAGGCTCGGGCGATCGAGGTAGGCCCAGAGGGCGGCGATCTGCCGCTCGGGATCGCCGTCGAGAATGGTGCGGTTGACCGTCGCGCCGAAGAAGGCCGGCATCTTCGTCCCGGGACGCACCGTCATCGGGTCGAGCAGGAGACGGCGAAACCACTCGGGCTCGACCCGCTTCGTGACATCCGCGAGGTTCACGCCCACCGTGCCGGGCAGGCTCCGCTCGCCGAGCGGATGGCACTGCACACAGCCCGCATCGAGGAGCGCCGCACCGGCTGCGACGAGGGGCGCGGCGTCGCCCGCCGGTGGAAACGTGACCGGCCGCGGGGACCCGCCCGCCGTGGCCCGATCGGCACGCGTGAATGCCTCCGCAAGCGGGCTCACCACCTGCGGCGGATATTCCGGCATCCGCGCGCGCATGAATGGCCGGAGGGCGACCGCGCCCGTCACGGCCTTGCCGAGCCACGGCTTCTGGAGCCGCGCGCCGACGCCGGTGAGTCGCGGCGGCAGCCGTCCCTCGTCGCCGAGATCGACGTGATCGACCGTCTCGAAGAACGCGCGGCGATCGGTGCCGACGCCACCCCGACCGTCGCGCTCGTGGCAGGCGACGCAGTTGAGACGCAGGAGCGTCGTCTCGAGTGCGGAGGACGCGGTCGATCCACCGGCGGCCGTTCCCGCGTCACGCGTTCCCGCGCCCGCGGCATCACGGCGCAGGGCAGCGAGCGCCGCGACGACCGCGTCGCGCTGCACCGCATCGAGGGCGTAGCGCGGACCGGAGACACCCTCCGAGCGGTCCTCGACCGGCGCGATGCACGAAGCCACGCTGGAAGGATCGACCCGGGCGAGCGCCGGCGGTTCTCGACCGCCGATACCCGGGGATGCCACCGTGGCCCCGTCCACACCGCCCGCATGGCAGGCCACGCAGCGCAGGGTCACGAACGCCTCGCGTCCCAGCGCGGTGCGGGCGTCGTCGCGTGAAGCAGCCGCCGGCAGCGGCGCGTCGCCCCCGGCGTCTCGGAGCAGGTAGGCGGCGATGTCGGCCGCCTCGGCGGCCTTGAGCTTCAGCGAAGGCATCCGCCCGGCCGGCCGCGCATGCGACGGCACGATGAGAAACTCGGTGAGCGAGCGCCGCGAATACTTGGCCGCCACGTGCTGCAGGGGCACCGACGCGAACGGTTTTTCGGGCAGGGGAATCCCCGCCTCGATCAGCTCCTCCTCGTCGAGCTGCGCGAACGGCGTGGCCGCCGGGGCGACACCGGATCGGCCCTCCTCGGGCGCGTGGCACGCGACGCAGCCCACCCGGTGATAGAGCGTCGCGCCGGACGCGGCATCACCACGCTCCCAGAACGCCGGCGGCATCGGGTTGAGTCCCGTCGGCTTCGGGAGCGGCGCCGGCGCGCGTCGGGTCGAGAGATGCGCGACGAGCGCCGCGATCGTGGCGGGGCGATCGCCTGCCGGCACGGCATCGAGGGCATGGGGCATGGTCGTGCCCGGGGCCGCCGTGGCGGGCTCGGCGAGATAGCGACTCAGCCACGTGGCATCCACGCGTGCACCCACGCCCGACAGGTCGGGCCCGGGCTTCGGCTCGAGTCCGGGTAGCTCCGCCTCATGGCAGGCGACGCACCCGAGTTCCCCGATCAGGAGCCGTCCGGCGACGATCGGGCCGAGCCGACCTCCGGGAGCGGCGGTCTCGCGACCGAATCGCTCGAAGGCCGACACGACCGAGACGCCTCCGGGGCGCGTCTCCGCCCGGGCCAGCGGTGGGAGCCACGGCACGGCGACGGCGAGCGCGGCCAGCGCCCGGAAGGTCGCTCCTCGCTCGACAGGCCGACTCGCTCCCATCGCTGGCGTCCCTCAACGGATGCGGGTTCCGTGAGGATAGCACGGCAGCGCCGGCATCTGCTCAGGGGGCGTCCCTGTCCGCGTCACGCCTGTCCGCGTCACGCCTGCCTGCCTCGCGCTTCTCGTCGTGCCCCCGCCGCAGCCGCTCGACCTCCTCCTCGAGGCGTCGCACACGCTGCTCCATCTCCTCGAATCGTTGCCTCCCCTCCTCCATGCGACGCATGGCTGCCTGCATCCGCTCGCGACCCTCGCGCATCGCCTCTTCCATGCGCTCGCGCATCTCGCTCGACCCACCGGGCATCGGACCGCCCGGCATCGGCGGCCGCTCGGGCATCGGAGGCCTGCCTCGTCCTTCGGGCCGTCCACCCTCGGGAGGCTGTGGACCCGGCGGGCCCCACGGCGGCCGTGGACCACCCTCGCGCGGCGGTCCGACTCGGCCCCGACCCTCGGGGGAGCCACCGGGGCCGCGCTCCTCCGGAGGACCGAGCCGTTCCATGAGCCGCTCGAGCCCGTTCGCGATCCGATCGAGCCGCCGCATCATCTCGTCGTTGCCGGTCGGTCGCGGTCCTGGCCGCTCCTCGTCGGCCGCGACACATGGCGTCATCGTCGCCAGCCATACGACCGCGGCGAGGCGGACACACGTGGCCGCCGGGCCGGACCACCGTCGGCGTGCGCTCACGGATGCCTGCGGCCGCGTTCCACCATGCTCGACATCCCCCAGGCCCGCAGCCTGCCCACGGGCCACTGCCCGACACCCGACGCTCGACGACAGCCTGATCATGAATCGCTCCTGGAGAATGGGACGGTTTCCCCGGTCGTGACTGGACGTCCCCGCGTGCTGGTTTTCTGCTTGGACCGGTGCGGGCTCGACCGGGCGATGGGCCATGATGGCGGACCGGTGACGTCACCCCCGCCCGACGACAGTATTCATGAACGAGATGCCGGCGGCAAAGTTTCGCGACCCAGCACTCGTGGACTACGGCACCGATCCCGCGGGACTCGGCCGCCGGCTCGAGCGGTTCGCCGGCCTGCTCGTCGATCGCCCGCTGCCGCACGTCACGGGGAGCCGCCGCGATCCGGCTGCGTGGCCCGGGGCGGCGGCGGTGTTCCATTCCGCGACCGCATCGACGATCGCGCCGCCTGCGGGGCCGGCGGGACGGTGGGAGTTTCGTCGCACCGTGCCCGACCCGTGGCGCACCTCCATCCCGCTCGGCCTCGCGACGATCCTGCTCGAGATCCGCCCGGCGCCATCGGGCCAGATCGGCATCTTCCTCGAACAGGTCGCACAGTGGCGGTGGCTCGCCGCCGTGACGCCGCCCGGCAGCGTCATGCTCTCCCTCTTCGGGCACTCGGGGGCCGCCACGCTCGCGCTGGCGGCAGCCGGGGCCGAGGTCGTGCATGTCGATGCATCACGCCAGGCCCTCGCGCTGGCCCGGCGCAACGCGGAAGCGTCGGGACTCTCCCACCTGCCGATCCGATGGGTGTGCGATGACGCCGCAGGATTCGTCCGCCGGCAGGTGCGACGCGGCCGGGGATTCTCCGGCGCGGTGATCGATCCGCCATCCTGGGGTCACGGACCGCGCGGGGAGGCGTTCGCGATCGACCGCGATCTCGCGCCGCTCGTCGGCGATGTCGCTCGGCTCGTCGCGGCGGGCGGGACGCTGCCCCGTGGCCCCCTGCTGCTCACGTCTCACTCGTCCGGCTGGCATCGCCGTCGGCTGCGGGCGACACTGCAGGAGGCCTGCACGACGGCAGGGGTCGGCTGCGATCCGCCCGAGGACGGCCCGCTCACCTGCACCGACGACGCCGATCGCACGCTCGACCTCGGGGCCTACGCACGGTGCCTGCCACGCTCCTGAGTTCCCCCGGCCGTCGTCCTCCCATGCTCCCCGACCCGATCACGAGCCCGTCGAATCCGCGCGTCCGCGAGGCGGCCGCATTGCGCGACGCGGCCACGCGCCGAGCCACGGGACTCACGCTCGTGGACGGGCGCCGCGAACTCTCCCTCGCCGTCGCCGCGGGCGTCGAGGTCGTCGAGATCTTCGCGACAGCCGCTGCGCTGGGCGCCGACGGCTCGCGCGAAGCACTCGACGCGCTCGTGGCTCGCGGCACCCGGCTCACGACCGTGGGGCCGCGCGCCTTCGCGCGCCTCGCGTTCGGCGACCGTGACGAGGGGCTCGTCGCCGTCGTGCGGTTCACGGCCTCGCATCTGGCCGACGTGCCGCTGCAACGCGACCGTCCGGTGCTCGTCGTCGAGGGGATCGAGAAGCCGGGGAACCTCGGCGCGATCCTCCGCAGCGTCGACGCCGCCGGCCTCGCCGGGCTCGTCGCCTGCGATCTCCGGACGGACGTGGCCAACCCCGCCGTCATCCGCGCGAGCCTCGGCACCGTCTTCCGCGTGCCGCTGGCCACCGCGACGGCGACGGACGTCATCGGGTGGTGTGCCGCGCAGGGGCGCCGTGTCGTGGCGGCGACGCCCGACGGCAGCCGGAGGTGGCACGACGCCGACCTCACCGGTGGCGTCGCGATCGTGCTCGGCAGCGAGGCACACGGCCTCTCCCCGATCTGGCATGCGGCCGCCGGCGCCGGCACGATCGTCGTCGAGTCCGTCCATCTGCCGATGCGCGGCGCCGCCGACAGCCTCAACGTCTCGGCCACCGCGGCCGTACTCGCCTACGAAGCCCTGCGACAGGAGAGCCTGCAGCGATGAGCGCCCCCGACCCTGCCACGCCGATCGATCCGACACCACGGCCCGAGGACTTCGCGGCCCTCGAGCGGGTGTGTTCCGCATCCGGACCGGAGGCGATGTTCGCCACGCTCGCCGAGTCCCTGCGGCTCCGGCGTCGCTGGCACGCGCTCTTCGACACGCGGCTGATCGAGGCGCGGCTGCGGCACGGCCTGCCCGCGGCCGGAGACCTCTCGCGCGTTCCGGAGGATGTCCGCGAGCGGATCGACGAGGCATCGATCGCCGCATGTCGCGAGGTCGGGTGGCCGCTCCTCGAGGAGGGGCAGGTCGCGGCGGCCTGGCTCTACCTGCGCGCCGCCGCCGAGCCGGGCGAGGTGGCTGGTCGCCTCGCAGAGCTCGCCACCCGGATGACCGAGTCCGCCGCCGGTGACGACGAGGCGCAGGCGCGGCAGCTGCATGAACTCGTGGGCGTGGCGCTGTGGGAGGGCGTCGATCCGGCGGTCGGCATCGATCTCGTGCTCCGCAGCCAGGGCACCTGCAACTCGATCACCGCCTACGAGCAGGCGGTCTCCCGGCTGCCGGCGGCGCGGCAGCAGCCTGCGGCCGCCGTCCTCGTGCGGCATCTGCACGGGGAGGTGACCGCGAACCTCGCCGCCGACCTCGAGCGCCGCGGCGTCCACACGGCCGCCGCGGCCGGGGATGCCGCGATCGCCGCGCTCCTCGCGGCGGCGGGCGGACTCGCCGACGATCCGGCCGTGCACATCGACGTGTCCCACCTCCAGTCGGTGCTGCGCATCGCGCGCGTCTGCACCGACGAGCCGACGCTGCGCCGGGCATTCGACCTCGCGTGCTACGCGTGTCGCCTGCCGGCGGACGTCACCTATCCGGGCGAGCCGCCGTTCGAGCAGGTGGGCGAGGCGTCGCGCCACTGGTTCGGAGCGCAGCTGGGAATCGATGTCGAGGCGGCGCTCGGGTTCTTTCGACGCGCCGCGGCGCGGGCCCGGATCGAGGAGGCGGGCACCCTCCCGTCCGACGTGCTCGCCGTGCTCCTCTGGCGGCTCGGCAGACCGGCCGAGGCGCTCGCCGCCATGCTCGAACGTCCGGCGGATCAGGGCATGCCCAGCACGCTGCAGGCGGCAGGCATGCTTCCCTCGCTGCTCGAGATCGCGGCAGCGACCGGTGACTGGCGGGCCCTGCGTCAGGCGTGCCGGGAGCGTGGCGACGAGATCACATTCGCCGCATCACTGGCGGCGGAGCGTCACCAGGGCCAGACCGAGCCGAACCAGTAGCCCCACTCGGCGACGTTCGGTCGCACGTCCTCGATGATCGAGCGACACGGCCGCCAGGGTTTCTTCGCGAGCACGCTGTTGCCGCACGGTCCGCACGAGCCGCACGGCGCCGACGACGAACCCGGGCCGCACGTCATGCACGGGCCCGGCACCCAGCCCACCTGCTCGGCGCTCAGGAAGCCACGACCAGGCGGCAGCTGCCAGGGTACGAGCATGTCGGGCGGCTGACGCACCCCGTGGCAGCCTCGCCAGCGGGCGCACCCGTCGCATGGATCCACGCAGTGGGGATCCTCGTGAACGGCGCCCCAGTACCGGGGGCCGCAGCCCGTACCGCCGTAGTCCCGGCCACACGCCGAGTGGCCGCAGTGCCCGCAGGGCCCTCCGGCCGAGGCCGGTACGGATAGGAGGGCGAGCAGGGCGACGGCGATGGCCGCACGACGCGTCGTGATCATGCCGATGGAATCGTTCATGCAGGAGGTATCGGTCATGACGCGGCCGATCCCCGCGCCATGCCCCACCGCGGCGGCAGAGCCTGCGCAGACCGCCCGGTTTTCCGAGCCGCACGAGCGGATCCTGCCTTCGTGGGCACCGGCTCAGGGGGCGGCAAAAGTCTGCTCGCTCCGGCCGCGGCGGCCGCTCGCTCGGGAAGCGTTCGCCGACCCCCTTCGCCTCGCCTTTCGGCTGGCGTCCGGAGCGGGCCGCTGCGACGACGACGCCCGGCTCAGCGGGGAGTCGCACCCGCGCAGTCGTCGAGGAACCGCAGAAACTCGACCGTCACGGGGTCGTCGGCGAGCCCCAGGTCGTCGTTCAGGCGGCCGTGGTTCGTGTCCCCCTTCCCCACGGACCGGGCCGGGATGTCGGCCGATCGCAGCACCGATTCCAGACGCCGAGCCTGGGCCGGCGTGTCGGGGTTCCCCGAAAAGTAGAGGATCAGGAAGGGCGGGATCGCCTTCCCCTTCGCGACGTGCGTGACCGCGGAGAAGTCGAGATGCTTCTCCGGATCGTTGCCGAACTTCTGCCGATGGCCGAACGTGGGCATCGCGCCACCGTAGATCGCCTGCCGATGCTCCGCGGTGAGGATGATCTTCGGGATGTCATACGTGTCGCCATCCACCGGCACGCACCCGACGAGCGCCTGCGCGGGCACGTCGGCCTTCCTGAGCCGCCGTTCGTCGGTGCACAGAAGCGCGGCGAGCTGCGCCCCGGCGGAATGTCCCCCCACGACGATGCGGTGCGGATCTCCGCCATGCGTGGCGATGTTTCGGTGCACCCAGCCGAGCGCGGCTGCGACGTCGCCGACGAGCTCCTCCATCGTCACCTCCGGCAACAGCCGGTAGTTGGTGGAGACGAAGACGAAACCGCGCTCGGTCAGCACCTTCGGCTTGAGCGCCACGTCCGACTTGTCGCCGACCTGCCAGCCACCTCCGTGAATCCAGAACACGACCGGCCGCTTCCGCGACGCCGGGCTCGCCGGCGTGTAGATGTCGAGGACGTGCCGCGCGTGGCCCTGCTCGACGTACGGCACGTCGGCCGTCTTCTCCTGCGCGCCTGTCGGGGCGCCCGCCACCGCGCCGAGGGCGCCGGCGAGCACGAGCGTCGCGCGGGTGATGCAGCCCTTCGCTCCTGCGGGCGTCGCCGGCCGTCGAGCCATGGTGCGTGTCTCCTTGGAAGCGTGATGAACTGTGACGATTTGTGATCAGGGGGTGCGGGCCGGCGGTGCCGCGATGGTGTGCTCGTAGAGGCGGATGTAGGCCCGCGCGCTCGCGTCCCACGACCAGTCCTGGCGCATCACCCTGCGGACGAGCCCCCGCCACCGCTCGCGGTCCTCGTGGCAGTCGAGCGCGCGGCGGACCGCATGCTCGAGGGCACCGGGGTCGATGGAGTCGAACGTGAACCCGCTGGCCGTCCCGTCGGCGAGGGTCTCGGCCGTGGTGTCGATCACGGTGTCGACGAGCCCGCCGGTGGCCCGGACGACCGGTATCGAGCCGTAGCGAAACGCGTAGAGCTGCGTCAGGCCACACGGCTCGAAGCGGCTCGGCACGAGCGTGATGTCGGCGGCGGCCTGCACGAGATGGGCGAGCCCCTCGTCGAAGCCGATCACCGCGTCGATCGTGCCGGGACACGCCGCCGCCGCCCGACGCACGCCCTCCTCGAGCCCCGGCTCCCCCGTGCCGAGCACGATGAACCGCGCGCGTCCACCCGCCCCCATCCGCGCGAGCAGCTCGACGAGCAGGTCGACGCCCTTCTGGTACGCGAGCCGCCCCACGAAGGCGACCAGCGGCCGTGGATCGGGGGCCGCATGCCCGAGCCGTGCCGCCAGCGCCACCCTGGCGGCGTACTTCCCCTCCTCGAAGTCGTCTGCCGCGTAGTGCCGCGGGATGTGCGGATCCGCCGACGGATCCCACGCCTCGGTGTCGATACCGTTGACGATCCCCTCGAGCGCGTCGCTCCGCGCCGCCAGCACCCCTTCGAGGCCGCACCCGCCCGGCCAGCCCTGGATCTCGCGGGCGTAGGTCGGGCTCACCGTCGTGATCGCGTCGGCGAACACGAGGCCGGTCTTCAGCAGGTTGAGCTGGTCGTGAAACTCCATCTCCTGCCAGTTGAAGTGCTTCCACTCGATGCCCGTGAGGAGCATGTCCCAGTGCCAGAAGAGGCCCTGATAGGACATGTTGTGGACCGTCATCACGGTGCGGGCCCCCGCGAGCGCGGGCCACGCGCGGTAGAGCAGCTTCTGGTAGGCCGGGATCAGGCCGGTCTGCCAGTCGTGGCAGTGGATCACGTCGAAGGCGTGGGCCTCGCGGCCGGCCAGCTCGAGCGCCGCGCGGCAGAAGAAGATGAATCGTTCCGAGTTGTCCGGATAGTCCTCGGGACCACCGTAGAGCGTGGGCCGGTCGAAGAGCTCGTCGTTGGCCACGAGGAACACCGGGCAGGCGGCCCGCGGGACGTGGGCCCGCAGAATCCGCGCGGGCAGCCGCCGCGTGCCGATCGGCACCTCGAACTCGAGGCCGGTCGGCTCGATCGGCAGCCCCTTCGCGAGCGACTCCCGGTGCGCCGGGATGACGAGCGTCGTCTCGCAGCCGAGCGCGGCGAGTGCCGCCGGCAGTGCACCCGCCACGTCCGCCAGACCGCCCGTCTTGGCGAACGGCACCGCTTCACTGGCCACCTGGAGCACACGCATGACGGCCTCGGGCGATTCACCGCGTCAGTCGGTCGCGGACGGACGCGGCGCGTGAAGGGACTGCCCGTGGTCCCACGTCCGGCGTGCCGCACGGGGCTCGCGGTGGCAGGCGACTGCTCCCATCACGCCGTCGTCTCCGGGTTCAGCGGGCCGTGAGCGTCTCGAGGTAGGCGACCAGGTCGACGAGGTCGCTCGCGGAGAGCGTCGTCGCAAGGTCGGCCGGCATGAGCGACACGGGCTGCCGGACCAGCTCCTCCAGCGCGTTCGCCGGCAGCTTCACGTCGATCCCGTCGGCGCCGCGCACGACGACCTCCGCGTCGGTGCGGGAGATGAGCAGACCGGTCACCGAGCGTCCGTCGCTCCCGACGGCGGTCCACGTCTCGTAGTTGTGGCTCACCGCGGCCGAGGGGGCGAGGATCGATTCGTACAGGGCGACGCGCGAGAGCTTCGCGCCGATGCCCGAGAGATCGGGCCCGACGGCCTTGCCCTGCCCGCCGACCACGTGGCACTTCGCGCAGGTGCCCGCGCCCGCGAAAACCTCGCGTCCGTGCCCCGCGTTGCCGCCACCGCGACGGCTCAGTTCGTCGAGCGTGGGCAGCTTCCCGCCTCCCTTGGGCTGCGGCAGCGGCAGGACCTTTGCGGCCGCCTGCCGCACGTCGGCCCACGGCGCCAGCGCGAGCGTCGCGGCGGCGGCCTGCGCGAGCGATCCGGAGAGCGCCTGCCGCTCGGCGAGCGCGACGAGC
>CAIWZS010000181.1 GCA_903917235.1 uncultured Planctomycetaceae bacterium | reverse complement strand
GCTGGCCGCCGGAGAGCCGGGCGGGCCGTGCCGTCGCGAACGCGCCAAGGCCCACCCGGTCGAGCAGCGCCCGCCCCCGGGTGTGGGCCTCGGCGCGGGGCGTCCGTCGCACCAGCCGGGGTGCGAGCGCGACGTTGTCGAGGACCGAGAGGTGGGGAAAGAGGTGGAACTGCTGGAACACCATGCCGACGTCCCGCCGCAGCGCCTCGAGCGCGGAGGCGACGTTGGGGCCGGGATCGAGGCGGTGGCCCGCGATCGTCACGCTGCCTTGATCGAACGTCTCGAGGCCGTTGAGGCACCGCAGGAGCGTGCTCTTGCCGCTGCCCGACGGTCCCACGAGCGCGAGCACCTCGCCCTCGGTGCAGGTGAGGCTCACGCCGTCGAGCGCGGGGCCGCTGGGCCACGACTTCGAGACTCCGCTGACCGCGATCATGCGCTGCCTTTCCGATCCGTCCGCCGAGCCTGCCGCGACGGCCCACCGGCACGCGCCGGCGGCATCCCTCAACCGGTCGCACCCGCCGGCCGCTCGAGGCGGCGTTCGAACCAGCGTGAGAGCGTCGCCAGCGGCCAGCTCATCGCCAGGTACAAGAGCGCGGTGACGAGCGCGAGCTCCACGATGCGTCCGGTCGAGAGCGCGAGCACGCTGTAGCGCTTCGTGAGCTCGACGACGGTGATCGCCGAGCAGACGCTCGTGTCCTTGAAGAGGGCGATGAAGTCGCTCGTCACCGGCGGCATGACGATCCGCATCGCCTGCGGCACGATCACGTGGCGCAGCGCCTGCCAGCGGGAGAGGCCGAGCGACAGCGCCGCCTCGAACTGCCCGGGGGGCACCGCCTTGAGCCCCGCCCGGTAGATCTCCGACTCGTACGCCGAATAGTTGAGCGCCAGGCCGAGGATCGCCGCCACGAGCGCCGGCAGCGCGAGCCCCACCTGCGGCAGCAGGAAAAAGATCGCGTAGAGCTGGAGCATGAGGGGCGTGCCCCGCAGAATCTCGACGTACCCCGACAGCAGCGGGCGCAGCACCGCGGGGCCGTACTGCCGCCCGACCGCCACGGCGAGCCCGATCGCGACGGCCAGCGGGAACGACGCGCAGGAGAGGAACGCGGTCATGCCGGCCGATCGCGCGAGGAGCGGGGCGGTCTGCCGGACGAGCTCCATGAAGCCCGCGCGGCGTGCCGCCGGGACCTCCGCGGCGTCGCGCAACAGGAGCATCTGCTGCCGCCCGGCGAGGTCCCAGCGATCGTAGAGCGTTTTCAGCCGGCCGTCGGCGATGAGCCGTCCGATTGCGGCATCGATCGCGGCCGCGAGCTGCGGCGTGCCCCGGGACGTGAGCACCGTGTAGACACCACCGGCGAACGGCCGATCGACGGCCCGCAGGTGGGCGAACCGATCGGCGTAGAACGCGAAGATGCAGTCGTCCATCACCACCGCGTCGAGCACGCGGGTCTCGAGCTGTTGCAATGAATCGGTCGTCCCCTCGTAGCCGATCACCTCGACGGCGAGTTCGGCACGGGACCGCAGCACGACCTCGGCGGCCGAGCCACTGAGGACGCCCACCCGCCAATCGCCCGCGGGCCCCGGCAGCTGGAGGTCCGCGAACGCGGCAGGCGCCTCGCCCCGCCGACCGACCAGCTGCAGCGCGTACGCGAAGTAGGGGCGCGAGCAGAGATAGTCGCGCTGGCGTTCCGGCAACAGCTCGTAGCCGTTGATGACGCAGTCCGCCGAGGTCTCGAGGAGCAGGGGCAGGCGATCCCACTGCCCCTGCTGAAACCGGGCCCGCACGCCGAGCTCCTGCGCGAGCAGCTCCGCGAACTCCACTTCGAACCCTTTGACCAGCCCCGGCTGCGCCGGATCGAGGAAGACGTGCGGACCGCCCCCCTCCTGATCGGCCGCCCAGACGAGCTCGCCACGCGCCCGCACCGCGTCGAGCTCGCGGGCCCACGCCCCGGTCGTGGCGGAGATCGCCATGACGCCGACCGTCAGCAGGCACTGCGCCGCACGCACGAACCCCTCCGCGCGACCGATCCGGGTCCGCCTCACGGCGCCGCCCCCGACGTCGGCGGACGGAGACGCCCGAGTGCCGCCGTCGGCTCGTCGAGCCTCTCCGCGAGCCGCGTGGTCGTCTGGTCGAGGCGACGCCCCTCCGCGAGGTAGTCCGTCACCCGTCGACCGGCCTCACTGTAATCGGCGAGCAGCGGGTCGACGAGTCGGGCGGCAGGCACGCCCCCCACGAGCCCCGCGATGTCGCGCTCCAGCCCGAGACGCACGAGACGGAACACCGCCCACCGCAGCGCGAGCCCCCAGAGCAGGAGCCAGACGAACGCCTGCTGCAGGAAGCCGGCGCCCTCGGCCGGCCGTCCGAGCCACAGGTGCCCGTAGAAGAAGCCCCAGCCGGCACGCGCGAGGACCGCGACGAGCAGCGACGCAAAGAGCACCTCGAACGTCCAGTGAACGGCGGCGCCGCCGAGGCGACCGCGCCGGTCGTCCACCATCCGCTCGACACCCGTCCCCAGCCAACGACCCGCCCGATCGAGCAGCGTGGCGGCGAGCGACTGCACCTGGGAGTCGTCGAGCCGCACGCGTCCGATGAGTGGATCGCCGATGCGTGCGCGGGCCGCGAGGCCGGCGAGAATGCTCCGCGACTGCTCCACCTCCGACTCCGACAGGCCGATCTCCTCCACGGCCTGCCACCCGGGTGATCCATCCGGCTTCGCGTCAGTGCGGCCACCCGCGAGGAGGCGTCCCACGAGTCCGCCCCCCAGACGCGCCCTGCCCCAGAGTGACGACACGCCGTCGACGGCGTGCACGAACGTCGCGAACGGCCCTCCCTGCCACCGCTCGACGACCTCCGACGCCACGAGCCTCTGCCAGCCGTGCCGCTGTCTGCGGAGCTTTCCAGCGACGGCCGCCGCCAGCAGTCCCTCGAGGCGCGTGCGCTCTGTCGTGACGCCCTCGACGAACGCGCGAAGCGGTTCGACGAGTGGCGTGAGGCGGTCTCGCGACTCCTGCACGAACCACGCGGCCAGATCGATCGCGCCGGTGCGTCTCACGCGCCGTGCGGCGCGGCCCGCGAGCTCCTCGTCGATCGCGGTGACGAGCTCGGCGAAGCCGGGCTCGGGGGCGAGCCCCGCCGCGGCGCGGCGCCCGGCCTCGACGCCGTCCAGCCGGAAGATGCGCGGCACGCGGAAGCCCTGCGACTCGAGTTCCCGCCGCCAGTCGGCCCGGATGTCGGCATCTCGCGAGGCCTGGGTCTGCACGAAGAAGAGCGGCCTGCCCGGCGCGAACGCCGCCACCTCGCGGGCGACGATCCAGGATTTGTACTTCTGCGCGGTGGCGACGACGAGCAGCACGTCGCACGCCGGCAGCACCTGCTCGAGCAGGTCGCGATTCCGGTTGTCGGCGCTCGGCCGCGGGCGCTCCTCGCCGGGACGCTCCGGCGCGCCGGTGGACGGACGATCCTCCCGCGGCTGCGTGTCCGGATCCGGGCAGTCGACGAGCACGATGTTCGCCACGGCCGGCGCGTCGCTGCGCACGACGCGAGCCCGCAGGGCGTCGAGCGGCAGCCACGAGACGTCGACATCCGGGCCCGCCACCACGACGGGTGCGGTCGTCGTCGGCCGCGCGACGTCGCCCGCGTCGCTGACATCGGCGCCCGCCAGCGCGTTGACGAGCGTGCTCTTGCCCGTGCCGGTGCCACCGATGACACCCACGACGAGCACCCGCGCGAGCTCGCGACGCGCGCGGTCGAGCCGCGGACCGACTCGGCTCCACTCGGCGTGAATCGCCGCCGCCGGCCCCCAGCCGCGGAGCGACCCGCTCCAGCGGTCCAGGGCCGCGACGAGGTCGTCGAAATCGCTGAAATCCGGCTGCGTGTCCGCGGCGAGCCCGCCACCCCCGTCCCACGCGCGCTCGTCTGCACCGGCCGACATGTCAGGCGCCCTCCGCCGCGACGGCGTCGAGGAGCTGCCGTGCGCGCGCGAGCTCCGGCCGGCTCGCCGCCGTCGCCAGCCGGTCGATCTCGTCCAGCCGGTCGCCGAGCACCACATCGTGGAGCGTCTCGGCGAGCACCCGGCTGCGTTCAGCGGACCAGCCCACGAAGAGCTGCTCGACGAGCGGCGCGAGCCCCGCCGCCGTGAGCCCGAGGGCGCCCTCGCCCACGAGCGTGGCCGCTGTTCCGACGACGACGTCGCCGACGTGATAGACGAGCGTGGTGAGACCTCCGGCCGTCGCCGCGGCTGCGGGCACGACCGCGGCGCCCGCGAGCCCGAGCCCCACCGTGAGCGCCGGCCGGGCCACCGCGCCGGCATTGAGGGCCGTGACGATCCAGCCGACGAGTCCCGGGTTGTCCTCGGAGTACCGATCGAGCTGGTCCTTCACGAACGTGCGGTAGTCCTCCGACACCAATGGAAGCGCTCGATGTCGCCGCTCGAGGTCGGCGTACCACGCGGCGCGATCGGCCGACGCGAGCCGCGGACCCAGCAGCTGCTCGAGGCGCGGGTCGTGGCGGCAGGCGTCCTCGAGCCGTGAGACGAAGTCGGTGAGCGCCTGCTTGAGGGCCGCGATCTCGAGGGCGGTGAAATCCTCGCGACGCTCGGTGGAGGACCGACCCAGCCCGACCTGCCGCGCGGCCCAAGCGACCCCGGTGCCGGCGACGCGATAGAGTCGGCTGACGGCGAGGTCGAAGCGCGAGCGACGGGGCTCGAGCCACGACCAGATCTCGTTCCACACGATGTCGCTCGGCGCGGGCGGGAGATCGACCCGCACGCGACTCTCCCGCTCGAGGAATGTGGCCGTCTCGCGCCAGACCCCGGCGGCGTGGTCGATCGCGTCGAGCCACGTTCCCATGCCGTCCCGGCGGTCGAGCACGACCTCCCATGCACCCGCGACGGCACGACGCTTGATGCGGTCGAAATCGCAGCCCGCGAGCCGCTCGGCGGGGCCCGGATCCCCTTCGTGAGTCGTGTCGGCGCCGCCGGCCGTCCCGGTCAGCTCGGGAAGCGCGTGGAACGGGACGCGGCCCGCGGCGGCCGCGGCCTGATCGTGCGGGACGGCGTACACCGCCAGTGGCACGACCCCGGTCTCCGCCGTGAACGTGGCGAGCCACCCGCCGATCCGCGGACGCTGGGCGGGCCAGTCGATCATGTTGAACACGATGAGCACCGTCCGACCCGCGGCCGCGGCCCGCGCGAAGAACTCGCGAACGGCGGCATCGTTGTACTTCTGCTGCGTGAGCACCGCCACGATCACGTCGGCCGCGTCGCGCACGAGCTCCGCGCGGTGCCAGTTCTCGCGCAGCGTGCCGTCGATGTCGGGCGTATCGACGATGACGAGCCGGGCAGGCTGCCGCCCGGAGCCGTCCTCGCGCCAGATGATCCGATCCTCGGCGGCGGGGTCGAGCGCATCCTCGTCGCTGCGCCACGCGACCGGTACGAAGCCGGGGAAGAGCGCGCCGAGATCCGCGGTGGCGGCCACCCCGGCGGGCAGGCTCGCGACGGGGTGCCGCGTGCGGGCCGCCTCGGCCACCGAACGGCTCATGGCCGCACCCACGAGCGCGTTGGCGACGAGGCTCTTGCCCGTGTTCGTGCCGCCGCACACCGCCGCCACGACGAGCGGCCCGCGGGCGGCCTGTGCCTGGAGCGTCCCGAAGAGCGCGCCGTGCCAGGGCATCTCCTCAGGGGCCGGCGCGCCGAGTGACGCGCCGAGCGGCGCGATCGCCTCCACCACGTCGCACAGCGCGCGCACCGTCACCGCCATGCCGGTCACGGTCTCCGGCGACGCGCCCGCTGGATCGTTCACCGGGCGATCTCGCGTTGCCACCACCCGACTCCCGTGCGCCTGCGACGCCCCCCGGACCACTCGCTGCCCGCCCCGCCGCGGCGGTGCTATCATGCGGTTGGCAGTGCTGATGCTGTCCGGGTACGGGACAGTGTGTCCTCCGCCGGTCCGACCGGCAAATCGTGCCGGTCCATCGCTTCCTTCCATTCCAGTTCCGCCACCTCGGCTCCTCCCGTTCAGCCCCTCCCCTTCAGCAGAGCTCTCCGCCATGCTGGCACGGCGTCCGGTCTTTCCCGGTGTGATCGAGATGAATCATCAGGCCGGGTGGCGGATCGGCTGCAACGTGTACCTCGTCTACGACGACAGCGATTGGGTGCTCATCGACATCGGCTACGACGAGAGCGTGGACGAGATCGTCGAGATGATCCGTCAGCTCGACTTCCCGCTCTCCCAGTGCCGGGGGCTCGTCGCCACGCACGCGGACGTCGATCACATCCAGGGCCTCGCGCGGGCGAAGGCGGTCCTGAAGGCACCGGTCATCGCCCATCCCAAGGCCGTCGACGCGCTCGAGTCGGGGGACCGCGTCAAGACGTTCGCCGAGATCGCCGCCCAGAACGTGCATCTCGAGATGCCGCCCGTCACGGTCGACCGCACCGTCGCCGACGGCGACGTGATCGAGATCGGCTCCCGCCGCCTCGAGGTCTGGCACACGCCCGGCCACACCGACAGCCAGCTCGCGTTCCGGCTCGACGACCTCCTGCTCTCGGGCGACAACATCTACCGCGACGGATCGGTCGGCGCGATCGACGCGCATCACGGCAGCGACATCCAGCAGTTCATCCGCTCGCTCGAACGCATCGCGGCGAGTGACGTCCAGTGGCTCCTGCCGAGCCACGGGCCGATCTTCCGCAAGGACGACGGTCTCCTCCGCCGCACGACCGACCGCCTCCGTGGGTACCTCACGCTCGCGGACTTCGGCACCTGTGCGACCCACTGGCCCCTCATCGAAGAGTGGGACCGGGAACTCGCCGAGGGACGCCTGCCCGGGCAGAAGCCGCAGCCCGCCTGAGCCCGCCGCCCGCGATGCCGACACGGGTGTGGGCGGCGGTCCCCGCCGGCCTGCCCAACCCCTCGGGTCGCGTCACTTTTTTCCGTGAAGACGGGTCGTGCCGGCTGCCGATGACTTCCGGGGATCGTCTTTCCGGGGGGACCTTTCATGATGCGGCACCTTTTCGCCGTCGGCGCCGTCGGCGTCGCCGTCTGGCTGACCACCGTCGATGCCAGGGCCCAGACGCCCCACGCGGGGCAGCAGGCCTACGGCTACCAGTGGGGCTATTCGTACAACACCCACGACTGGAACCGGCTCTACCACTATCCCTACGTCTGGTACGCGCAGAACTTCTACGCCGACGGCTACATGCAGTCGGCGAACGATCTTTACTACCGCTATCCCCAGGAGATGCGGATACCGGTCTACAACCGGCAGTGGCACAACGAGTACCCGCAATCGCGTCGCTACCACCAGGGCCACCACTTCCATCTCGACGTGTTCTGACGAGAGCGCTGCCGGGCCATCCATGGCCCCGGCAGCTTGGCCCGACGTGGGCACGCCAAGGGTGCCCACGCCGGGCCGGCCGCCTTCCGGGCGGCCGTGTGCGCTCCGCGGCTGGCTGAGCCGCGGCGGCCCTGCGGGCCTGCGGCGGTTGGACGGCAGGACGACCTCCGTCGAGAAATTCTTCGTCAGCGCGCCGCGGCGGCCCTGCGGGCCTGCGGCGGGTCACGGCAGGGGAGCGACGTCCGCTCTTTTCGTGGCGCACGCCTCCAGGCGTGCGAATGCGGCCTCCTTGCATGAGGCGCCGCGGCGGGCGACTTCGGGTACGCTCCCCACCATGCGCGACGACACGATTCCCGCGGCACCGCCGCCTGACGACGAACGGGCGGCCGCCCGTTGGTGGCTCGAGCACGTGTACGCCGGCGACGACGCGGTGCAACTGACGCCCCGGGCGGTCGTCACCGGCATGCTCATCGGCGGCGTGATGTCGATCTCGAACCTCTACGTCGGCCTCAAGACCGGCTGGGGTCTCGGCGTCACGATCACCGCGTGCATCATCGCCTACGCCGTCTTCCGCTTCCTCGAGCCGCTCGTGCCGGCCTGGCGCGACCGGCCGTTCACGATCCTCGAGAACTACACGATGTCGAGCGCGGCGAGCGCGGCCGGCTACATGTCGAGCGCCGGCCTGGTCTCGGCGCTGCCGGCCCTCTACCTGACGACGGGCCGGCTCATGGCGTGGTGGGAAATCATGCTCTGGCTCGGCGCGCTGTCGATGCTCGGCGTCTTCATGGCGATCCCGCTCAAGCGGCAGCTCATCAACATCGACCAGCTTCCCTTCCCCACCGGCATCGCGACGGCCGAGACGCTGCGCAGCATGCACACCGCGGGCACGGAGGCGGTCGCCAAGGGCCGCGCGCTCTTCACGGCCGGGATCGTCGGCGGCCTCGTCGCGCTCTGGCGCGATCTCTTCGCCCAGGTGAAGTGGCTGGCACCGTACGCCTTCCCGGCTGAAATTCCCTTCCTGCCCACCGCCCTCGGCCGCGACCTGCTCACGCGATTCACGATCGGGATCGAGGGCTCGCTCATCATGGTCGCGGCCGGCGCCATCATGGGGCTGCGCGTCGCCGCCTCGATGCTCGTCGGCGGCATCATCTGCTACGGGATCATCGGCCCGATCCTCGTCTCCCGGGGCATCGCCGAGCCGGGCTATCGAGGCATCGTCTCGTGGGTGCTCTGGCCCGCGACCGCGATGATGGTGACGTCCGGCCTCCTGTCCTTCGCGCTCAAGTGGCGCACGGTCGTCCGCGCCTTCGGCGGCCTCGCCACGCTCGTGGGCCGTCGTGCCGACGCTATGGACGATCCACTCGCCCGGGTCGAGGTGCCCGGCTGGTGGTTCGCGACCGGGACGCTCGTCTTCGGCACGGCCTGCGTCGTCCTCGGCGAGATCCTCTTCGGGATCACGTGGTGGATGGGGGTGGTGGCCGTGCTCCTCACCTTCCTCCTGTCGATCGTCGCGGCGCGTGCCACCGGAGAGACCGACATCACCCCGATCGGCGCCATGGGGAAGATCACGCAGCTGGTCTACGGTGCGATCGCCCCCTCGAACATCACCACGAACCTGATGACCGCGTCGATCACCTCGGGGGCGGCGTCCCACGCCGCCGACCTGCTCACCGACCTCAAGAGCGGCTACCTGCTGGGGGGCAACCCGCGGAAGCAGACGCTCTCCCAGCTATACGGCGTGGTCGCGGGCACGCTCGTCTCCGTGCCTGCCTACCTCTTCGTCGTCCAGGCCCATCCCGAGCGGCTCGGCACCGCGGCCCTGCCCGCGCCGTCGGCCAAGGTCTGGGAGGGTGTTGCCCGCCTGCTCGCCAAGGGTCTCGACAGTCTGCCGGCCGGAGCCCGGGAGGCGATGCTCGTGGGGGCGCTCATCGGCGTCGTGCTCACGCTTCTGGAGACCTTCGCGCCCAAGCGGCTGCGTCCGTGGATCCCCTCCACGACCGGACTGGGGATCGCCGGCGTCATCCCGGCCTTCAATTCATTCGCGATGTTCGCCGGAGCGCTCGTCGCCTTCATCCTGGCCCGGCGCGCCCCGCAGGCCGCCGAGCGCACGATCGTGCCGGTCTCCAGCGGGCTCATCGCCGGCGAATCCCTCGTGGGCGTAGGCATCATTCTCGCCGTCGAGGTCACCCGGCTGCTCGGCGTCTTCGGCTGAAGCCTTCGCCAGACGGCCCAAAGTGCCGTGGCGGCCGCGGTGCCCCGCCTGCTATTCCCCCTTCCGATCGCCGATGCCCGTGCGGCCGCATCCTGCCCGGCCGACGGACGTCGGTACCCATGACGGCCGCGCCGCGCGGGCGCTCCCGCCGATGCAGCCGCGGTGAAAGACCGGACCATGCTCGTCTCTCACAAACACCGCTTCGCCTTCGTGCACGTGCCCAAGACCGGCGGCTGCAGCATCTCGCAGGCACTGCAGCCCTATGGCGACCGCGTCATGCGCTTCTGGATGAACCGCTGGCTCGACCGCATCGGCATCCACGTCAATCACTACGCGCCTCCCGAGGTGAAGAGGTTCCGGCTGCACACGCCGGCCGACACGCTCCGCCGCCAGCTGCCGGCGGACGACTTTGCCAGCCTCTTCAAGTTCGCGTTCGTGCGCAATCCCTGGGACCTGCTCGTCTCCTACTTCCACTACCTCGTCAGCTCGCCACGGCACCATCGACGCGCCCGCGCGACCGGGCTCGCGTCCTTCGAAGGGTACGTCGACTACGAACTGCGGCGCGACAAGATCTCGCAAAGCCGGATGCTCTGCGACCGGCACGGCAGGCTGCTCGTCGACCACGTGGCCCGATTCGAGTCGCTGCACGAAGACTTCGATCGCATCTGCGGGTGGCTCGGCGTGCCGGCAACGCTGCCCCACGTCAATCGCACCGTCGCTCACGATCGCCGCGACTACCGCACCTACTACACGCCCCGCCTCGCCGCCCGCGTGGCCGAACACTTCGCCGAGGACATCGAGCGGTTCGGGTACCGGTTCGAGGAAGGGCGCTCAGCCGTGGCGTGACCCGGCCCGACGACTCGCCCGGCTCGAGCATTCTCAGCGTTCCGCCGCGGGCTGAGACGTGTCCGATGGCGCGCCGGAGGGCAAGCCCAGGAGCGACCGCGCCCGTGCGAGATGCTCGCGCATGACGGGCGTGCGGCTCGTCTCCGGCACGCCTTCGATGAGGCTCACGGCGTCGGTCGGCCGTCCTGCGTCGAGGTAGCAACCGGCCAGGTTCGTGACGCTTTCGAGCCGGTGCGGATACCGCGACGCCGCGACGGAGAGGCACTCGATCGCGTCGTCGGTGCGCCCCGTCGTCGCGTAGAGGATGCCGAGGTTGTTGAGCACGACGAGACGATTCGGGTGGTGACGGCGGGCCCGCTCGAGGCACGCGATGGCCTCGTCCGCGGCGCCCGACCGCATGTGCGCCGCACCCTCGAGAAACGCGACCGGGGTACCGAACGGGTCGAGCGTGCGCCACGGCGTCGTGGCACCGCGGGCCAGACGCACCGCGTCGTCCCACCTGCCCGCCTCGAGCGCCGCGCGGGCCCCCACGGCGGATCGCTCCTGGGAGATCGCCACGGTCGTCCAGGCAAGGCCACAGGCCGTGGCGACGATCCCCGCGGCCACGACGCCCCAGACGAGACCGGATGCGCCGGCGGATGGCACGTCGCTGCATCCGTCGCTACCGACCGCGGTCGGTTCGGGGCCGTCGCCCCACGTCGGCGCACGTCGAGCCGCGTGGAGGGGATCACCGACAGCCCGCGCCGCGACCTCCCGCCGCAGGACCGTGGCCGCCGCGAGGAGTACGGCGAGCGTCGCCTGATGGCTGATCCGCTCGAGCGGAAAATCGAAGCACGAGGCGACGAGGTTGGTCACGAACGACATGAGCAAGAGCACGGCGAGTCCCGCATCGCGCGGAGACACCGCGACTCGCAGGACCGTGACGATCGACGCGAGGGCGGCCGCGAAGATGCCGATGAAGGCCGCCAGTCCCAGCACTCCCTTCTCCGCCCACACCTGCAGGAAGTCGTTGTGCGGCCGGGACCAGTCGTCGGTGTGCAGCCTCGCCAGATCGGCACCGGGCGTCGCGTAATACTCCTGGATGCGGATCGGGAAGTTGCCGGCACCGACTCCGACGAGCGGGTGATCGGCGATCAGGTGCGTGGTGAGCCACCAGATCACCGTCCGGCCTCCGTCGCTCGGTCGGCCGTCCGGATTCGCGACGCCGATGCTGCGCAGCCGCGCCATGATCGGATGATCGGGACTCGCGAGTGAACCACAGGCCGCGATCCCGCAGGTGATTCCCACAGCCCCCGTGACCATGACGTTCCGCAGGACCCGTCCGATCCCGAGTCGCTCGCGCACGCGCCACGCCACCGCCAGCGCGACGAGTGCGGACGCGGCGAGCGCGACCCAGGCGGACCGCGACTGCAGCACGATGACGAGCACCAGGGACGCGACACCCGCCAGCGCCCCGGCCCCCCGCCACGCACCACGGAGCAGACACGCCGCGCCAAGGCAGCCGGGCAGGACGAGGACCAGGTAGCTCGACAGAAGGTTGATGTTGCCCATCCGGCCCGACACGTCCTCGATCCACCGTCTCCCCGGCACGTTGATCCCATAGCGCATGATGAACTCCGCCCACCCGAGGCCGGCGGTGACCGCGGCCGAGACGACGAGCAGGCGCAGCAGGTGGTCGGGCCAGCGCGGCACGAGCGGCAGGAGCAGGCACGACACCACGAGCACACCGGCGAACGCGCTGGTGCGCACGAGATCGAGCCAGCCGGCACTCACGTTGACGGCGGCAAGGAGCGACAGCGCGGTGCACGCGACGAGGGCGAGCGCGCCCAGGACGACCGGCTCGCGGACGATCGACGGATCGCATCGGCGCAGCACGCGCGGCATCACGAGGGCGAGTCCGGAGGCTCCGAGGACGATGAGCAGCGCGTGCAGGCGGGGGACGAGCGTCTTGTCGTGCATCGACGCATCGTGGACGAGGTTGATGCCAATGAGCACGAGCGCGAGCCAGCCCACGACCCAGCACGTGCGCCGGCATGCCGAAGCGGTCGCAGGAACCGGCACGTGGCAGCCGCCACCCTCCACCCCCGAGGACCGACCTTCCTCGTCCGGCTGGACGCTCTGATTCATGGGCTGGACGCTCTCACTCATGGCGGGCTTCCCGACCGGGGATTGAACGGCCGCGGAGCGAACCCCAGATCGGCGACGGCCGCCGCGTTGTCGGCGACGAGTGGCTCGTTCATGCGGTCGAAGGCCGCGACCGAAACGCCGCGGAAGCCCGGCAGGAGCCCGAGCATGGGGAGCGCGGCACGCACGAGCACCCGCGGCACCTCCACGAATTGTGGACGCCTGCCGACCGCCACGAAGATGCGTGAGACCATCTCGCGGTAGGTGAGTGTCTCACCGCCGGCAACGTCGTAGCACGGCCGGGGCGACGGGGCGTCGAGGGCCGCGACGCAGGCGGCCGCGAGGTCGTCGGCGTGCAGCGGCTGCCGGAGGCCGCATCCCGCACCGACGAGAGGAAAAAACCTCCAGCGGCGGACGAAGCCCGCGATCCGGGTCACGTTGCGGTCGTGCAGGCCGTCGTACACGAGCGTCGGCCGCAGAATCGTCACGCGCGTCGCGTGCCGCTCCGCCCAGCGCGCGACCGCGTCCTCGGCGGCGGCAAGCCGCTCCGCGACGGCCCGCTCGTCTGGATCGGGTGAAGCCGCCTTCGTGAGGCGACTCATCGAGGACACCGCCACGATCCGGCGGATGCCCAGCGCCGTGAGAGCCGGCAGACGATCGACGAGCCCCCAGAGCGGACACAGGGCGACCGCCGCGGTGATGCCCCCCGGGGTGGCGACCGCAGACACGCGGTCCGCGGCAGCCGCGCGCGAGGCAATGGGCCATGACGCATACCCGGCCAGCGCGAGGCGTGACAGGAGCGGCCGGGAGACGAAGCTGCCCATGCCGAGCACGCCGACACAGCCACGGGCCCCTGCACCCGTCTCGGGCATGGTCGAGTGAAGCGCCGTCGCGTCAGGGGCCGGGGGCATCATCGTGACCGACACCGGCTCGAGTGTGCTCCCATCCGCATGACCCGGCGCTCCAGGCCCCGTCGTCATCGACGTGATCGCCGCGCTGGGCACGCCTGCTCCCTCGGACTACGAGGCGACGGAACTCGAGGTGACGCCACGCGTCATGACGGTCGGTGCCTGGGTGCGTCGGGGTCGGACGACTGAGGCCAGGCGTCCGATGCCGCCACGACACCATGCGGGAATCCGGCGGGCCGTGATCGTGGCCGCGATGCCGGCGAAGCGTGCCCAGACACCGAGCCGGACGAGCGTCATGAGCCCCGCCGGGTACTGGTGCCGGAAATGCGTTCGATAGAACCGCATCATGCCCCGGTGCTTGTGCCACTCGACGAACAGTCGGCGATCGTGGCTGCAGACTCCCTTGTGGTGCAGCACGCGGGCGTCAGGAACGAAGAGGATCTCCCACCCGCGCTGACGAAACCGCATGCACAGGTCGAGGTCCTCGCAGTGGAGGAAGTAGCCCTCGTCGAGGAGCCCGACATCGTCGAGCGCCTGCCGGCGAACGGCCATGCACGCACCGGAGATGGCCTCGACCACCACCGGTCCCGGGGGCAGGGGCTGCAGGTGGAGATAGAAGTCATCGAAGAGCCTGGGCCACCGCCGGGCCAGACGCGAGAGGCCGAAGCCGCGAACCGCCGACCGCCACGGTGTCGGCACGGCGCGACGTCCGCCCCCCTGCTCCGTCCCATCGGGCGATACGAGAAACCCGCCGACCATGCCAACCGTCGGCCGACTGTGCAGCACCTCGCAGAGCCGCGATACGGCTCCGGGATGCACGATGCTGTCCGGGTTGAGCAGGAGGATCGTCGGCTCGGTGGCGGCCGCGATGCCGAGGTTGCACCCGGCGGAGAAGCCGACGTTGTTCGGAGACCGGATGACGACCACGCGCGGATGATCCAGGAACGGCGCCACAGCCGCCTCGAACCCGGTCGGCTCGGAGGCGTTGTCGACGACCACGACCTGCCGTGCCTGCGGCAGCAGTGCCTCGAGGCACTCGCGGAGCACGTCGCCCGCGTTGAAGTTCACGATGACCACCGACGCGGCCGCGAGCTCGGCATCGGACGATTGACGAGTCTCGTGCACCGGCTGCCTCACGCCCGCCACCATCCCGCGTCGAGCACCCGCCATATCCGCCGCCACCCCACGCGCCACTGCCCGGCTCGTCTCGCGTGCGTCCGCTTCCGCAGAATCGCTGGAAGCCCGGCGAGGGCATCCCGCTTGGCCACCAGGAACGCGTGGGCCCGACCGCGTCGCCACATCACCAGGAAAGTCACGATAGTCTGGGCCAGATGGGGGAGCAACAGGCCGGCGAAAAGCGGCTGTGGCATGTTTTTCACGAAGCACCAGACCATGTTGCGATGTCCGTGGTAAATGGCGAACGGGCTGTGGCGGCCGCCACTCGAACTGCTGCCGACATGGCGGACGACGGCCGAGGGCACGTGCCGCGCGGCATGACCCGCCAGCCGCAGCCGAAACCCCAGATCGACATCCTCGAGGTAACAGAAGAAGTCTTCGTCGAACATGCCCACCGCGACCACGGCGTCCCGCCGATACAGCGCCGCAGCCGCGCAGACGGAAAACACCTCCCGCTCCTCGAGGTGGTCGGGATGCAGCGGACGCCCATGACCGGCCCGCCACGATAGACCGCTCACGTGGTAGACGTCGCCGCAGCCGTCGACGACGTCGGGGCGTCCGTCGAGCATCTGGAGCGACCCGAAGGCGGCTGCGTCGGAATGTGCCCGCGTCGCGGCCAGCAGCGACTCGAGCCATGACGGCTCGGGAAACGCGTCCGGATTGAGGAGCGCCACCCACGAGGCATCGGTGGATGCGATGGCGCGATTGTTCGCGGCGGCGAACCCGAGGTTGTGTGCCTCACGGCGCACCGTCGCACGCACGGCAAGCACCGGCAGATGCTCGAGCACCCGCTCCGTCTCGTCCGACGATCCGTCGGTGCTGGCGTTGTCGATGACGATCAGCCGGTCGGGCAGGCGCGTCTGCGCCGCCACGGACGCAAGACAACGCTCGATCACGTCCGTGGAGTTGCACGTGACGATCACGAGGCAGACGACCGGTTCCTGAGAGTGCATCTGGACACGTCGAAGGACAAGGCGAAGGGGTGGTCGGCGAACGCTTCCCGAGCGACCGGCCGCCGCGGCCCGAGCGAGGAGACTTTTGCCGCCGCCCTGAGCCGGCCCCACACTACATGGAGGTTACGCGACGTCTGGACGAAGCAGTCAGAAAAGACGAGGCGAAGGGGTGGTCGGCGAACGCTTCCCGAGCGAGCGGCCGCCGCGGCCCGAGCGAGGAGACTTTTGCCGCCGCCCCGAGCCGGTGCCACACTGCATGGAGGTTACGCGACGTCTGGACGAAGCAGTCAGAGAAGACGAAGCGAAGGGGTGGTCGGCCGAGCCGGTGCCAGACCGAAACCCACTCGCGCACGAGCCGGCGATGCTCACGCCGCACGGGCGGCCAGTCGACGACGCAGGCCGACGGTGACGAGCGCGAGCCCGCAGGCTGCGGGAAACGCCGGCCAGAATCTTGTCGCCAGCGTGACGGTCTCCACGAGGGGCACTTCCGCGGTGAGCACGTCGGTGGCGTGCAGCGGCAGACGAGCGACGATCGTGCCGAGCGGTGAGATGACGCACGTCTCCCCCGTCGCGGCGCAGCGCATGAGGGGGCGTCGGTTCTCGACCGCCCGGAGCTGGGCGAGGAGTCGGTGCTGCACGAGCGTCAGCGGCTCGGTGAAAAACGAGCCGTTGATGAGCGACACGAGCACGTTGGCGGAGTTGCGCACGAGCGAGGAAGCCGCCGGCGACACCATGTCCTCGTAGCAGAGGAGCACGCCCAGCCGCGCCGGACCGTCGGTGGCCAGCACGGTCGCCTCACGGCCGACGCTGAATTCCTCGGCCATCGGGAAATAGAGCCGCAATTCGGGAAACTGCTCCGCCCACGGGACGTATTCGCCGAAGGGCATGAGGTGGCGCTTGTGGTAGGTGCCGGCGAGCGACTCGGACCGGTCCATGAGGATCGCCGACTGGAAGAGCTCCTTCGGCTTTTCCTTGAGGCCCCGGTAGATCTGGCCGCCGAAGAGTAGGGGGCAGGATGGCGACTCGAGCGGATGCACGCCCTGACGAGGCTCGCGCGAGAAGCGGTCGCGCAGATCCTGGTCGGTGAACGACTGGAGGCAGTCTTCGTACGAGCCGCCACTGCACTCCGGCCAGCACACGAGATCGACATCACCGGCACCGCACACCTCGCGTGTGAGTCGCTGCAGGTCCTCGATCGCATCCTCCTCGGACGGGTCGGCCTGCACGAGCGCCACGCGCAGCTTCGGAGCCGCCGCGATCGCCGCGTTCCACGACGCCATCGCCCACATGCCATGGACGAGACTGCCGGCCACGACAGCCAGCGCGGCCAGGCCCGTCGGCGTCCACGCGCGGCCTGCGGAATCCGCGTCCATCCCGACCAGCTGTCCGCGACCCACGCGAATCAGGATCGCGGCGAGCACGCCGATCACCGCGCCCGCGATCGCGAAGAGCACGAACGTCGACCACTCCGGGCCGCACGCATCGACGCCCTGGATGGTCACCGGCCAGGCGATGAGCGTGTAGCCGAGCTTCCAGGGAAACACACTCGGCAGGACGGCCTCCGTGACCACCGCCACGAGCGCCGCAGGCAGCCAGGCGTCGCGGGGATCCCGCACGAACCGGGCCACGAACCAAAAGGGGGCCACGAGCCGCAGCGCGTCCCAGAGCACGATCGGCACCGTGAAGGCGAGCCCGATCCGATCACTCGTGTCCATCGCATGGGCGAGCACCTTGGGCGCCCAGTGGAAGGCGATCGAGAGCGAGAGGATCGCCGTCAGCAGGGCCGCCGACTCGCCCACCCAGCCGCGGACATGCCGGGCGAGCAGCAGTCCGGCCACGACGCTGCCGATCGCACACACGACCAGTTCCTGCCGCAACCAGGGCGCGGCGGTGATGACCGCGAGCGACACCGAGGCGAGCAACGCGACCGGGACCGACGCGCCGATCGGTCGCGATGTCGAACGGGCAGGATTGGGCTGCATCCCCCGGTTCTACCTGCCGTATCGGGGGGACACAAACGACACCGGGCGACCGACGAACGACCAACCGAAAGGCACCCAAAAAGCGAGAAGCCGGCCGGAGCACGGGTCACCCCTGATGCTCCGACCGGCTTGTTCGCTTCGTGTCCCGATCGGGGACGTCCCGAATCAGAACCGGGTCGTCGTGTCTTCGATACCGAAGTCGGAGATCGCGATGTACACGGTCTTCCGGCTGCCGGTGTTGAACGAGGCCGACTCGACCTGATCGTTCACCACGAAGGCGCCCTTGTTGACCTTGAACTGCGTGACCTGATCCGGGTTCAAACCGCGGAATTGGGTCGGGTTCTTGTTGGCCACGGCGACGGCAACCGGGTCAGTGGTGAAGTTCTTGACGCGGATGTTGACCTTGGACTTCGAGCCACCACCACCACCACCGGCCATGGCCGGGGACGCGACGGCGACCATCAAGGCCATTGCCGCAACTGACAGAAGCACACGACGAATTGCCACAGCAAGGCTCCTCAGGAAAGGAAAGGACTCGTTTGAGAACTCACGAATCTGTACGTATCGAGAAACGTATCGAGAACGAACTTGTGATCGGTTGAACCGTCTCGCTGCCGTCTCTTTTCGCAAGCGACGATCGCGAGACCGGAATCTCGGCGACTTGGGGAATCTACCGGCGTCGACCCACCCGTGCAAGCAAAAAAATCGGAATCCCACAAATCAGAGATCTGACTGAATTTCGCCGCCACTTCGCGTGGAAACCGCCACCAAGGCAGCCGGGTCCACCCCGTCCTTGATGATGCCCACGTGGCCGTCGGCAAAAAGTGCGAAAATGATGCCGGAATGGTTGCTGAAGAAGGGCTCACCCCGGTTGTCATTGACCACCCGCTTGTTGAGGAGGTAGCTCGACGACGTGGCCCACCGACCGAACCCGGCGGCCTGTCTGGGATCAGTGAGTTCACTCACCGGCACCCCTTGGTCGCTCGACTCCGACACCATCAAAGTCCGGCTCAGGCCGTCGGTCACGGCCGCCGCCCGTACTCCCCGCGGTGTCCGCGAGTCCGTTTGATAGAGCATCCCGCACGTCGTCCATTCTTCTTCAGGCACTTTGACCGCCGCCGGGCCCGGGTCATAACCCGTCCATGGCACGCCCTCGGCTCCCGGACCGATCCCGGCCATCCCGAAGTAGTCCTGCTTGCCCGCGTAACTCACGATCCCTGACGGGCAGATGTACACCGGCACCGTCGTGTCGGCGGCGGCGAGATTGCCGGGAACGCCACCGGCCGGCTGGTCGTTCCACGGCTTCGCGTAGTCGATGCGGGCGGCGGTGTTTCCCTGCTCGAGGTACGGGAGGATGAACGACGACCACGCATGATCGAGCCCGGTGGCGTGGTCACAGCCGATCGGAAACACGCGTTTGGCGGTCTCGTGATTGAGCACGGCGACCCCGATGTTCCGCATGTTGTTGCGACACGACGCCTGGCGGGCCGACTCGCGGGCCCGTTGGACCGCGGGGAGAAGCATTCCCACGAGCGTTCCGATGATCGCGATCACGACGATCAGTTCGATCAGCGTGAATCCCCTCGCAACTCGCTGCCCGTGGACCAAGCCTTCCATGGCCTTTGTCCACTTGGCCGACCGGTGGAAACACGGCGGGTTTCCGCGGTTGGCACTCCTCGCATCCTGCTCGGGGAGACGTGTTCCGCAGTCTGCGAAACGCGGCCCGACGGCGTGCTGTCCGCGCGTGGCTGGGCGGCCCGTGCGTGCGACGACAGCTCCGCATAAGGACCCAGACAACTGGCGACGGGCTTCGGCGACCATGGGGGCGCGTCCACGTTGTCCGTCACAGCCGCGGGACGAGCCGAATGGCTGGCATGACGGGATGGGTCGAGGCACACCTGTGCCATGCCCCCAACTGTACGAACACGCGAAGCCCCGTCAACGTTTTCGGGCTCACGTTTTTCGGGCTTGCCGAACGGGGCAGGGGCTGACCCGACACCGGGGCGCGGCGCGCCCCGCACCCGGCCACCGCGGTCTCCCGCACCCTTCGTGCGGGAGACCGCGTGAACCGATGCGACGTCATGGAGCGACGGCCTGCGGGGCGACGCTCACGCGCCCTCGACCTCGACCGTCAGCGTGCCCGCGTTGGCGAGGCGATTGCCGGCGAGGTCGGTGACGGCGCCCTTCGGCAACGTCAGCGAGAATGTGCCGGCCGCGAGGTCGAGATTCGGGGCCCGCAGCGTGTAGGTGCGACCATCGGCCGACAACTGACCGGTGATCGTACCCACGAACATCCGCAACTGCCCGTCGGTCAGAGGCCTCGAGGAGATGGCGAAGCCGTCGGACGTGCGGCCGGAGAACCGGAAATTGCCCGGCGTGACGCCCTTCACGGCCTCACTGAAGGTCGCCGTGAGCGTGTCGAACGATGTGCGGACGATCGACACGACCGTCGGCGCTTCGGCGTCGACCGCCAGCGCGAGCGTGGCCGCGGCGCTTCGGTTCCCGAAGACGTCCGACGCCACGGCGGTCACCGCCCGCTGGCCGCTGGCGAGTGACGCGGCCGGACGGACGACGAACTGGCGACCGTTCCCGACGACACCGCGGCCGACCGACGAGCCGTCCACGAAGACCTCGACGGTGCCGCCCGTCGGGCCGAGACCGTTGAAGACGGGCCGCGCCAGGTTGGTCGCGGCAGAACCCGCCTGCGAGGGCCTGACACCCGCCTGCACGATCCCGAGCGAGGGCGTCGCCGGAGCCGCGGTGCGAATCTCGATCGGCAGCGCGGCCGTGAGCCGGCCGGTCGTGCCGCCCTCACCGACCGGCTGGGCTAGCACGGTGTAGCGGCCATCGGCGAACCCGGGATGCGTGAACGACCAGCGTCCGTCGACGACCGGCGCCGTGCCGACCTCGGTGCGACCCACGAAGATCTTCACCGACTGCGCGTTGCGGGCCGTGCCCGTGAACGTCGGGGCCGAGACATTCGTCCTGTTGTCGGTCGCCGACGTCCCGGCGTCACTGGCCGCGACGAGGTCGGGAATGGACGAGAAGGGAACACCGGCGAGCAGCGCGCGTGACTCGAGCGACTCGAGCGACAGCGGGCGACGACGACTCTGGGGCACCGGGGTGCGACCGAAGGGCAGGCTGGCCACGGCAAATCTCCTGGCGGGTGACGCACCGGGACCGGCGCGAGGGGCGAACGAACGGATCCATCCGTGGGGGGATATCGGCCGCGGCAGCGCCGTCGCAAGATCGAAAACGCAGACCTTGCCCCGCCTGTGGGCACTCGCCAGCCTGCCACCATCACGCGCATGCACCGCCGCCCGCGCGGACCCGCCGCCTCGCGGCTCAACCGATCGCGGCGCGGAGCCCGGCATCGACGGCGGCGAGAAACGCCTCCGTCGTCAGATGCTCCTGTCCGGGGCCGACGAGGATCGCCAGGTCCTTCGTCATCTTCCCCGCCTCCACCGTCTCGATGCACACGCGTTCGAGCGTCTCGGCAAACCGGGTCACCTCGGGCGTCTCGTCGAGCGTGCCGCGATGCGCGAGGCCGCGGGTCCAGGCGAAGATGGAGGCAATGGGATTGGTGGAGGTCGGCTTGCCCTGCTGGTGCTGGCGGTAGTGCCGCGTCACGGTGCCGTGCGCGGCCTCCGCCTCGACGGTGCGCCCGTCGGGCGTCATGAGCACGCTCGTCATGAGCCCCAGCGACCCGAAGCCCTGGGCCACGATGTCGCTCTGCACGTCGCCGTCGTAGTTCTTGCAGGCCCAGACGTAGCCCCCCTCCCACTTGAGCGCCGAGGCCACCATGTCGTCGATGAGGCGGTGCTCATACGTCAGGCCGTGGGCCGTGAACTCCGCCCGGAATTCCGCGTCGAAGACCTCCTGGAAGATGTCCTTGAAGCGGCCGTCGTAGGCCTTGAGGATCGTGTTCTTCGTCGACAGGTAGACCGGATACCGCCTGACGAGGCCGTAGCGGAAGCTCGCGCGGGCGAAGTCACGAATCGAGTCGTCGAGGTTGTACATGGCCAGCGCCACGCCACTCGACGGAAAGTCGTAGACCTGGAGCTCCATGGGGGCCGAGCCGTCGGCCGGCGTGAACGTGAGCGTGAGCGCCCCCGGCCCCGGGATGCGCGTGTCGGTCGCCCGGTACTGGTCGCCGAAGGCGTGACGGCCCACCACGATCGGCTTCGTCCAGCCGGGCACGAGCCGCGGGATGTTCGAGATGATGATCGGCTCGCGGAAGATCACGCCCCCGAGGATGTTGCGGATCGTGCCGTTGGGGCTCTTCCACATCTTCCGGAGGCCGAACTCCTTCACGCGGGCCTCGTCGGGCGTGATCGTCGCGCACTTCACCCCCACGCCGCATGCCTGGATCGCGTGGGCGGCGTCCACGGTCACGCGGTCCTCCGTGGCGTCGCGGTTCTGGATCGAGAGGTCGAACGAACGCAGCTCGACGTCGAGGTAGGGCAGGATCAGGCGGTCCTTGATGAACTGCCAGATGATCCGCGTCATCTCGTCGCCATCGAGGTCGACGATCGGCCCCCGCACGGTGATCCTGCCCGTCTTGCCGGCGCTCGTGCCTGCCATGCCCAAACCCCCACGGATGTCGACGCGACGGGCTCACCGATGACCGTCGTCGCGGCGGAGTTGTACCAATCCGTTCCCGGGCTTCCCACGGGCCCGTGGAGCCACGGCGGCAGAAGCACCCGCGCACCGCCCGGAACCGCTCTTGGGCGCCGGCCGGTCGGTCGCCAAGATGCGGATGGGCCCGTCGTTCGCAGGGAAGCGCCATCCATGGCATCGCCGCTGCCGCGCGTCGTCGTCGATCTCGAGAAGCTCCGCCACATCAACTGTGGGCTGGGACGATTCTCGCTCCATCTCGGCCGCGGCCTGCTCGACGACGCCCGCGGCCGCTTCGAGCCGGTGTTCCTCCTGCCGCAGGGTGCGGAACGCCACTTCCCCGGCCGGTCGTTCGCGCGGATCGACGTGCGACCCTGGCGCAAGGAATACCTGCGTCGCCACCTCAGGCCATGGGTGCGTCCCTTCCTGCCGCCGTCGGACGTGGCGCTCTGGCACGTCACCAACCAGATGTCGAAGTACCTGCCGCTCGACGACCGCGTGCCGGTGCTGCTCACCATCCATGACCTGAACTTCCTGCACGAGGACGGCGCCGAGCGCGCTCCCGACCGCATCCGCCGCAAGCTCGCCGACATCGAGGCGCGCGTGCGGCGTGCGACGGCGATCGTCACCGACTCGGCGTTCGTCGCCCGCGACCTGGCGGAGCACGTCGACCTCCACGGCACGCCGGTCCACGTCGTGCCACTCGGTCTCTCGTCCCCCCCCGACCCGTCGCCGCGGCGGCCCGACTTCCTGCCGGCCGGTCCCTTCCTGCTCTCGATCGGCAACGCCCTGCCCCACAAGAACTTCCACGTGCTCTTCGACATGCTCGAGGAACTGCCGGGACCGCGGCTGGTGGTCGCCGGAAAGGTCACGACCCCGTACGGCGGCTTCCTGCGCGAGGAGGTGACCCGCCGCCGCCTCGCCGACCGCGTGGTCCTGCCCGGGGAGGTCTCCGACGGCGATCGACAGTGGCTCTACGAGCACTGCGAGGCGTTCCTGTTTCCGTCACGCGCCGAGGGCTTCGGCTTCCCCGTGCTCGAGGCGATGCAGTGCGGCAAGCCGGTCTTCATGTCGCGGGCGACGAGCCTGCCGGAGATCGCCGGGGACCACGGCTTCTTCTTCGATTCGTACGACGGGCCCGCGCTGGCCGCCACGTACCGTGCCGGCATGGAGGCGGCCGCACGCGACCCGCACTTCGGCGACCGCGCGCGGGCCCACGTGGCCACCTTCTCGTGGCGCGAGACCGCGCGGGGCTACGCCCGGATCTACGACGACCTGCTCGGACGGCAGCCGACCGCAGCCTGCGCCTGAGCGTCCGCGACGGGAGGGGGCACACGCCGGCCCCGCCTCGCCGCCCACCGCGCGCACCCGACACAACCGGCTCTCTCCCGGGCAAAACTGGCGTTTCGACCGGCGGAGGCCGCTGCTATCCTCCCCGCCCATCTTGCTCCGCCCTCGCGTTCCGGTGGGACGTCGCGCGACGGCCGGCAGCGGGCACGGAGGCCAGACATGCGGCGGGCATTGATCACGGGCGTGACGGGACAGGACGGGTCCTATCTGGCCGAACTGCTCCTCTCCAAGGGCTACGAGGTGCACGGCCTCAGGCGCCGGTCGAGCACGTTCGGCACCCAACGGATCGAGCACCTCATCTTCGGCGAGCCGGCGCAGGTCCAGCTGCACTACGGCGACCTCTCCGACGGCAACGGCCTGACGCGGCTGCTGCGCGAGATCAGGCCCCACGAGGTCTACAACCTTGCCGCCCAGAGCCACGTGCGCGTGAGCTTCGACCAGCCGACCTACACGGCCGACGTGACCGCCGTGGGCGCGCTGCGGCTGCTCGAGGCGGTGCGCGACGTGCAGGACTCGACGGGTGAGCAGATCCGCTTCTACCAGGCATCCTCCTCGGAGATGTTCGGGAAGGTGGTCGAGACGCCGCAGCGGGAGACGACGCCCTTCCATCCGCGTTCACCCTACGGCGTGGCGAAGGTCTACGCGCACTGGATCACGGTCAACTACCGCGAGAGCTACGGCCTGCACGCCTCCTGCGGCATCCTCTTCAACCACGAGAGTCCGCGGCGTGGCGAGACCTTCGTGACGCGGAAGATCACGCGGGCCGTCGCACGGATCAAGCTCGGCCTCCAGCACACGCTCCATCTCGGCAACCTCGACGCGCAGCGCGATTGGGGCCACGCCGCCGACTACGTCGAGGCGATGTGGCTCATGCTCCAGCAGGACGAGCCCGACGACTACGTCGTCGCGACGGGCACGCTCCACTCCGTCCGCGACTTCTGCGAACTCGCCTTCGGCCGGGTCGGCCTCGACTATCGCGACCACGTCGAGGTGGATCCCCGCTACTTCCGCCCCGCGGAGGTCGACCTCCTCCTCGGCGACGCCTCGAAGGCGCGGTCCGGGCTGGGCTGGTCGCCCCGCACGAGCTTCTTGCGGCTCGTCGACACGATGGTGGATGCCGATCTCGAGCTCGCCCGCCGTGAGGCCGGGACCGCGTCCTTCACGCACCGCGCCGCCGCCTGAGACGGTCGGAGCCCCGTCACCCCGTCGTCATCCGCACTGCCGGACACCCCCATGCACCATCGATCCGTGTCCGATGCGTCGCGTTCCCCGCCGGAGCTGGCGGTGTGCGGCGGTCCGCCCGCCTTCGCCTCCCCGCGCTACGTGGGCACGCCCGGCATCCCCGACCGAGCCACCCTCCATGCGCGGCTCGACGCGATGCTCGACGCGCGGCGGCTCACGAACGACGGCCCGTTCGCGCGGGAGTTCGAGGCGCGACTCGGGGAGATGAGCGGCGGCGTCGAGGCCGTGGCCGTGTGCAACGCCACGATCGGCATGCAGCTCCTGCTCAAGGCCCTCGGCGTGGCAGGCGAGGTGGTCCTCCCGTCGTTCACGTTCATCGCCACGGCGCACGCCTGCGCCTGGGAGGGGTGCGAGCCGGTGTTCGCCGATGTGGACGAGGACACGCACGTGCTCGATGCCGACTCGGTCGCGGCCACGATGTCCGACCGCACGGCCGCGATCGTGGGCGTGCACCTGTGGGGCCGCATGTGTCCCGTCGAGGCGCTCGAGGCCCTCGCGGTGGCACGGGGCATTCCCCTCGTCTTCGATGCCGCCCACGCGCTCGGCTGCACCCACCGGGGTCGTCCGATGGGTGGCCTCGGCACGGCCTCGGTCGTGAGCTTCCACGCCACGAAGCTCGTGCAGAGCCTCGAAGGGGGCGCGATCCTCACGCCCGACCGCGACCTCGCGGCACGCCTGCGCCTCATGCGGAACTTCGGCTTCGCGGGCTATGACAACGTCGTGGCGCTCGGCACCAACGCGAAGCTCGACGAGTTCTCCGCCGCGGTGGGGATCGGGAGCCTCGAATGCCTCGAGCGGATCGTGGCGCGCAACCGGGCCAATCGCGTCGCCTACCGGGAGGCGCTCGACGGCCTTCCCGGCCTTTCGCTCTACGAATACGACGAGGCCGAGGACAACAACTTCCAGTACCTCATCGCGGTCGTCGATCCCGCGCGGTGCCCGCTTGCGCGTGACGAACTCGTGGCGGTGCTGCACGCGGAGAACGTGATCGCCCGCCGCTACTTCCATCCGGGCTGCCACCGCAGCGCCCCGTACGCCGCGCGACCCGTCGTGCTGCCGGTGACCGAGCGGCTGTCCGAACGGCTCATCGCCTTCCCGACGGGCGAGGGCGTCGATGCGGCCGACATCGCGCGGATCGGCACCATCCTCGACACCGCCTGCGCGCGGGCCGGGGCCGTCCGTCACGCGCTCTCCGAGGGTCGCCGCGCGCGGCTCGCCGCCTGACGGAGCACGCATGGCAGGATCATCCCGCGGAAAGCCCGACTCGCCGCTCAAGCGCGCCGAACGCGCGCTGCGCCGCCTGCGGGGCAGTGCGCTGCGCATCCTGCGCACCGGCCGCACCGTCGCGGTCGCCGGCCGCACCGATCTGGCCGCGCTGGCCCGGCGTGCCGCCCCGCTGCCGCGTCCCGAGGCGGTGGCCGTGTGCCTCGAAACCTCGCCGGAGGCGGCGCGGGCCAGTCGCCGCTGCCTCGACGCGCTCTTCGATCAGGCGCTCCCCTGCGCGCACGTCACGCTGCTGGCACCCCGTGCGGTGCTCGCCCAGTTCGACGGCGTCGCCGAGGCTGCCGACACGACCCTTCTCGACCTCGACACCATGGGAGGCTCGCTCGCGCGCGGCCTGCGGGCGGTGCTCGCCGCCGGACGCGGCGCGCCGATCGCGGTCTGGGATGCCGCGGCCGTGCCCTGCGACGACGCCGTGCTCTGGATCGCATCCACCTGGGCCCGCCATCCGGGTCCGCAGGCGCTGTACGCCGACCACGTCGAGATCGACGACACGACGCGGGACGCCGGCGCGACGCAGCTGCAGCTGAAGCCGCGCTTCTCGCCGATCCACCTGCTCGCGCGGGATGTCGTGGCGCCCATGGTCGTCTACGAGCGGCAGGTGCTGGCAGCCGCGGTGGAGCGGCTGGCGACGGAGCCGCAGCCGGCCACCGGCCCCGGGGCGCTCTACGCCATCGCGCTGGAGGCGCTCGGCGGCCTCACGCTCGCCGACGTCGCCCACGTGGCCGAACCGCTCAATGCGCTGCCCGTGCGTCCGGCCGCAGCCGAGCACGCCATCGCGGCTGACCGAGCCGCCATGGCCACCGCCGCCCTCGCGCGGCGTGGCATCGATGCGGTCGTGCGTCCACTCGACGCCTGCCCGGGCGTGCACGACGTCGCCCCGCGTGCGGTCCACAACCCGCGGGTGTCGATCATCATTCCGACGAAGAACGGCGCCGACCTCGTGGCCACGTGCGTCGAGTCGGCGCGGGCGCAGGCGGGGTACGACGCGTACGACGTGACCGTCATCGACCACGCGTCCGACGAGCCGGCCCTGCTCGACTACCTCGCGCGGGAGTCGGCCGCCTCCCGCCTCCGCGTGTTCCCCTACGCCGGCCCGTTCAACTTCGCCGCGATGAACAACGCCGCCGTGAAGGCGACCGAGGGCTCGTGGCTCCTCTTCCTCAACAACGACGTCTCCGACTTCTCGCCCGGCTGGCTGGCGGACCTGGTCGCGGTCACGGAGCTCGACCCGAGGATCGCCGCGGTCGGCGCACGGCTGCGGTATCCGGATGGCGATCTCCAGCACGGCGGCGCGATCCTCGATCGCAAGCGGATGTGCCTGCACCTTCATCGTGGCAGGCCGGCGGACGACCCGGGCTACCTCGGCCGGGTCGCATCGCTGCAGGAGTTCTCGGCGGTGACGGCGGCCTGCGTGCTCGTGCGCCGCTCCGCGTTCGTGCAGCTCGGCGGCTTCGACGAGCGTTTTCCGAACGACTACAACGACATCGATCTCTGCCTGCGGCTCCGGCGCGCCGGCTGGAAGGTCGTCTACGCGCCGCGGGTGCGGGCGGTGCACTGGGAGAGCCGGACGCGTCGCGTCGGCGGAACGGCGCGCGACCTCTTCATCTCCCGCTGGGCGCCGAGCCTCGCCCGCGACGACTTCTTCCATCCCTACCTCTCGCCCACGGAGTTCGTGCCGGACGGCCTCGCACGGGTGTGGCGCGAACGGAAGCGGGTCGCGTTGGCCTCCCTCGTGGCCGGTCCGCTGCCACACCCCGCACCCACGGTCATCGCCCCCCCGCGCCGGCCGCGGGGCGCCGGCGGGGAAAGGCGGGCCGCCTGACATGGGCGATTCGGCAACCGGTGTGCGCGGAGCCATGTGGGGGTCTGCCGGGGGTGCCTGTGGCACCGGCCAGCACGCAGGCTATGCGGGTGCCGCGTACCCGGCGACCCTCGGGCATGTCGGCACGCCGCGCGCGCTCGAGCGGTCCGGCGCATGGTGCCTGGTCCGCCCGATCGGCGACTCCGGCCGCGTCGATGCGGCTGGCCCCTATCCATTTCTCGTCTGTCACGCGTGGGACCGGCTTCCCGACGATCTCGCGTCGCTGGCCGACGATCGCAACGCGGGCGTCGTGAGCGTGACGACCGTCACCGACCCGCTCGCCGAGATCGACGACGCCACACTCGGCAACGCCTTTCCCGACCTCTGCCGGCCATACAAGTCGCACTACGTGATCGATCTCGCCGCCGGCCCGCCGCCGCTCGACGAGCACCATCGCCGCAACGTGCGCCTCGGCCGACGTGAGACGACGGTGGAGGTGCTCGATCGCGCCGTCGGCTGGGCCGACGACTGGGTGCGGCTCTACGGGCACCTCGTCGAGCGTCACGCGATCAGCGGTCCCGCCGCGTTCCCCGCCGAGTCGCTCCGCGCGCAGCTCGCGATCCCCGGCATGCTCGCCGTGCGGGCCGTCCACGAGGCCGCCGTCGTCGGCATGACGCTCTGGGCGGTGCACGACGACCGCGCCTACTACCACCTCGGCGCGTACGACGAGACCGGGTACCGGGTGCGCGCGTCGTATGCGATGTTCGCCGAGGTCGTCGGGACGCTCGCGGCGCGAGGCGTCCGCCGCGTCGGACTCGGCGCGGGTGCCGGCACGCACGCCGCCTCGGCCGGACTCGAGCGGTTCAAGCGCGGCTGGGCCACCGGCACCGCGCCGGTGCGCCTCTGCGGCCGCATTCTCGATCGCGTCGCGTATGCCCGGCTGGGCGGACCCGCCGAGGCGGCGCGCGCCTCCTTCTTTCCCGCCTACCGGGCCGCCTGAGGAGCGCCATGACCGCCTGCCGCCCCTCCTACCTCGAGCTCGTCGAGCACTACGAGGCGTGCCTCGCCGCCCACGGCGACACCCACCGCGGGGTGGACTGGCCCGATGCCGACGACGCGACGACCCGCTACCGCGTCATGCTCGGCCTTCTCGACCGGCGCCCGCGTCCGGCCGACGCCTCGCTCCTCGATTTCGGCTGCGGCGCGGGCCATCTCGTCGATCATCTGCGCCGGCACGGTCCGGGCGACGTGCGGTATCTCGGTGCCGACCTGTCGCCGCGGTTCATCGACCTCTGCCGCGCGAAGTTTCCCGATCTCGACTTCCGCTGCGTCGACGTCCTTCGCGAACCGGACGCCCTGCCCACCGCCGACTTCGTCGTCGCGAACGGGGTCTTCACCGAGAAGCGGTCGCTGTCGTGGGACGCGATGTGGGAGCACACACGGCGGATGATCACCGCCCTCCACTCGCGCGCCCGGATCGGACTGGCGTTCAACGTCATGAGCTGGCACGTCGACTGGCAGCGCGACGACCTCTTCCACCTCCCCTGCGACACGCTGCTGGCGTTCCTCAAGGCGGAGGTGAGCCGGCACGTCGTGCTCCGCGCCGACTACGGGCTCTGGGAATACACGACCTACGTCTACCGGGAGCCGGAATGATGGCGGATGTCGTCGTGTTCGGCACGAGCGACTTCGCGTCGCTCGCACGCTTCTACCTCACGCACGACTCGCCGCACGAGGTCGTCGCCTTCACCGTGGAGCGCGACTACGTGCCGGAGTCGGGCCGCTTCGAGGGGCTGCCCGTCGTGCCGCTCGACGAACTGTCGCGGCAGTATCCGCCGGATGCGTGCCTCGCGTTCGCGCCGGCGTCGCACTACCGGATGAACACGCTCCGTGAACGGATTTACGGCCTGCTCCGCGGCGCCGGCTACGAGCTCGTCTCCTACGTCAGTTCGAAGGCGACCCGCTTCCCCGGACTCGAGATCGGCGACAACTGCTTCGTCCTCGAGGACAACACGCTGCAGCCCTTCTGCCGGATCGGCTCCAATGTCGTGCTCTGGAGCGGCAATCACGTCGGCCACCACACCACGATCGAGGATCATGCCTTCGTCACCTCGCACGTCGTGATCTCGGGCCACTGCGTCGTGGGACGCAACTCGTTCATCGGCGTGAACGCCACCCTGCGCGACGGTATCACGCTCGGCGCCCACACCTACGTCGGCATGGCCACGGCCGTGACACGGGACACCGCCGAGCGGTCCGTGGTGAAGGGCAATCCGGGCGAGGTGATGAAGATCACGAGCGACCGACTGGAACGGTGACCGGCGGGCGCGTCCGCGTCTCGCGGCAGCGAACGACGGGGGAGCGAGAGGCGAATGGGCGCGGTGCGGTGGCGAAAACTCGGGCTCGTGTTCGCCCCGGACGGCACCCGGCCCTGGAGCCGCTCGCACGCCCAGGTGCCGACACCGATCCTGCTCGGCGACCGCATCCGGGTCTTCTATTCCACGCGCGACGCCGACAACCGCACATCGACCGGTTGCTTCGACGTGGCCGCCGCCGATCCCACGCGGATCGTGCAGGACCATCCGCTGCCGGTGCTCACGCCGGGCTGCCCCGGGGCCTTCGACGACTGCGGGTCGATGGCGTGCGCGGCGGTGCCCGCCGGTGACGCGATCCATCTCTACTACCTCGGCTGGAACGTGCGGAACACGGTGCCCTTCCACAACGCGATCGGACTCGCCGTCTCCCGCGACGGAGGGCTCGCCTGCGCACGCATCTCGCCCGGGCCGCTCCTCGACCGCTCGATGGTCGATCCCTACTTCTGCGCCACCGCCGACGTCGGATGCTGGCCCGACGGCCCGCATGGCGCGCCACGGTGGCGGATGTGGTACGCGTCCGGCACCGAGTGGCGGCGCACCGGGGAGGCCCTCGAGCCCCGCTACCACATCAAGTACGCGGAATCGGCCGACGGCATCTCGTGGCACCGCGACGGCACGGTGGCCATCGACTTCGCGTCGCCCGACGAGGGGGGGCTCGTTCGGCCCGCGGTGCTCCGCGACGCCGACGGGTGGCGGATGTGGTACTCGCGGCGGGGCTGGCACGACTATCGGGGCGGCGGACCGTCGTCCTACCGCATCGGCTACGCCGAGTCGGCCGACGGGCGCACCTGGCGGCGGTGCGATGCCGAGGCGGGCATCGACGTCTCGGTCGCCGGCTGGGATGCCGAGATGATCGAGTATCCGGCCGTGATCGCTGTGGGCGAACGGCTGCATCTCTTCTACAACGGCAACGGCTTCGGCCGGCATGGCATCGGCGTGGCCGTCGCGGAGTGAACACGACCGGGCCGCCGGGCGGCGCGGGATCACGGAGGAAACCGACATGCCGATCGTCAGCGTGATCATGCCGAGCTACAACCACGCCCGGTACGTGGGGGCCGCGGTGGAGAGCGTCCTCGCGCAGACCCTGCACGACATCGAACTCATCGTCATCGACGACGGGTCGATCGACGGCACGCAGGAGGTGCTCCGCGGAATCCGCGACGAGCGGCTCCGCTGCGTCTTCCGCGAGCGCAACGTCGGGGCGAGCGCCGGGTCGAACGACGGCCTCGCGCTCGCCCGGGCGCCCTTCGTCGCGATGATCTCCTCCGACGACGTCTTCGCCCCGACCAAGCTCGAGCGACAACTGCGGTGCTGGGACGACGGGGCCGAGCCGACCGCGGTCTTCTGCACGCCCCGGCTCATCGACGGCGAGGGCCGGCCGCTCCGCTCCGGCGCGCACCCGCTCGAGGGCACGTTCGTCTCCGGCCGCTGGACCCGTGGCGCCGCGCTCGCGAGGCTCTTCCACGAAGGAAACTTCTTCTGCCATCCGAGCGTCATGGCGCGGCGCGAGACCTACGAGCGCGTGGGCGGCTACGACCCACGCATGGCCTCCCTCGGCGACTTCGAGATGTGGATGCGGATGGCGGTGCAGGAGCCCGGCGACTTCGTCACGCTCGATGGTGAGCTGCTCTCGTTCCGGCTCCACGCCACGAACGCGAGCGCGGGGACGCGGGCAAACGTGAACTGCGGCCTGCACGAGTGGCCGCTCGTGGTACGGCATCTGCGCCGGCTCCGCGACCGGCCCGACGTGTTCGCCACGGCGTTTCCGGAGTCTGCGCACTGGCTCGCCGGCGCGGCGGAGGATATCGACTTCGCCTTCGCGAGGCTCGCCGTCGCCCATCGCTGCCCGACGGTGCGGACCCACGGCGTGCAGGTGCTCCACGAGCTGATGGATCAGCCCGAGACGGCCGCGCGGCTCCGCGACGTCCACGGCTTCGCCCATCGCGACCTCATCGCCGTGGCTGCGGCCACCGATACGACGACGGTGCATGATGGCCGGCGGGAACGTCGGGACGGCCCCCATGTGTTCGACCGCGTGCGCCGCGAGACTCGTCGGGTGTACGGCCAGATCCAGGACCACCTGCACGCCGTGGGCGAGGCCACGTCGCGGGCAGTGGCGGGCGTACGCCGACGCGCGCGGCGCGCGGCCCAGAAGCCCGGCTACACCGAGGTGCGTCGTCCCCCGATGTCAGGCCGTCACGCCACGACGATCGCGGCCGACTACGTGCGCACCCGCATGGTCGCGGGGTGCGTCCGCGCCGTCCACCTCGGCTGTGGCGACCAGGCCTTCGCCGGCTGGCTCAACGTCGATCTCGGCGGCCGGCCCGACCTTGTCTGGGACCTGCGCAGGCCGTTCGTGTGGGCGGCGGACGCGACGTTCGACTTCGCCTACAGCGAGCACGTGCTCGAGCACTTTCCCCGCGCGACCGGCCGGCGCATCGTCGACGAGATTCACCGCCTGCTGCGCCCCGGTGGCACGGTGCGGATCGCGGTGCCCGACCTCGCGAACGTGATCGGCATGTACGCCGACGAGACGTTTCTCGAGACCCCGACGGCCGCAGCCGACGTCCTCGAGCCGACGGCCGTCGAGGCGCGGGCCCTCTTCGGCGACTCGTTCGGCACGCGCGGCGAGCGACTCAATGTGTGCATGTACGGCTGGGGACACGCCTATCTCTACGACGAGACCGACCTCGTGCGTCTGCTCACGAACGCGGGGTTCACCGCGGTGGCCCGCCGGCCTCACGGCGAGTCGCCCTACGAGCCGCTGCGCGGCCTCGAGACACGGCCGCCGCTGCAGAGCGCCCTGATCGTCGAGGGCACGAAGCGGTGAGTGGCCGACGCGGCATACGGAACCGCCGGCCGACCGCACCACGCGACGGCATCACGCCGCGCGGACACGCCCCGCAGCCCGCTCGTACCCGAACTCGCCCAGCAGCCGCGCGACGAGCGGGGGCGTCTGGGCGAAGTCGAAGTCCTCGCAGCGCCGCCAGGCGCCGACACTGCTCGTGAACGTGGGACCGCCGCCCGACGAGCGCCAGCGGAGGAATGCGGCGCTCGAGAGACCGCGAAACCCCGCGCGGCTGCCACGGTAGAACCGCTCGTAGCGTGTGAACCGCCGGGCATCGAGCATCGACGCGGCGAACGGGAGGTCGAGGAAATCGCTCACGCGACGCAGCTGGCCCTCCGGATCGTCCACCACGTCTTCGTAGCGGACCGTCAGCAGGCGGCTGCCGATGCGGAGCGCCGCGGCCGCTCGCTGGATCGCCCGCACCTCGTCGTGCCAGCGCTGCAGGTTGTGCCCCACGTCGTCGGACCACCAGGGCGTGCGGGCGAATGACACCGCCACGTCCCGGCCGTCGCGCACCATGTGGATGTACCGGGCGCCGGGCACGAGCCGCTCGACGATGTCCAGCCGCTGGCCATACCAGGGCGTCTGCTCGAGGAACGTGTCCTTGCCGACGCTGCGGGCGATCGCCGCGTAGAGATCGCCGACGAGCCGGCCGGGATCGACGATCGGGTAGGTCTGTCTGCGGAGGAACCCTTCGTAGGAGAACCAGCGATGCAGCCGGTAGGGGCACCAGCGCCGGATCGCCGCGGAGAAGTCCCGCGCGCTCCACCGCAGGTGGTCGCCACGCTCGAACGCCTCCCAGAGCCGCGGCCCGTTGCCGGTCTGCTCCTCGAAGAGAATCTGCAGTTCGTGGGGCACGCAGATGCGCGGGTGGGCGTTGAGCATCTGCGCCAGGAGGGTGGTGCCGCAGCGTCCCGTGCCGATGATGAATCCCGTCTGCACGGGGCCGTCCGCCGCCGGCGAACGCGCCAGCCCGAGCCTCTGGAGGAGCGACCACGCCACCTCCGGGGCCGACGCCGAGGTGGAGGACGGCGACACGACGCGGAGCGCGGGCTGGCGACCGTGCGGCTCGGTCGTGCGGGACGGTCGGGCGGTCGCTGGTACGTTCATCGCGTCGTCCGATCGTGGTGTGGACCGAGGGTGCGTCAGGGCACGCGGCTCACGCGCCGCGCCGCATCTCGCGAAGGAGCGGCCGTTCCTGAGCGAGCCGGGCGACGTCGTCCGCAAAGCGCCGCGTCGCGTGCTCATAGAGGACCATGTCGCGGCGGATGTGCGGCAGGATGAGCGGGACGAGCTCCGCATGCTCGGTGCCGCGCGACCGCAGGACGTTTTCCTGCCGGTCGAACCGCTGCGTGGTCGTGCCGAAGACGTGATCAAAGAGGCGGCACGAGTCGCGAAAGCGCTCCGTGATGCCGACGAAGGCCAGTTCGTCCACCCGTCGCAGGGCGCGGTCGAGCGTGGCGTCGTCCACCCGGTCGTGGTGGTTGGGCTGATCGATCCCGTCGCACCCGAGAATCTTCGTCTGGTAGTCCCGCACGAGCCTGCCGATCACCTGCTCGTCCTCGACGAGCCGGGCAGGCGTGCTGCCGCGGATGCGGGCGACATGCGCGAGTGCCGAAAGGGTGCGCTGGACCGGATCCCTGAGCACGACGGCACCCCGATATCCCGCCGGCAGATGGTCGAGGATCGCGGCCGGGAAGTGACCGATGAGGATCTGGTGCCGCCGCGTGGCGGGCAGCGCGGCGAGCACCTCCTGGGCGCTGGGATACCAGCCATGCTCGCGCCGCGCGAGGTCACGCGCGTTGGGATACACCGACCCGCTCCCGATGTCGTCCTCGAGGATGGCGCGGAGCGACGTGCCGGCGGTCTTCATGATGTGGAGCACGCAGACCGGAGGCTCCGGAACGCTTCGTCCCCCGCGCCATCGCGAGGTGCCGCCGCGGAAAAAACTCGAAATACGCATCGTCCCGCCCCCCTGACAAGACCAACCGGGCCGGCAGTTGGTATCGGTCGCCGAGGGTCGGACGGTTGAGGCATGGATGCGCGAGCGCACGGCAGGCGGGCATGCTCGGCAAGCTGGGTCGTGCAGGGGGCGACGTGACCGGCGGGTGCCCCGCGGCCCGCGCCGGCGTGGTGCCGGGTCGCGTGGTGGCTGCCCTACCGACCGACCACGAGGCCGACTATCGTCCCGCCCCCACGGGAGCGCCGCCTGCCATGTACGTGTTCGCCCCGCGACGACCATCCGCTCTCATCGTCGGCATCGGCGGCCAGGACGGCGCGTACCTCGCCGCGCACCTCCTGGCGCTGGGCTACCAGGTCGTCGGCACGAGCCGGGAGCCTCGGGCCGCCCGCGAGGGCAACCTCGCGCGGCTCGGCATCGCGGACCGCGTGACGCTCGAGGCGATGCGGCCGACCGATTCCTGCTCGACGCTCGACGTCGTCGCCCGCCATCGTCCCGACGAGATCTATGCCCTCGCCTGCCAGAGCTCCGTCGGGCTCTCGTTCGCACAGCCCGCGCAGACCATCGAGAGCGTCCTCATGGCGACGACGCACCTGCTCGAGACGGTCCGGCTCCTGCGCCTGCCCGCCCGGCTCTTCTTCGCCGGCTCGAGCGAGATGTTCGGCGACACCGAAGGACGCCCCGCCGACGAACGCACGCCGCCACAGCCGCGCAGCCCCTACGCCACCGCCAAGGCGGCGGCGTTCTGGGAAGTGCAGCGTGCACGACGCGACCTCGGCATCGCCGCGTGCACGGGGATCCTCTTCAATCACGAAAGTCCCCTCCGGCCCGAGCGGTTCGTGACGCAGAAGATCGTCACCGCGGCCTGCGAGGTGGCCGCCGGCACGCGGCACACCGTCGCCCTCGGGGATCTCTCGGTGCATCGCGACTGGGGCTGGGCGCCGGAGTACGTGGTGGCGATGCACCGCATGCTCCAGCTCGACGAGCCCGAGGACCTCGTGATCGCGACCGGCACGACCGTCGCGCTCGAAGACTTCGTGGCCGCGGTGTTCCGCAGCCTCGGGCTCGACTGGCGGCGTCACGTCACGCGGGATGAGTCGCTCATGCGTGCAGGCGAGATCCCCGTGAGCCGCGCCGCGACCTCGCGCACGACCGAACGGCTCGCCTGGCGGGCGCGATCCACGATGCCCGACGTCGCGCGGATGCTCGTCGAGGCGCGGCGACCCGCCGAGCCGCTGCGTCGCGCGGCGTGATCGGTCCTCTCCGACGCGAGGCCGCATGCGCACGCCTGGAGGCGTGCGCCACATGAGGACAGGGGACGACCAGCACACAAACCTCAGCGACACCGAGGTCACGTCTGGAGGCGTATGCCACCGGGTCGCGTCGATTCGCACGCCTGGAGGCGTGCGCCACTGGGGACTCTTCGCCCCGGGGGTCTGCAGGTTGCGACGCGTCACGCCTCGGTAACCATGCCCACGAGGGCCTCGACCGATGCATCGAGCTGTGCGAGGTCGATCCACTCGTCGGCCGTGTGTGCCTGGGCGATCGAGCCCGGCCCCCACACGATCGAGGGCACCCCGGCGGCGGCATAGACGCTCGCATTCGTGCCGTAACGAGCCGCGGTGGTGGCGGCCTCGAAGCCGTGTCGCCGGGAGGCTGTGACGAGACGGTGGACCCACGGGGCGGCGGACGGCGCGCCGGTGCCGTCGGGCAGCCCGAGGCTCTCGATGAACGGCGGGTCGTGGTCGATCCGTGTGCCGCCGCAGGCCGATGCGATCCGGGCGATGACCTCGTCGCGCGCGGCACGCGGCGATTCCCCGGGCAGGAGCCGCCGGTCGATCTCGAGCACGACGCCGTCCGGCACGAGGTTCACGCCGGCACCGCCGCGGATCGTGCCCAGGCTGAGCGTGGGCGGGCCGCACGGATGCTTCGCGTCGCGGTCGAGCAGCTCGAGGGCGAGCGACTCGATGGCGGCGATGGCCGGCGCCGCGCGATAGATCGCGTTGTCGCCCCGCTCGGGGTAGGCACTGTGGCAGGCGCGGCCGTGGATGCGCACCCGCCAGCGCACGGCGCCTTTGTGCTGCGCGACGAGGGCGAGTTCGGTCGGCTCCGCGACGACCGCGAGCGCCGCCGGGCTCGAGAGCAACGCGCGGGCCGGTTCGTCGCTCGGCGTCGGCGGCTCGCCGCCCCAGAGGCGGGTCGCGGCCCGGGCTCCGCTGAAGCCGCATTCCTCGTTCACCGTCGCGATGAGGATGACCGTCGCCTCTCGTCCACCGGCCGACCCCGCGAGCCGCTCGAGCGCCACGAGCATCGCCGCGAGGCCTCCCTTCACGTCGCAGGCACCGCGCCCCTGC
>CAIWZS010000180.1 GCA_903917235.1 uncultured Planctomycetaceae bacterium | reverse complement strand
GGGCTCGTCTGATCACGCGAGACGCGGGAGGTCGCGCATGGACTGGGCGGTGGCCGGGGCGGTGGCGGTGCTCGGCGTCGGCGCCGCGGCGGGCGGTTATCTGATCGCCCGAGCGCTGCGCCGCCTCCTTCCAGGGCTTCCTGTTCGCCGGCAGGCATGCGGGGAATCCGACCGGAGTCGCCGATCTCGTCCTGCCGGCCGTGGTCGAGGGGCGGTTCCCCTTCATCGCGATCACGGAGCCCGCCGGACTCGACCTCGTCCTCCGCGCGAAGCCGATCGTGCTGACGGCGTTCGAGATCGTGCGGCTCGAGCCGCTGCCGGAGGAGGAGAGTCTCGACCTCGCGCGACGCTGGGACCGGCAGCGGCCGCGGCCGCCGCACCCGCTCTCCGAGCCACTGTTGCGCGAGGCATCCCACCTCGCGCAGCAGTATCTGCGCGAGTCGGCGGCCCCCGGGAATCTCGTCGATCTCCTCAGGAACCTCGCCAAGCCCGCGGCCGACGCGGGCCGGCCGGACCTGACCACGGACGACCTGATCGCCTGCCTCGGGAGGATGACGAGGCTGCCGGAGGAGGTGCTCGACGACCGTCGGGAGCTCGACCTCGACGAGCTGACACGGTTCTTCGCGTCGCGTGTCGTCGGCCAGCCGGAGGCGATCGAGACGCTCGTGGAGCGCGTGGCGATGATGAAGGCCGGCGTGACCGATCCGACCCGGCCGCTCGGGGTCTTCCTCTTCGCCGGCCCCACGGGCACGGGCAAGACGGAGATCGCCAAGACGCTCGCCGCGTGCCTCTTCGGGTCCGCGGACCGTCTGGTCCGCATCGACATGAGCGAGCTCCAGACGCCCGAATCGCTCGCCCGGATCGTCGGGCACGACCGGCGGGACATGGTGGGCACATCGCTCATCGACCAGATCAGACGGAACCCGTTCTCGGTCGTGCTGCTCGACGAGTTCGAGAAGTCGCATCCGCAGGTCTGGGACCTGTTCCTGCAGGTCTTCGACGACGGACGGCTCACCGACCAGCAGGGTGTGACCGCGGATTTCCGCAACTGCATCATCATCCTCACGTCGAATCTCGGATCCGCTCTGCCGAAGGGTCCGGGGCTCGGGTTCGTCGGCAGCCCACCCCGCGTTCCGGAGACCGTCGAGCAGGCCGTCGCGACGGCCTTCCGTCCGGAACTGCTCAACCGCATCGATCGACTCGTCGTCTTCCGCCCCCTGTCGCGCGACGTGCTGCGGGAGATCCTTCACAAGGAACTGCACGATGTCTTCCGGCGCCGGGGCCTGCGCAACCGCGAGTGGGTGGTGATCTGGGACGAGACCGCCATCGACTTCCTGCTCGATCGCGGCACCACGCCGCACCTCGGGGCACGGCCGCTCAAGCGAGCCATCGAGCGGCACGTCCTCGCGCCGCTCGCCCGCACGATCGTCGCCCATCAGTACCCGCGGGGCGACCAGTTCCTCTTCGTCCGCAGCGAGGGGGACCGCTTGCAGGTCGAGTTCATCGATCCCGACGACGACGGTGCGGAGCAGGAAGCGGCCACGGCGCCGGCGGGTGGGGAGCGCGGCCTGCAGGGCCTGGCCCTCGACCCGTGCGGGAGCGACGACGAGGTGCCGTGCCTCGAGCATCATCTCGGAAAGCTCGTCGAATGCATCGAGGAGGAGGCGTGGCGCGACCGCAAGCGAGCGGCACTCGACCGTCAACGGGAGGCCGGGTTCTGGGATTCGCCCGGGCGGTTCGCCGTCTTCGGCGCGATCGAACAGATGGATCGGATCGAGGCCGGTGTCGCGTCGGCGGTCAGGCTGTTCGACCAGCTGCGAGGCCGGACCGGTCCCGGTCGTACCCGCTTCACGCGCGAGCACGTCGGGCGGCTGGCGCAGCGGCTGCTGGTGCTCGAGACGGCCATCACCGACGTCGTCGAGTCGCGGCCGCTCGACGCCTTCATCCTGGTCGAGGGTGTGGAGCACACCGAGGCGGAGCAGGGGGCGGCGGCGGGTTTCTTCGCGATGATCGTCACGATGTACCGGGCGTGGGCCGACCGTCGAGGTCTGAAGGCCGAGACGATCCTCGACGACCGGGGAGGCCGCATGCCCCGCGTGGTGCTGGCCGTGAGCGGTCTCGGGGCGCACACGCTGCTCGCGGCTGAATCGGGCGTGCACGTTCTCGAGGAACCGCTGCCACAGACGCGGCATTTTTCCCGGCTGCGGGTGGTCGTGCGCGTCGCGCCGCAGCCCGAGACGCCACCGGGTGGCGGAGCGACGGGTGCCGTCGCGCAGGCGCTTGCGGCCTTCGAGGGTCGTGGCGCGGTGACGGCCCAGATCGTCCGGCGCTACCGGCAACGGCCCAGCCCGCTCGTGCGCGACACGATCGGAGGTTGGCGGACCGGGCGAATCGACCGAGTCCTCGCCGGCGACTTCGACCTCTTCGCCGGCGCCGTGGAGCCCGACTCCACCGGGGACGTCGAGCCCGACGAGAGCGGGCCGGGCCGTCCGTGAGCGGTGGAAACGCTCGATTTCCCGCTTCTGCCGTCCGGGTCGCTCTGGTACCGTCCGCCCTCCCGTCCCGACCGGAGGCGTGCGACGTGCCAAGGCGCCGACCGATCCGCGAAAAACTCCTCCTCGGCGCCCTCCTCGTGGGCGTCATCGTCGGCGTCCTGTCGGCGAGCAGCTTTCTCGGCGTCTACTCCTACCGGCGGCTCGTGCGGGCCCTGTCGGCTCGCGCCGCCGAGCTGCCGCGCGCCAGTGCGCTCGACGAGCAGGTGGGGCTCGCGCGGCTCGCCCACACGCGGGCCCTCGCCGGAGAGAGCGGCGCGATCGCGGATTTTCTCGGCGGCCTCATGGCCACCGGACTCGCACTCGATGCCTACTGCCAGGAGATCACCGCCGGGGAACTCGAGGACGCTCCGCTCGGGGACCGCTCGCGTGAGCGACAGACGGCGCTGCGCATCGCGGCCCGCCTCGAGGCGATCGACGGCATCGTGCGGGCCACGCCGGTGCCGGGGGAGCCCCCGTCGATCCGCCGCCGTGCGATGCTCCGCAATGTCGACCCCGAGCTGCGGTCGCTCGCGGAGCTGACGTCCGCCCTGCCGTCCTTCCTGCAGGACCGACTGCACGACCTCGCGAGCGAGGTGCGCACGCGGTATCGCACGCTCATCATCGTCACGTGGGCCTCGGCGACCGCGGCGGCCGTGCTGCTGGCGACGATCGCCGGTCTCACCTACCGCTGGGTCTTCCGTCCGCTGCGGCAGCTCGGCCACGGCTCGCGGCGCGTGGCGGCGGGTGACTTCGGCTACCGGATCCACCTCGACACCCGCGACGAGATGGCCGAGCTGGCCGCCGCGCTCAACGAGATGACCGAGCGATTCCAGGAGATCCGCGACGACCTCGATCGCCAGGTGCAGTCGCGCACGCGCGAGGTGATCCGCAGCGAGCAGCTGGCGAGCGTGGGGTTTCTCGCCGCGGGCGTCGCCCACGAGATCAACAACCCCCTCGCTTCGATCGCGATGTGCGCGGAGTCTCTGGAGGGCCGGCTCGAATCGCTCGCCGGAAACGACGACGAGGCGCGCATCGCCCGGCGCTACGTGGAGCTCATCCAGGCCGAAGCCTTCCGGTGCAAGGGCATCACGGAGAAGCTGCTCGACTTTTCGCGGCTCGGCGAGGTGCGTCGTCAGGCCACGGCGCTGGTCGCCCTCGTGGGCGACGTCGCGGAGATGCTGCGGCACGTCGGCCGGTTCAAGGGCCGAGCGATCGAGATCGAGGAGGGGCAGGACGTGCTCGTGATGGCCAACCCGCAGGAGCTCAAGCAGGTGGTGCTCAACCTGCTCGTCAATGCGCTCGACTCGATCGAGGAGTCGGGGCACGTGCGGATCGCGGCGCGGAGGTCGCCGGTGCCGGAATCATTGCATGGGGCCGGTGAGGCGGTGCTCACCGTCACCGACGACGGTTGTGGCATGACCGAGGAGGTGCTCGAGCACCTCTTCGAGCCGTTCTTCACACGGCGCAAATCGGGGCAGGGCACCGGACTCGGCCTCTCGATCGTGCACCGGATCGTCACCGATCACGGAGGGCGGATCGAGGTGTCGAGCGGTGGGCCGGGGCTCGGCTCCACGTTCCGCGTCACGCTGCCGCTCGCCCAGGTCGGCGGCATGGCGGCTGGTGGCCGGGAGCGCGCCACACCCGGGCGGGCCGCGTGAACCCCGCCGGACAGGCTCCGCGCAGGCGACGACACACTCAGGACATGGAGACGGGACACGACATGGCACAGCGAGCGACGACGAGACCGATGCGGGTGCTCTTCGCGGACGACGAGGCATCGCTCCAGGAGCTGATGCGGATCGAGCTGCCGCGTCTGGGCCACGAGGCCACGGTCTGCCCGGACGGCCGCACCGCGCTCGCGGCGCTCGAGCGCACCGCCTACGACTGCGTGATCGTCGATCTCGACATGCCCGGCGCCGGAGGGCTGGAGGTCGTGGCCCGCGTGCGGGAGACGTCGCCCGACACCGAGACGGTGATCGTGACGGGCAAGTCATCCGTGGAGAGCGCCGTCGCGGCGGTGCGGCAGGGCGTCTTCGACTACCTGACGAAGCCGTGCAAGCTCGCCGAGATTCAGGCGGTCCTCGAACGGGTCAGGAAAAAGCGTGAGCTCACCGCCCGCATGCGCGCCCTCGAGCGGCGGGTGCAGCGCGCGGAGGGCGCTCCGCAGCTCGTGGGCGATTCGATCGCGCTCGGGACGGTGCGTCGGCTCGTCGCCCGCGTGGCTGCGAGCGACGCGACGGTGCTCGTGCGCGGCGAGACGGGGACGGGCAAGGAGCTCGTCGCCCGCGCGATCCACGAGGGCAGCCGCCGCGCCGCGGGGCCCCTCGTCGCGGTGAACTGTGGCGCGCTGCCGGAGCACCTCGTCGAAAGCGAGCTGTTCGGTCATCGCCGCGGCGCCTTCACGGGTGCCGACGAGCATCGGGCCGGGCTCTTCGAGGTGGCCGACGGTGGCACGCTGTTTCTCGACGAGATCGGCGAATTGCCGCGGTCGCTGCAGTCGCGGCTGCTGCGGGTGCTCGAAAGCGGCGAGATCCGTCGCGTCGGCGAGAACCACTCGATCACGGTGGACGTCCGCGTGGTGTGCGCGACCCACCGCGACGTCGATCGCATGGTGGCCGAGGGCGCCTTCCGCGAGGACCTCCTCTTCCGGATCAACACGTTCGAGGTGGCGGTGCCGCCGCTGCGCGAGCGGCGCGACGACATCCCTTCGCTCGTGAGGCACTTCGTGCGTCGCGCTCGGCCACAGGTCCCCTCCGAGGCCGACGTCGCCGAGCCGGCGGTGCTCGCCGCACTCACCGCGCACCACTGGCCGGGCAACGTGCGCGAGCTCGCCAACGTCATCGAGCATGCCCTCGTGCTTTCCGATCACCTGCCCCTCACGCTCGCCGATCTGCCGGCACGGCTCGGGTCCACGGCCCGCACGCCGCCGGCATCCCTTCGGCAGGAAACCGCTGCACGCGTGCCCCCGCCGAGCTCAGGGGCGACGGCAACGCCCGAGGCATCGGCACACGACGTCGGGTCGAGTGAGACGACGGCTGCCGTGGCGGCCACCTTGAATCGTGGCGGCCGGGCCGTCGCCGCGTGCAGCGACACGGCGATCCGCACGCTGCGGGAACTCGAACTCGAGGCGATCCGCCAGGGGCTCGAGCGCAACGGCGGCAACAAGCCTCGCACGGCGGAGGAACTCGGGATCAGCCTGAAGACGCTCTACAACAAACTCCACCAGATGGAGTCGCAGGACCGCGCGACCGCCTGACGACCCGGTGCGGCGGACCATCGAGCGCTTCTGCGTCGTCGCCCGCGCGGATTCGATGGCGGTGGAGCGACGCCCCTGCAGTCTGGACGGAGAGGCGAAGGGGGTCGGCGAACGCTCGACGAGCATGTGGCCGCCACGGCCACAGCGAGGAGACTTTTGCCGCCCCCGAGCCGGAGCTCCGCGCACGGGGGATGCGCGCTACGTCTTGCGGACCACGCCCACGAGCACGCCGAGCACCCGCGCGTTGCGCACGTAGATCGGCTTCATGGCCGCGTTGGCCGGCTGGAGGCGGATCCGGTCCCGCTCCGGGAACCATTGCTTGAGGGTCGCCTCACCCTCTTCCGTCTGTGCGACGACGATGTCGCCGGAATGCGCCGTGTGCTTCTTCTGGATGATGACCCAGTCGCCATCGGCGATCTGGGCGTCGATCATCGAATCGCCCATCACCTTCAGCACGAAATGATTGTCCCGGTTGAAGAGGCTCTCGAAGTCGATGCGTTCGCTCTGCTCCTCGGCCGGTCGCAGCGTGCCGGCCGCGACCCAGCCCGCCAGGGGCAGACCCCTGAGATGTGCCGGCTCGTTGACCAGCTCGATCGCCCGGGACATGTTCTTGCCCCGGGTGATGAGCCCCTTACGCTCGAGTGCCTTGAGGTGGCACACGACGCCGTTGGGGGAGCGGATCTTGAATGCCTGCCCGATTTCCCGGACCGTGGGGCCGAATCCACGCGAATGAATCTTGTCGCGGATGAAGGCGTAGATCTCGAGCTGCCGTTCGGTGGGAGCGTCCTCGGTGTCCGCCCCGTCGTCGGTGTTGCAGACGAGCCCGAACGGATCGCCACTCAGGGCTGCGACGGCCGCTGCGCGCCGCGCCTTGCTCGGTGCCGTGTCACGACGCACCGCTGAGCGGCCCGCGGTCCGGCGGCCCCGGGTTCCGGAGGCTCGAGATCCGTTTTGGGAGAGGGGCTTGCCGGAGGACTTCGCGAAGGGCTTGGATTTGGTCTTGGGCATGGTGGCTGCGGCACTGCCGCGTCCCGGGGAAGAGGATGAAGGAGAAGGAAGGACGGGGTGGCGTCGAATGGACGTCGGTATCTTACTATACGGCCGTTCATTTTCAAGAGGGCTCGGCGGAGGTTCGTGGGCTCCGGCTGCCACGCCGGGCAAGCCTCGCCCCCTGTGGTTCTCGCTCGTCGCGAACCGCCGGTAGGATGAGTCGGTCGGCTTCCCGTGCGGGTAACGGGGCCGACGACCCCACGGATGCGGAGGCGACCCCATGACGGCGCACGGCGGCGGACGACGGATGCACGGCCGATTCTCTCGGATCACCGGGGCGATCGGCACCCTGGCGATGCTCCTCACCGGCGTGGCCTGGGAGGCGATGGCGGAGCCCGCGGCCCCGGCGGCGGGCGAGAAGCCGACGGCCAAGCCGGAGCGACCGGCCGATCAGGCGACGAAGGCGGCCGCCACGACGATCGCGCACCTGCGACTGGCCGGCGGGCTGGCTGAAGGGACGTCCCAGGGGGGCCTGCTCGGAGACGTCTCGCCCCGGCTGGGCCAGTTCATCGAGCGGCTGGACAAGGCTGCGGCGGACACTCGCGTCCGGGGTGTGCTGCTTGTGATCGAGTCGCCCGATCTCGGCCGCGCACGGGTGGACGAGATCCGCGCCGCCATCGGCCGGGTGCGTGCGACCGGGAAGCCGGTGGCGGCCTGCCTCGTGGGTGGCTCGCCGCTCCACTACGGAGTCGCCACGGCCTGCGATACGGTGACGCTCGTTCCCGCCGCGACGCTGGAGATCACCGGCGTTCGTGCGGAGGTGATGTTCTTCAAGGGGCTGCTCGACCGCCTGGGGGTCGCGGCCGAGATTCTGCAGGTGGGCGCGTTCAAGGGGGCTGGCGAGCCGCTGACGCGCAGCGAGATGAGTGCCGAACTCCGCGGGCAGTACGAGGCGTTCGTGGGTGACCTCTACGATCAGTTCGTCGGGCGGATCGCCGGCGATCGGAAGCTGCCGGCGGAACGGGTGCGCGAGCTCGTGGATATCGGGGTCTTCACCCCGGAGACGGCGCGCGAGGCGGGGCTCGTCGATGCCGTCGGCTACGAGGACGAGGCGGTCGCGGCGCTGGTCGCGCGGGTCGGCGGCGAGCCACGGGTGGCCCGCGACTACGGCCGGCGGAACGTCGACAAGGATTTTTCCGGGCTGACCGGCCTGGTGAAGCTGATGGAGGCCGTCTCCGGAGGCGGCGCGAAGGCCGCGCGTGGCAAGGGCCGCACGATCGCGATCGTCCACGTGGTGGGGGAAATCAGCGAGGGTCGCTCATCCGACGAGCTTCTCGCCATGCCGGGGGCGGGAGCCGACACGATCGTGGAGGCGATTCGCACGGCGGCGGAGGACGAGGCCGTGGCGGCGATCGTGCTGCGCATCGATTCGCCCGGAGGATCCGCACTGGCCAGCGACCTGATCTGGCGCGAGGCCCAGCGGACGAAGAAGCCCGTCGTCGCGAGCCTGTCGGACACGGCGGCGAGTGGCGGCTACTACGTGGCCGTCGGGGCCGATCGCATCGTCGCCTCACCCGGGACGCTCACGGGCTCCATCGGCGTCGTGGGAGGCAAGATCGCCGTCGGGGGTGCGCTCGAGAAGGTCGGCGTGCGCACGGACGTCGTCAGCCGAGGTCGCAATGCAGGATGGCTCTCGCCGCAGCATCCCTTCACGGCCGCGGAGCGCGAGGCGTTCATGGGCACGATGCAGGACATCTACCGGCTCTTCACGTCGAAGGTGGCGGCCGGCCGCGGCCTCGAGGTCGAGACGGTGAAGGGCCTCGCCGAGGGCCGCGTCTTCACCGGGCGCATGGCGCTCGAGGCGAAGCTCGTCGACCGTCTCGGCACGCTCGACGACGCGATCGACGAGGCGCGTCGGCTCGCGCAGGTCCCGGCCGACGAGAAGCTCGAGCGGATGCTGCTGCCGGAGCCGCGCGGGCTGTTCGACGAGCTCTTCGGAGCGGCCGATGCGGCACGACGTGATCCGGTCGTGGGCCTGCTCCTCTCGCGGGCCGCGGGTGTGCCGGCGCTCGAGGAGGCCGTCCGCGGCGCCCGGGGACTGAGGCAGGTGCTCTCGGGCCGGCCACAACTGCTGCCGCCGCTGCGGCTCACCCTGCACTGAGGAGGCACGTGATGCGGAGCGGATCAGGACGCGGGCGGGACGGCGGGAGCCGCGGCCTGGGGCGACGCGCCGCCGTGGCGGCCGTGATGCTGCTGCACGCGGTGCCGGGGGTCGTGGCGCGAGGGCGGGAGGCGGCCGAGATCCTCGCCGCTTCGGGCTTCGCGGGTGGATTCGCCGTGCACGTGGGATGTGGCGACGGGGGCCTCCTCGAGGCGCTCGCCCGGGATACGCCGCACGTGGACGGCATCGCCGGGGGTGCGCGCGTGGCGGCGGTGCAGGTCCACGGCCTCGACACCTCCGCCACCGCGGTCGCCGCCGCACGGGCGCGGCTCGTCGCGGCGGGCCTGAACGGGCCGGCGAGCGCCGACCACTTCGACGGCACGCACCTGCCGTACGTCGACGGTCTCGTGAACCTGCTCGTCGTGGAGGCGGCGCACGCGGACCGGATCGCGGCGGAGGAGATCGACCGGGTGCTCTGTCCACGGGGTGTCGCGCTCATCCGGGGCGCCGAGGGTTGGACAAGGCGGGTGAAGCCGTGGCCCGTCGAGATGGACGAGTGGACGCACTACTTCCACGACGCGTCCGGCAATCCCGTCGCGCACGACACGCTCGTCGGTCCGCCGCGCTCGCTCCAGTGGGTCGGCAGCCCACGGTGGTCGCGGCACCACGACCGGATGGCGAGCCTGACCTCGATGGTGTCGGCCAACGGCCGCCTGTACATGATCCAGGACGAGGGCTCGCGGACGGCGATCGAACTGCCGGCGAAGTGGCGGCTGCTCGCGCGCGACGCCTTCAACGGCACGCCCCTCTGGAGCGTGCCGATTCCCGTGTGGCACGACCACATGTGGCCGCTGAAGAGCGGCCCGACGCAGCTCACCCGCCGCCTCGTGGCGCTCGGCGACGACGTGTTCGCGACGCTCGGACTCCATGCGCCGCTCGTGCGCCTCGACGGCCGCACCGGCCGCGTCGTCCGTGAGTACGCGGACACGGTGACCACCGAGGAGATCATCCTCGACGGGGGCGTGCTCCTGCTCTTGGTCAATCGCGGCCCTTCGGAGCTCGACACGTTCCGGCCGGCGGCGTCGGTCGGCGATCAGGGGCGCGTGGAGCGGGAGTTCCTCTGGAACGAGCAGCCGCGTGAGGTCCGCGCGATCGAACCGGAGAGCGGCCGCGTGCTCTGGACGCGCACCGGTCCGGTCGTGCCGCTGACGCTGTGTGCGAACGCGGGCGGCGTCGCCTGGCATGACGGGGAGCGGATCGTGTGCGTCGAGCGGTCGAGCGGCGAGGAGCGGTGGGCGAGCGCGCCGGCTCCGCGACGGCAGGCGATCCCCTTCAATTTCGGGCCGCGGCTCGTGATGCAGGGCGAGGTGGTGCTCTACGCCGGCGGCGAGGGCAGGATGCGCGGGTACGCGACGGCCGACGGCCGGCAGCTCTGGGAGACGGAGCACGCCCCGTCGGGCTATCAGTCGCCACAGGATCTCATGGTGAGCAACGGCCTCGTCTGGGTCGCGCCCACGACGAGTGGCGGCGACAGCGGCATCTACAAGGGTCGGGACATCCTCACGGGCGAGGTGAAGGTGGAGTTTCCGCCCGACGTCGACACGTACTGGTTTCACCACCGCTGCTCGATCGCGAAGGGCACCGACCGGTTCCTCATTCCGTCGCGTACGGGGATCGAGTTCGTCGACACCGAGAAGCGGACGTGGGACACCAACCACTGGGTGCGCGGCGGCTGCCTCTATGGCGTGCTTCCCTGCAACGGGCTGCTCTACGCCCCGCCGCACGACTGCGCCTGCTATCCGGAAACGAAGCTCAGCGGGTTCAACGCGCTCGCCGCGCAGCGCGCGGCACCGCCACCACGCCCCGCCGACGACGCCCGGCTGACCCGTGGCCCCGCGTTCGACGGCCCCTTCGACGCGGCCCCGCAGACCCCGTCCGACTGGCCGACCTATCGCCATGACGCCGCCCGCAGCGGCGCGAGCCCCGATCCGCTGCCCGGCACGCTCGATCGGTCCTGGGAGGTGGTGATCGGCGGTCGCCTCTCGCAGCCGGTGGTCGTCGCCGACACCCTCTACGTCGCGCAGGTGGACGCGCACGCGATCCACGCGATCGACGTGGTGAGCGGTGGCCGACGCTGGTCGTTCACCGCCGGCGGTCGCATCGACTCGCCTCCGACGATCTGGCAGGGGCGCGTGCTCTTCGGATCGGCGGACGGGGCCGTGTACTGCCTGCGGGCCTCCGATGGCGCGCTCGCCTGGCGCTTCTTCGCGGCGCCGTCCGACCGCCGGCTCATGGCGCTCGAGCAGCTCGAATCGGTCTGGCCCGTCCACGGCACCGTGCTCGTGGTGGACGACCTCGTCCACGTCGTCGTCGGCCGGTCGTGCTTCCTCGACGATGGGATGCAGTACGTGCGACTCGACCCGCGTTCCGGCGCGGTGGTCTCGCGGACGATCCTCGACGACCGCGATCCGGAGACGGGGGGGGCCATCGAGGCACGGATCGCGGTGCTCCAGATGCCCGCCGGTCTCGCCGACATCCTCTCGTTCGACGGTGAGCGGATTTTCCTGCGTTCGCAGGCGTTCGACCGTGACGGGCGACGGGTCGGGATCGGGCCGGTGTCCGGTGATGCGGCGCGCCAGGGGAGCACCCAGGCCGGGGCCGGGCGGCACCTGTACGCGCCGACGGGCTTCCTCGACGACACCTGGTTTCACCGCTCCTACTGGGTCTATGGCAGGAACTTCGCCGGCGGCCACAACGGCTATTGGCAGGCGGGGAAGTACACGCCGGCGGGCCGCATCCTCGCGTTCAACGACACCGACGTGTTCGGCTACGCGCGGCAGCCGCAGTACTACAAGTGGACGACGCCGCTGGAGCATCAGCTCTTCGCCGCGGGCCGCGACGCCGTCGTGGCGGAGCCCGTGAGCCTGCCGCCGCGGAGGGGCGGCGCGGCATCGACGCCGGTCGTCTCGTTTCAGCCCGCGGCGGCGATCGATCCGCGGGGCGTGCCGGTCACGGTCGAGGCGTGGGTCAGGCCGGAGAAGCCCAATGGTACGATCCTCGCGCATGGCGGCGCGGCACAGGGCTATGCGCTCGCGATCGAGCAGCGCCGGCCGGTGTTCCGGGTGCGGTCCGACCAGCGGCTCGGCACGCTCGCGGCGGACGTCCGGCTCGCCGACGGTTGGAATCATGTCGTGGGGATGCTCGCGGCGGATGGCACGCTCCGGCTCTTCCTGGATGGTCGCGAGGTCGCGGCAGGGCCCGGTCCCGGCCTGCTCGACACGCCGAAGACCGGGCTCGATCTGGGAGGCGACACGGGCAGCGTGGTCGGAGGCGAGGGTTCCGACACGCCGCTCGCGGGTGCGCTCGACGAGGTGCGGATCTTCCACCGGGAGCTCACGGCCGCGGAGATCGCCGCGGCGCATGCCGACCCCGAGGCGTCGCGGCGCACGCTCGCCGGAGCCGTGCTCGCGCTCACGTTCGATGCGGGCAACGCCCGCGACACGTCGGGGGCCGTCGGTGGCGTCGCGGCCGCGGGGCTGCATGACCTGCCCACCGGCAAGGGCCGCATCGGCTCGGCGGTCGTCTTTCCGTCACGGACCCGCGCTGCGGCGGCGGGCGGTGGGCCGGCGGGCGCGAAGGCCGGGCCGGGCGCCGAGGCCGCGAAGGGTCTCGCCTTCGACCAGAAGTGGACGCGATTCGTGCCGATCTTCGCGCGGGGCATGGTGCTGGGTCGAGATGCACTCCTCGTCGCCGGTCCTCCGGACCTCGTCGACTCCGAGGAGGCCCTGCGGGGGCTCGCCGCCGGAGATGCGGGGATGGTCGAGGCGCTCGCGAGGCAGGATGCGGCCCTCGGCGGGGCCGAGGGTGGGCGTGTGAGCGTCGTATCACTGGACGACGGCAGCCAGGTGCAGTCGCTCGAGGTGGACTTTCTTCCGGTGTTCGACGGCGTGGTCGCGGCGGCGGGTCGCATCTACGCATCGACGACCGACGGACGGATCGTGTGTCATGGGCCACGTCGATGAGCGGCATCGCGCGGACGGTTCCCGGTGCCGTAGTCGTGGTCCTGCTCGCGCAGGTCGGGGCCTCGGCCTGTTCGATCCCGGTGTTTCGGTACGCGCTCGAGCGGTGGCCGGCCGATCCGTTTCGGATCGAGGCGGCCCTTCCCGGATCGCTCGGCGACGATGATCGGGCGGCGTTGGGCCAGCTCGAGGATGGTGCGGCGGGCAACGGTGGCTCCGGCAACTACACGGTCGAACGGAGACCCGGAGCGACCGACACGGCGCGGGTGACGATCCGCGCGCCCCGCGGCGACGCGATCCTCTGGCAGGGAACGGCTGCCGAGGCCGCACGCGTGGTCGCCGGTGGACCGAGCCAGCGCGAGCTCGTACGGCGCCTGCTCGGGGGCGATGCGGTGGTGTGGCTCGTGGTGCCGGGATCCGATCCCAGCGAGACGGAGCGGACGCGCGCCCTGCTCGAGTCCGAACTGCCGCTCGTGGCCGCCGACACGCCGCTGCCTCGGGGGATCGGCCTGCCCGGGTCGGAACTGCTGTCCGAAGTGCCTCTCGAGGTGCGTTTCTCCGTGCTCGTGGCCGACTCCGCCGCCGCCGATGCCGCGTTGCTGCGGCACACGCTCGCGGCCCATCTCTCCGCGGAGAAGATCGATCACAACGACGCGGCACTCGTGGCGGCCGTCTTCGGCAGGGGTCGGGTCGCCCACGTCATGCCCGCCGCCGACCTCGATGCCGACACGATCGCCACCACGACGGCATTCCTCTGCGGCGCGTGTTCGTGCCAGGCCAAGCAGCTCGCCCCGGGGTTCGACCTCCTCCTCGCGGCATCGTGGGACGAGCGGCTCTTCGGCGGTGAGCCACCCCCGCCGCCGACGCGTGGCCCCGGCAACGGCCTGCCGCGTCCCGTGCCGATTCCTCCCGGTTTCGCCCCCGGCCGAGCCCGCTGATCGCCCATGTGCCGCCGCGTCGTCCTCCGTCGTGTTCTGCCGCCGCTCCTGCTCCCGCTTCTGGCGGCGTTGACCGGATGCGGCGCGATCGACCGAGGCGACCCGCGCGTGCGGGACGACGAGCCGCTCGTGATCGCCTGCGCCGCGAGCAACCGTTCGGTGATGGAGGCGATCATGGCCGACTACGCCGCGGAAACCGGCGGACGTGTCGTGGCCCAGTACGGACCGTCGCAAGCGCTTCTCGCCGGACTCGAGGTGGTGCGCGCCGCCGATCTCTACCTCCCCGCGGACGATCGTTTCATGTCGATCGCGCGCGAGCGCGGGCTCGTCGCGGCGGACTATCCGCTCGCGGAGATGCGGCCGCTGATCGCCGTCCCTCGCGGCAATCCGCGGGGCATCGACGCGCTCGACGACCTGCTCGATCCCGGACTGCGACTCGCGATCGCCAACCCCGATGCGGCCGCGATCGGCGCGGTCGTCCGTGCGGCGCTCGATCCCGTGGGCCGGTGGCGGCCGCTCGCCGAGCGTGCGGCGGTGGTCACGACGACGGTGACCGAGGCGGCCACGGCCGTGAAGCTCGGGTCGGTGGATGCGGCGATCGTCTACGACGCGTTGCTTCACGACTTCGACAACCTCGAGGGGGTGCGCGTGCCGGAGTTCGCCGACGTCGTGTCGCTCGTGGGCGTCGCCGTCGTCGAGCCGGCCGACCCGCGGGGCGAGGCGGCCGCCGGGTCGGCCCGCTCGGCACGGGCCCACCGTTTCGCCCGGTTCTGTGCCGCGCGCGATCGCGGCCTCGCCCGCTACCGAGAGCACGGTTTCACGCCCCTGCCCGGTGATGCGTGGGATCCCGATCCCGAGGTCGTGCTCTACGCCGGATCGATGCTGCGACCGGCGCTCGAGCGCACGGTGGCGGAGTTCGAGGCACGCGAGGGAGTCAGCGTGACCCGCGTCTACAACGGCTGCGGCATCCTCGTCGCCCAGATGCGGGCCGGACGCGTACCCGACGCCTACTTCGCCTGCGACACGGAGTTCATGACGCAGGTGGGGGATCTCTTTCCCGAGTCGCGGGTCGTCTCGCAGAACGAACTCGTCATCCTCGTGGCCAAGGGCAATCCGCTCGGCGTCGGCAGCCTCGCCGACCTCACGAAACCCGGCCTGCGGGTGGGCATCGGCCACGAGAAGCAGTGCGCGATGGGCTGGCTCACGCAGCGGACCTTCACCGAGGCCGGACTCCGGTCCGAACTCATGGAGAACGTCGTGGTGCAGACCCCCACCGGCGACATGCTCGTCAACCAGATGCGGAGCGGCTCGCTCGATGCCGCGGTCGTCTACCTCTCCAATGCCGCCGGCTCGGGCGATGTGCTCGACGCGGTGCGGATCGACGGGCTGTCCTGTTCGATCGCCAATCAGCCCTATGGAGTCGCGACAGGATCGACCCATCGACGGCTGGCCATGCGGCTCCTGGCCGCCATCGAGACGGCCGAGTCGCGGGAGATCTTCGAGGCCGAGGGTTTCCGCTGGCTCGGCGACGGCGTCGGCGTCGGGACGACGCGATGAGACGTGCTGCGGACGATCCGGCGGCCGGTGCCGAGGCGCCGCCTCCCGGCGCGGTGCCGCCCGGCCGAACGGAACGACCGTATCGGGCCGGACCCGACTGGCCCTTTCATGCCGCGTTCATCACGCTCGGCAGCGTCTACGTGCTCCTCGTGGTGGCGCTGCTCGCCGCCGACGTGCTCTCGACGTCGCCGCGTCACCTGCTCGAGGCGCTCGCGAAGCCCGAGATCCGGTTCGCCGTGCAGCTCACGCTCGTCACCTGCACGATCGCCGCCCTGCTCTCGATCGTCGTGGCGATGCCGCTGGCCTACCTGCTCTCGCGGCACGAGTTCCCGGGCCGGCGTGCCGTCGAGGCCGTCCTCGACATCCCCGTCGTGCTGCCTCCCCTCGTGCTCGGACTGAGCCTGCTCATCCTGTTCCACCTGCCCGTCGCGGGGGCGACCCTCGAGTCGCTCGCGCAGCGGCACCTCGGCATGCGGGTGGCCTACACGCCCGTCGCCGTCGTCATCGCGCAGTTCGCCGTCGCCTGTGCGTTCGCGGCGCACTCGCTGCAGCTGACGTTCGACCGCATCGATCCGCGGGCCGAGCAGGTGGCGCGGACGCTCGGCTGCCGCCGGGATCAGGCGTTCTGCCGCGTGGTGCTGCCCCAGGCGTGGCGGGGGGTGGTGGCCGCGTTCACGATCGCGTGGGCGCGGTCGCTCGGCGAGTTCGGACCGATCCTCGTCTTCGCCGGTGCCACGCGGATGCGCACCGAGGTGCTCTCGACGACCGTGTTTCTCGAGCTGAGCGTCGGCCAGCTGGAGGCCGCGGTGGCCGTGTCGCTGATCATGATCGCGGCGGCGATCGTCGTGCTCGCGATCGTGCGGCTCCTCGGCGGGAAGGTGGCGTGATGATCGAGGTGTGCGGTCTCACCGTGCGGAGCGGCGGGTTCCGGCTGGCCGCGGCGGACCTGGAGGTGCCGTCGGGCGGCTACGGCGTGCTGATGGGCCGGACCGGGTCGGGCAAGACAACGCTCCTCGAGGGCATCTGTGGACTCCGTCCGGCGACGGCGGGAGCGGTCCGCCTCGACGGGATCGACATCACGGGGGCTCCGCTCTCGGCGCGGGACATCGGCTACGTGCCCCAGGATCTCGCGCTCTTTCCCACCATGTCGGTGCGGGATCACCTCGGCTTCGCCCTACGCGTGCGCCGCGTTCCCCGCGCGGAGATCGCGACCCGCGTCGCCACGCTGGCCGAGTCGCTGGAGATCGCCCACCTCGTCGAGCGTGGCGTGCGCGACCTGAGCGGTGGCGAGGCGCGGCGCGTCGCGCTCGGGCGGGCGCTGTCGTTCCGGCCACGGCTCCTGCTGCTCGACGAGCCGCTCGCCGCCGTGGACGAGGCCACCCGCGACCGCCTCTGCGTGCTGCTTCGCAGGATCCAGCGGGAGCACGGCGTCACCACGCTCCACGTCACGCACTCGCGAGACGAGGCGCGACGGCTGGCGGATATCCTCTACGTGATCGAGCGCGGGGTGGTCACGGCGCGACCGCTGGCATCGCTCGCGGCCGCTGGAGACGACGCGTGACCGTTCGCGTGGAATACACGGGCCAGGTGCGTGCGGCGGCGGGCCGGCATGCGGACGAGGTCGAGGTGGACGCGGGCACCTCGCTCGGCGGTCTCGTCGCCTCCCTGGCCGCACTGGGTCCGCCGGCGCTGCGGCCGCACCTGCTGACCGCCGACGGCCGCATCCAGCCGACGCTGGTGGTCGTCATCGATGGCCGTGCGGTGCCGGGCGACGCGCGTGAGGCGCTGGTCATCGGCGACCACGCGACCGTGCTGCTCCTCCCGCCGGTGGCCGGAGGCTGACACGGATGCGACACCTTCGGCCGCCCGTCGACGCCGACGACCTGCTCTCGCCTGCCGAACTCGACCGGTATGCGTGGCAGCTCGGCGTGACCGATCTCGGCGTGGCGGGCCAGCGTCGGCTGAAGCAGGCGAGCGTCCTCGTGTCACGCATCGGTGGCGTGGGGGGCACCGCGGCGCTCTACCTCGCGGCCGCTGGCGTCGGGCGGCTCGTGCTCGCGCATGCAGGCCCGGTGCGCCGGGACGACTTGAACCGGCAGGTGCTCATGTCCACGCCCGAGCTGGGCCGGCCGCGGATCGAGGTCGCGGCCGAGCGGCTCGCGGCACTCAATCCGCACGTCGTCGTGGAGACCGTGGGCGAGAACGTGTCGGAGGCGAACGCGAGTCGGCTCGTCGTGGGCTGTGCGGCGGCCGTCGGCGCGGCACCGCTCTTCACGGAGCGACTGGCACTCAACGCGGCGGCCGTCTCGGCCGGCGTCATGCTCGTCGATGCCGCGATGTACGACATGGAGGTGCGGATCTTCACGGTGGCGCCCGGCGGACCCTGCCTCGCCTGCCTCTGCCCCGAGGCGCCGCCGCAGTGGAAGCGGGAGTTTCCCGTCCTCGGCGCCGTCTCGGGAGTCGCGGGCGCGCTCGCCGCGGTCGAGGTGGTGCGAATCCTCGCCGGCGCCGCACCGGCGGCTGCCGGCCGGCTCGTCGTGCTCGACGTCACGACGCTCGCCTGTCGGCAGGTCGAGATCGCTGCGCGATCGGGGTGCCGGGTGTGCGGGACGCGGGCGGAGGGAACGGCATCGGCTGGCGACACGCCGCCGCCGTGACCCGGGGGCGACTCGTCGGTGCCTGCGGGGTATCCTTGGACATTCACGTCGGAGGAGGATGGCCCATCATGCACACCCGCACCGGCACGCTCCACCGCCGGGGCTGGCTCACGGGGGCCGCAGGACTCGCCGCGCTCTGCACGACGCACCGGCTCGTGCATGCGGGTGATCCCGCGGGCCGTCCGGCCGGTCAGCCCGCTTCGACACCGGCGGACGGCCCCGGAATCGGCGTGGTCGGCGCCCGCTACCAGGGGTCCGTCATCGCCGCCGTGGCCAGGGCGCATGGCCGCGTGGTCGCGCTGGCCGACGCCGATCGTCGGGTGCTGGACCTGTCGCTCGTGGACGGCAACGTCGCCAAGCAGACGGGCCTGTCGCCGGAGGCGATCTACGCGGACGTCGCGGCCGCCGATCGTCACGTCGACTACCGCCGGGTGCTCGACGACCCGCGGGTCGCGGTCGTGCTCATCGGGTCGCCCGACCACTGGCACGCCAAAATGATCGTCGATGCGGTGCAGGCGGGGAAGGACGTCTACTGCGAGAAGCCGTTGACCCTCACGATCGACGAGGGCAGGGCGATCCGTCGCGCCGTCGAGATGAGCGGACGGGTCGTGCAGGTCGGCTCGTGGCAGCGCAGCGATCATCGTTTTCGCACGGCCGTCGAGATGGTGCGGCAGGGCCGGATCGGCACGCTGGAAAAAGTCGAGGTGGTGCTCGGTCGCAACGTCGCCGGCGGACCGTTCCACACGGCGCCGGTCCCCGACGCCCTCGACTGGAACCTCTGGCAGGGGCAGGCGCCGGACGTTCCCTACGTGCCCGAGCGCTGCCACTACACGTTCCGGTGGTGGCTCGACTACTCCGGCGGTCAGATCACCGACTGGGGCGCGCACCACCTCGACATCGCCCAGTGGGCGATCGGCTCGCTGCCGGTGGAGGTGGAGGGGTCGGCACGGTTCGGCGAGCCGGTCGCCGGCACCGCCCCGGCTGATCGCTACACCGTGCCGGTCGATTTTGCGGTGCGCTACCGCTATGCCAACGGTGTCGAGATGACGGTCGCCGATCATGGGCGCAACGGCATCCTCTTCACCGGCACCGCGGGCCGGCTCTTCGTCAATCGGGAGAACCTCTCGGGCAGGCCCGTCGACGAACTCGCCGCGCATCCCCTCGGACGCGGATCGTTTTCGCTCTACGACTTCGACAACACCTCCCGGCCCGAGCGGTCGGGCAAGATCGAGGCGATCAAGAACCACATGGGCAACTTCTTCGACTGCGTGGCGTCACGGCGGCGGCCGATCTCCGACGTCGAGAGCCAGCATCGGAGCGCGACGACCTGCCACCTCGGCGGCATCGCCTGCCGGCTCGGCCGGACGCTCCGGTGGGACCCCGAGGCGGAGCGTTTTCCGGACGATTCCGAGGCCGACGCCCTGCGGTCGCGGCCGCAGCGGTCCGGTTTCGAGGTGCGCGCATGACCCATCGCTCTGCGTCGGCGTTCGGCCGCAATGCGGCCCTCGTGGCGGCCATCCTTGGATGGCTCTTCGACGGCTTCGAGATGGGGCTCTTCCCGCTGATCGGCGGCCCGGCCATCAAGGATCTCCTCGGGGCCGGCGCGGCTCCCGGGGATGCCGACAAGTGGTTCGGCGCGATCATCGCCGTCTTCCTCGTGGGGGCGGCGACCGGGGGCGTGCTGTTCGGTTGGCTGGGGGACGTGATCGGCCGCGTGCGCGCGATGGCCCTGAGCATCTTCACCTACGCGGTCTTCACCGGGTTGTGCGGCTTTGCGACCGAGGCGTGGCATGTCGCCGCGCTGCGCTTCATCGCGTCGCTCGGCATGGGCGGGGAATGGTCGCTCGGCGTGGCGCTCGTCAACGAGATCTGGCCCGGCAAGTCGCGGGCGGTCACCGCGGGCCTCATCGGCGCGGCGGCGAACGTCGGCTTCCTGCTCGTGGCGCTCCTCAGCCTCGGCCTGGGCAGCGTCATCGACGGCACGCGGTCCCTGCTCACGGGCATGGGACTTTCCGAGACCGTCGTCACGCAGCTCGTGGCCAACTCGGCCTGGCGGCTGCTCATGATCAGCGGCGCCCTGCCGGCGCTCCTCATCTTCCTGATCCGCATCTGGGTGCCGGAATCGGAGAAGTGGGAGGCCGAGAACGAGCGCGGCGCCACGTCGCACTGGATGAAGGCCGATCTCCTCGGCGTGCTCGTCGGTGGCGGGGCGGCGCTCTCGATCATCTGGGCGTGGTCGCCGGCCGGGCTGCCGCCCGCGTGGGCGACGGCGGTCACGGTGGCCGGCCTCCTGATCGCGGCCGCGGGCTATCTCTATCCCGTGCTGCGCTACCTCGATCGGGCCGAGCGGGCCGGATCACTGCCGGCGGGGTCGGGCCGCACCGTCGTGGGTCGGATGCTCTTCGGCGCGGGGCTGGCCGGCGTGACGCTCCTCGGCACCTGGGGGGCGATCCAGTGGATTCCCCGCTGGGCGATGGAGCTCGCGGGGAAGGACGTGCCGCACGCGAAGGAGTACTCGCAGATCGCCACCGCGCTCGGGGCGATCCTGTCGACGTTCCTCACCGCGCTCGTCGCCGACCGGATCGGACGGCGTCCCACGTTCACGATCCTGTGCCTCGCGACGATCGCCGCGGCGCTCTGGCTCTACCAGGGCCACGACGCATACGGCGCGTCGTTCCTCCTTGCCGCGTTCGCCGCGGGGGGGATCAGCGCGTCGTTCTACGGCTTCTTTCCGCTCTACTTCCCGGAGCTCTTTCCCACGGCGGTGCGGGCGACGGGGCAGGGCTTCGCGTTCAACTTCGGACGGATCATCGCGGCGATCGGCGGACTGCAGACCGCCACCCTGATGGCCTTCTTCGACGGCAGCTTTCCGAAGGCGGGATCGGTGCTCGTGGCGATCTATCTCGTCGGCGTCGTGCTCGTCTGGTTCGGCCCCGAGACGAAGGGGCGTCCGCTCCCCGACTGAAGGGCGATCGGGCCGGGAAAGCACGAGTCCCGGTCATCCTGCGAGCGGCGTCCACTCGGCGAACGTCGCAGCCTGGCCACGGAGCGTGCCGTCGGTGTCGGTCAGGTTCCAGACGATCGCCCGTTCGATGAGGAAGCGGCGGCCCGTGCGCGAGATGCGGATTCCGCGGTAGTCGTCCACGAAGCCGTCACGGCGGGTTCGTTCGAGGAGCCGGGCACGCTCGTCCCGGTGGACCGGTTCGGCCGTGAGCCGGGATGGCGTGCCGCGGAATTCGGCCGCCGTCATCTCCCACAGGTCGAGCGCCGCCCGATTCCCGTAGGTGAGCAACGGGTCGGCCTCGACGCCGTGCGATACGACGACGAAAGCGGCGGTGAAGAGGCAGCGGGCCTGCTCCTTCGCGGATCCCTCGCGAGGCACGAGTTCGCGGCCGAGGAGGCGGCCGAAGGAGTCGAGCAGGAGCTGCACGTGCGGCACGTCGGCCGCGATCTCGGGGGCGTGAAGCATGACGGGCTCGAGGGTGGTCACGACCACTCAACCGGGAAGCCGGAACCGGGCAGACTGGCCGAGGAACGCCGCGGGATTATGCAGGCTGATCCGGTCGACGAGCGCCTGGAGGTGCCCGCGGCGTCGCATCTCGACATGACACTTGGGCACGGAGAGCGGGTCGCTGTGCCCCCAGTCACCGGCGGAGTTGATCCAGATCCGCTCCGACCCCCAGCACTCGATGATGTCGACGGCCCGCTGCGGGGTGCACTTGCTGTCGGGGTAGAGCGTCATGCCCGCCCAGAAGCCCCGGTCGAGCACCTCTCCGACGGTGTGCTCCTCGACGTGATCGATGAGAACGCGACCCGGATCGATGCCGGCGTCCCGCAGGGCGTCCATCGTGAGCCGCGTGCCCTTGAGCTTGTCCTCGAGGTGCGGGGTGTGCACGAGGATGAGCCGATCGTGCCGCCTCGCGATGTCGATCTGAGCCTGGAGCACCTCCAGCTCGTTCCGTGAGTTCTTGTTGAGTCCGATCTCGCCGATGCCGAGGACGTTGGGACGGTCGAGAAAGTCGGGAATGAGCGCCATCACCTCGCGGGCGAAGCCGACGTCCTCCGCCTCCTTCGGATTGATGCAGAGCCAGCAGAAGTGCGCGATGCCATGCGCGGCCGCCCGCTTCGGCTCGACCTCGGTGAGCTGCCGGAAGTAGTCGCGGAAGCCCTCGGGGCTGCCGCGGTCGAAACCGGCCCAGAACGCGGGCTCCGTGATGGCGACGCAGCCGGCGGCCGCCATGTGGCGGTAATCGTCGGTCGTGCGGCTCACCATGTGGATGTGTGGATCGATGTAGGCCATGGCGAAAGAGTGAGGGGGAAGCGTGTGCGGAGCGGTCGGTCAGTAGTCGCCTCGGGGATCGGCGCCGAGGGCCGACTGCGTATGGGCCGCGGCGATCGGGTCCCGTGAATGGTCACTCAAGAGCTCGAGGATCCGGCGGACGCGGTCTGGCGCGCCGTCGAGGAGCAGGGGGATCGCCCGACGCAGCGCCCGCACCCGGACATCGTCATGCCCATCGGCCGCATGCGACGGGGCGGGAGCGGCCCGGTCGAGACGGTCGAGAAACGCGGCGATGTCGAGCAACTTGGCACGGTGCTCCATGAAGTAGAGATCGACGACGTCGCGGGTGGACAGCAGGCAGGATGGGGTGGGCATGGGGCGGTTCCTCGGACGCGACTGTCCCACGGTCATACCAAAAATGACCGCCCAACCGCCCCCCTGCGGCGCATGCCTCCAGACGCGCGAATGGTCCCGCACCAGCGCATCCGGCGTCCATGGAGCACCGGCTCGGGGGCGGCAAAAGTCTCCTCGCTGTGGCCGCGGCGGCCACATGGCCCGGCAGACGTGCAGCAAGAGCACTTCGCCTGGTTCACCAGGCGGATCGCCCTGGAGGCGATCCCTCTCGCTGCTTAGCAGCGAGCCGTCAGTCTGCCGGGGCCAAGGATGGCCCGGCAGACGTGCAGCAAGAGCACTTCGCCTGGTTCACCAGGCGAAGTGCGCGAACGCCTTATTCGCATCCGCCATGCGATGCACGTTGTCCCGCTTCGTCACCGCGGCGCCCTCGCGCTTGTAGGCGGCGACGATCTCCTCGGCCAGTTTCTCGAACGTGGCCCGGCCCTTCTTCTCGCGCACCGCGGCGAGCAGCCAGCGGATGGCGAGCGACTGCTGCCGATTGCGGTTGACCTGCATCGGCACCTGGTAGGCGGCGCCGCCCACCCGCTTCGACCGGACCTCGACCGCAGGCTTCACGTTCTCGACCGCCCGATGGAAGACCTCGATCGGCTCGGCGTCTCCGATCTTCTTCGCGACGATGTCCATCGCCTTGTAGAAGATCGACTGGGCGACGCTCTTCTTGCCGTCCTCCATCAGGCAGTTGATGAACTTGCTGGCGAGGAGCGACCCGTAACGCGGGTCCGGACGGAGTTGTTCGCGGCTGGCGGTGATGTTTCCCATCGTCGAGATCGCTCGTCAGGTGCTGTCGAAGGTGAAGGTCTGCCGCCCGGGATCCGCAGCCGGGCGCTGCAAGGGGTCGTCCTTGGTCGAATCGCGAAGCGCTGTCAGCCTTTCTTCGCGCCATACAGGCTGCGGGACTGCTTGCGGCCCGACACCCCGAGCGTGTCGAGCGCACCGCGGATGATGTGGTACCGCACGCCCGGCAGGTCGCGAACGCGGCCGCCGCGAATGAGCACGATCGAGTGCTCCTGAAGGTTGTGACCCTCGCCGGGGATGTAGACCGTCACTTCCTTTTGGTTCGACAGCCGCACGCGGGCGATCTTTCGGAGCGCCGAGTTGGGCTTCTTCGGGGTCATGGTGCGGACCTGCAGGCAGACTCCCCGCTTCTGCGGGCAGCGGTCGAGCACCGGCGACTTGGAAAACTTCCGCTTCGGACGCCGCCGGCTGCGGACGAGTTGGCTGATCGTGGGCATGACGCTCTTGGAGAGGGACGGGATTCCGGGAACTCCGAATGCTAGCGGAAGGGGCCCGCTGATGAAAGCGGCCCGGGGAAAGGCCGTGATCCGCCGACTCCGGGCCCTCGTCAGACGCGATGCAAAATCTCCCCCCGACCTCCCGTCAGACCGTCTCCATGCCACTGCCGCCAGCACCCCGCATGCACCCCTTCGGCGGCGGTGCGCAGGCCCGCGCGGGCGAGTCGCTGGAGCAAGAGCGGCAGGAAGGCGGGCGACCAGGCGGCCCCGCGGACGAACGTCGGGGGTGGCACGGGCGTATCGGAGAGCGCCACGAGCGAGCCGCGGCGCATGCCCAGACCGGGATGGCTGCCGATGCGCCCTCCGACGACCACCGTTCCTGCGCGCATCTCGAATGCGGGAGCGTCGCCGCAGTCACCGCCCACGGCGACAATCCCGCGACGCAGCCGCATGCCGGCGAGGCTCCCGACGCTTCCGCACACCACGACGAGACCTCCGCGCATGCCGTGCGCACTGCCGGGAAAGGCTCCGGCGATCCCGTCACCCGCGTCCCCGGCGACGTGAATCGAGCCCCCGATCATCTCGGCGGCGAGCCAGTCACCGGCGCTCCCCTCGACCGTCAGCGTGCCCCCCGTCATGCCCGCGCCGGCGTGCCTTCCGACCGAGCCGCGCACGACGATCGCGCCGGAGGTCATGCCTGCGGCGACCCGATGCACCCGGGCGAAGTCGCCGAGGCATTCGATCGTGCCGTCGCCCGAAGACCCGCCGACCGACGCCACATCGCCGAGCCTCACGGGCTCGCCGTCGGCCCGCACCTCGAGCCGGGCGATGGCCGACGCGTCGAGATCGCGGACGACCTGTGGCACGACACCACCGAGATCGATCGCCAGCGGCGCGGCTGCCCCGAGGTCGCGCAGCGAGAGCGTGAGTGGCATCGGAGGTGACCGGAAGCGAGCGTGGCCGCGGGACGACCTCCCGCGGCCACGCAGCATAGCTCGCGGCAACCCGGCGGGGTGCCACGAAGCCGACGGTGAATCAGGTGTCGACCCCCGTCGCCCACCCGCCTCGGGCTGCCGAGTCGTCGCTCCATCTGTGCACGGCGTGCTCTAGCCGGTCCGGACCTCGACCTTGCGCGGACGCACGGCCGCGAGCCGCGGAATCCGGACGGTCAGGACGCCGCGGGTGAGGTCGGCGGTGATCTGCGACGCATCGAAGCCGTCACCGAGCCGGAACGACCTGCGGTAGTCGCCCACGCCGTACTCCTGCCGTACGAGCGTGCCGGGCAGCTCGCGGGCGGGCACGGCCGCCGCGATCGATAGCACCCCGTCGTCGAACGCCACGTCGATCACGTCGGCGGAACTGCCGGGCATGTCGGCGACGATTCGCACCTCGGTGCCACAGTCGCACACGTCGACATTGGGCGTGTAGGCCGAGGCCCCTTCACTGCGGACCGCCGCCCGTGGCGTCGGCCGCGGGCTCGCGGCGGAAGCCGCACCGTTCTGTGCACGCATCTCGCTGGTCATCTGCAGTCTCCTTTCGTTCGGTCAAGGGTTGTCGTGCGATCGAGTCAGGTCGTGCGAATCTCCACCTTCCGCGGCTGCGCCTGCATCGATTTCGGGCAGGTCACCGTCAGCACGCCATTCACGAGTCTGGCCTCGACACGCGATGCGTCGATGGCCACCGGCATCGCGATCCGCCGCTCGAAGCCGCCCGCCAGACGCTCCCGGCGATGCCAGGTCACCGGGCGTCCGGAACCTGTGTCGCCGCCGTCCGGCGCGGATGCGTGGCGAGACCCCTTCAAGACGAGTTCCTCGGCGGTCGCCGCGATGTCGATGTCGCCGACGTCGAGGCCGGGCACTTCGGCCTCAATGGTCACCGCGGCGTCACTCTCGGCCACGTTGACCAGCGGGAAACCGCCGGAGGCCGCGGCCCACTCCGCGCGCATGGTCGGCGTCGCGGTGAGCGAACCCCAGAGACGGTCGAACTCCTCGCGCAGTTCCTCGAACGGGTGCGCGAACCCGGAACGAATCGTGGGCATGGCACAACTCCTGGAGAACGGTGTGGACCTCGCGGCGACGCCGCCAAAAACCAACCGATCTCCGAAAATGCAAACAGCGTGCCATCGGCCGCGTCATCGCGGCTGACGGTGGGCCGGGTCTTCTTCGCCGGAAAAACCGGGATCACCGATCCCGCTGGGCGAGGATTCCGGTAACGCGGGTGGCGCGGGCTGTCAGCGTGGCAGTTCGTCGCGCCACCCGTGACAGTCGAGCTCGGCACGTTGTGGGCGGGACTCGATCCCCTATACTGCCGACCTTTCGGCGGGCCACGGCCCCCGCGGTGAAAAACAGTGCCGGGCGGGCCGTCGCCAGGTCGGCGGCAAACCCGCGGTGCCGGCCTGCTCGTCGGGCCGGTGCAGGATCGTAGGCGTCGAGGTCTGTCGTGCGATTTACGCTCATCGATCGCGTCCTTTCGGTGGAACCGGGACGCAGCATCACGGCCGTCAAGGCACTGGCGCTCTCCGAGGAGTACCTCGCCGATCACTTTCCCAGGTTTCCCGTGCTTCCGGGCGTCATGATGCTCGAGGCGATGACGCAGGCGGCCGCGTGGACGATCCGCGTCGGCGAGGATTTTGCTCACAGCGTCGTCGTCCTGCGGGCCGCGCGGAACGTGAAGTACGGGGACTTCGTGCAGCCCGGCCGCATGCTCACGGTCACCGCCGAGGTGCTCGATCAGGACGAGTCTTTCACCAAGGTGAAGGCGAGCGGCCGGGTCGGGGACCGCACGAGCCTGACCGCACGACTCGTCCTCGAGCGTTACAACCTCGCGGATCGACGCCCGCACGGCGCGGCGATCGACGCCCGGGTACGTTCGGAACTCCGCAAGCTCTGGGCCATCCTGCAGGGCCCCGCCACGCCTCCCGCGGCGAGGGAGCCCCACGTCCGGGTCGGCATCCCGATGGGGCTGGCGTCGGTCCCCGCGGGCGGGCGGCGAGACGGCTAGCAGCCCCAAAAGGTCCCGCCAAACGCCGCCCGGCCTCAGGGTCTTCACGGCTCTGGGGCTCGCGAAGGGGAGCGCGGGTCCACCGGGGGCTTCGTCGGCGGGGCTTCGTCGTCTCGGCCACTTTCACCGTCCCCAGCCCCTTGTGGGGGCCGTTCTACCGAGGACGGCCGTGGGCCGCCCGCCTGCGGCCGCGGTGTCGAATTTCGTCGATTCGGGTTTCCACGGCGCCGGGACCGCATTACAACGGTCGTCGAAGGATCGCGGCTTCCGGGGTCCTTCAGGGAGAGGCATGCCGCCTGCGGCGGTGCTGCCCATTCTCCGGTTTCGCTCCCACGTTTGCCCCAACACCGTTTGCCCCAAGGTGCCCGTCGATGCCGTCGCGTGATGAAATATTCGAGAAGGTGAAGGCCGCCCTCGTCGATGCCCTCGGCGTGGACGAGGAAGATGTGTCCCCGAGCGCGACGATGGTGGGTGACCTCGGTGCGGAATCGATCGATTTCCTCGACATCGTCTTCCGGCTGGAGAAGGCGTTCGGGATCAAGATTTCCCGAGGCGAACTGTTCCCCGAGGATGTCCTCTCCAGTTCGGAATTCGTGTCCGACGGTCGGGTGAATGCGGCTGGGCTCGCCGCACTCAAGTCCCGGATGCCGTTCGCCAACCTGACGAAGTTCGAGCAGAATCCCAGCGTGCAGAACTTCGCCAACACGCTCACCGTCGACGACATGGTGCGGTACGTGGAGAGCAAGCTGGCGGCGTGACCGCGGGCGGCTGCGTGCCGGCGGCGTGCGGTCGAGGTCGCCTGAGCGTCGCTCGGGACGACCGGTGGCTCTGGGCACGATGGGCAGGCGCGACGGGCAGGCGCGACGGGCAGGCGGGGCCGGAGTGTTCGTCGCAGGGCGGCGGGGAGCAACCGAATGCGGTGGTTCTGGATCGATCGCTTCGAGGAGTTCGTTCGCGGCAGGCGGGCCGTGGCGGTCAAGAACGTCTCGCTGGCGGAGGAGCACCTCCACGACCACTTTCCCGGCATGCCGCTGATGCCCAATTCGCTCGTCGTCGAGGGAATGGCCCAGACCGCGGGCCTGCTCGTGGCGGACGCCATCGAATACGCCCGTCGCGTCGTGCTGGCGAAGGTGGCGGCGGCCGAGTTCCACTTCGATGCCGTCCCCGGTGACTGCATCCGCTTCGAGGCGGAGGTGCTCGATCTCAAGCCCACCGGCTCGCTCGCCAAGGTCGTGAGCACGGTCGGCGATCGCACCCAGGGGGAGGCCGAACTGTTCTTCGCCCATCTCGAGCCGGGCGACGGTGTCCCCCAGCTCTTCGAGCCGCAGCAGCTCCTTCGCTGGCTCGACCAGATGCACATGTATGACGTCGGCCGGGACGAGGCCGGCCAGCCGCTCGCGCGGCCCGACTGGTGATGCGGAGGCGGTGGTGATGCGGTCCGACAGACGACGCGTGGTGATCACCGGGGTGGGCTGCATCACGCCGCTGGGCACGCGTGTCGAGCAGGTCTGGCAGAAGCTCGTCGCCGGCGCGTCCGGGGTGGGACCGACCACGCTCTTCGACGCCAGCCGGTTCCCCACGAAGATCGCCGCGGAGGTGCGCGGGTGGGACATCACGGACGAGGGACAGGACGCGGATCGCTGGCGGTTCTGCGGCCGCCATACGAAGTTCGCGGCGGGGGCCGCCCTCCAGGCGATGCATGATGCGGGCCTCCCGCACGGCCTGGCGGCCGATCCGACGCGACTCGGCGTCTATCTCGGCAGTGGGGAAGGGCAGCAGGACTTCGAGGCCTTCACCCGCATGATGATGGCTGCGATCGAGGGGGAGACCCTCGACGTGGCGAAGTTCACCAAGCTCGGACTCGAGACGCTCCATCCCCTCTCTGAGGTCGAGCAGGAGCCGAACATGCCCGCCGGCCACCTCGCGGCGATGTTCGACGCGCAGGGGCCCAACCTCAACTGCCTCACGGCGTGCGCCGCGTCCAGCCAGGCCATCGGGGAGGCGGCGGAGATCGTCCGTCGCGGCGAGGCCGACGTGATGCTTTCCGGCGGCACGCACAGCATGATCCATCCCTTCGGGGTGACCGGCTTCAACCTGCTCACGGCGCTCTCGACCCGCAACGACGCACCGACGCGGGCCAGTCGGCCGTTCGATCGCGACCGGGACGGGTTCGTGCTGGGCGAAGGCGCCGCCATGGTGGTGCTCGAGGAACTGGAGCACGCGAAGCGCCGCGGCGCGACGATCCATGGGGAACTGGTCGGCTACGGTTCGACGGCCGATGCCTACCGGATCACCGACACGCATCCGGAGGGGCGCGGAGCGGCCGCCTGCATGCAGATGGCGCTCGACGACGCGGGCCTCGGGGCGGACGCGATCGATTACATCAACGCACACGGGACGAGTACCGACGTCAACGACCGGGTCGAGACGCTCGCCATTCGCAAGGTGTTCCGCGATCGGGCCGACGCCGTGCCGGTATCGAGCACCAAGAGCATGATGGGGCACCTGATCGCCGCCGCCGGTGCGACGGAGGTCATCGTCTGCCTGCTGGCCATCCGCGACGGCCTGCTCCCGCCGACCATCAACTACGAGACGCCCGACCCGGACTGCGACCTCGACTACGTGCCGAATGCGGTGCGGCCGGCGCGATGCGACCGAGCCCTCTCCAACAGCTTCGGTTTCGGCGGGCAGAACATCTCGCTGATCGTGAGCCGCTTCACGGGGTGAGGGGGCCGGCGACGGCGCCCAGGGCGGGAGGCGGAGCGCGTCCGCTCCGCGGAGGCCGCCCCGTTCGCCCATCCTGCCGACCGCAGGGTTTTCTCAATCGGCGTCGGAGGCACGACCGATACCACCGGTGTCGCGAGGGTGCGTGCGCGGTGGTGGTTCGCCGCCGGCCGGCCCTGGCATCAGCGGGAATCCCTCCCATGCATCGCGCCTTCGTCCTGGCCGCCCTCGCCACGCTCGCCGTCGGCTCGACCGGCTGCTCGATCATCGATCGCCTCTTCCTGCTCAACACCGACGGACCCTACGGGCATCATGCCCACCAGGGCTCCTGTCGCGAGGGTGCCTGCGAGCCCGGCGCTTGCGAGGATGGGCAGTGTGGACCGGCCTGCCGGGATGGCGCGTGCCAAGGAGCGGCGTGCCATGCGGGGCCTGGCTTCCGCAAGGGTCCGCACGTCGGCCGCTACGGCGGCCTCGCGAAGCATCACCTCTCCGAGGCCGAAAAGGCCGCGCTCGAGGCCTCGGACTACGCCGCCGTCACCCCGGCCGGTCCGCCGAGCGGAGCCGTCGCGTACCCGTACTACACGACGCGTGGGCCCCGCGACTTCCTCGCCAAGTGCCCGCCGTCCATCGGCCCGTGAGCGGTGCGGCCGCCTCGAGACAGCGTCGCGGTGTGAACGAATGAGCGACCGGGTCGCCACCCATTCGCCGGTGGAGGGCGGTGGGCTCGGGCATGCCCTGCGGGAAGGTACAGTGGTGCGACCGTTTCGCACCCTGTCGTCCCGGAGGCCCTTCCCGTGAGCGCACCGAAACCCTCGACATCCGGCTTCGGGACCGACGCGACGGGTCGGCTGACCACGGTCGGCTGGCTGGTCTGCATCATCGCGTCGATCGGCTTCGCGTTCGACATCTACGAGCTGCTGATGCTGCCGCTCATCGCGCGGCCGGCGCTGCTCGAACTCGGCAACTTTCAGCCCGGCAGCCCGGGGTTCCTCAGGTGGGTCGGCATCCTGTTCTACGTGCCGGCCCTCTGCGGCGGGCTGTTCGGCCTGCTCGGAGGCTATCTCACCGACCGGCTGGGCCGGCGTCGCGTGCTCACGTGGAGCATCCTCGTCTACGCCTTCGCCGCCTTCGCGGCCGGTTTTTCCACGAACCTGTGGATGCTGCTCGTCTGTCGGTGCCTCGTCTTCGTAGGCGTCTGCGTGGAGTTCGTCGCGGCGGTGGCCTGGCTCGCGGAGCTGTTCCCCGATCCGAAGCAACGCGAGCGCGTGCTCGGCTACACGCAGGCCTTCTCGTCGATCGGAGGGCTGCTCGTGGCGGTCGCCAACGGCATCGCGGTCGAGAATGCGACCTCGTTTCCGGCGATCCGGATCCCGGAGAGCCTCTCGTTCCTCGGTTCCATCGGGGCGGCGCACCAGCACGAGCCCTGGCGGTACACGCTCATGAGCGGCCTGATTCCCGCCCTGCCTCTGATCCTGATCCGGCCGTTCCTGCCTGAATCCCCGATCTGGGCCCGCCGTCGCGACGAGGGCACGCTCCGCCGGCCGAGCATCGCGGAGCTCTTCTCGCCCGCGCTGCGTCGCACGACCCTGGCCACCACCGTCGGGTTCGCCTGCACCCTCGGCATCGCGTTCGGCGCGATCCAGCAGATGCCGCAGGTCGTGCCCGGGCTTTCCGAGGTGCAGGCGAAGGGCCGCGAGCTCGGGGAGCAGGCGAAGGCCGCGGCCATCGCGAAGGGAACCGATGATCCGAAGGCGCTCGCCGCCGTCGCCGGCCCCGCGATGGCGCGTCACGGTCAGAAGGTGGCGTCCGAGTACACGAAGGTGCAGGAGGTGGGAGGTCTGCTGGGCCGCTGCCTGATGGCCGTGGTGCTCGCGGGCGGCCTCGCGTGGGGATGGAAGCTCCGGCTCTTCCAGATTCCGGGGCTCCTCCTCGTGCCGGCGGTGTTCTGGTTTTTCCTGCGCGTCCCCAACACGACCTTCTTCGAGATTCCTCTCGAGTCGATCCATCTCGGGACGATTCCGGTCACCACGATGTCGGTGGGCATGTTCCTCATCGGGCTGTGCACCGTCGCGCAGCTCTCGTTCTGGGGCAACTACCTTCCCCACGTCTTCCCCGTCCACCTGCGGGGCACCGGGGAGAGCTTCGCCGCCAACATCGGCGGCCGCATGATCGGCACGTCCGCCGCCGCCCTCACGTCGGCGCTGGCCGGCCTGATGCCCGGCGGCTCCCCCCCCGTCACGTTTTCCACGGCCGCCGCCCTGGTCGGCGGGCTGATCTGTCTCGTGGGCCTCGCCGCGAGCTTCCTGCTGCCGGAGCCCTCCGGCGACATCGACGCCTGACGGCCGGCCGCTCACTCCGCGAGCGTGCGCGGGGCCCGGGGGGCGTCGTCGGGCAGCGTGGGCACGGTCCAGATCGTGTAGAGCCCGGCCGCGACGGCCGCCAGGAAGACGTACCGCAGCCACCACGGCAGGCTGCTGTAGAGCAGGCTCACCGCGACGACCACGCCGACGAGCAGGATCGCGCGGTGCTTCAGCCCGCGGCGGATGCCGCGGTAGTGGTGCCAGTCGTCCAGGGTCGGGCCGAACCACTGCGACCGGTGGAGCCACGCGTGGATGCGAGGGGATCCCCGATAGAAGCACCAGCTCGCCAGCAGCACGAACGGGGTCGTCGGCAGGAGCGGGAGCACGACGCCCAGCATCGCGAGCGCGAGACAGGCCCATCCCCCGGCGACGTACAGAAAACTCTTGAGCGGGTCGGTGACCGGGCGCAGGTCCATCGACGGTCATCCGGAGAGGGGCGCGACCGCGGGATTCTAGCACGGTCGGTTTTGCCGTATGCTGCCCGCCACCGCGCCGCGCTCGCGCCCCCTGTGCGACTCGGCCGTCCCGCCCGCCTCCGGAGACTCCCGCCATGCCGCTCGTCCCGATGCGCATCCTGCTCGATCATGCCGCCGAGCACGGTTACGGCCTGGCCGCCTTCAACGTCAACAACATGGAGCAGGTCCAGGCGATCATGGAGGCCGCGAAGGAGACCGACTCGCCGGTCATCATCCAGGCCTCCCGCGGCGCCCGCAGCTACTCGCAGGACAACTACCTCCGCCACCTCATGCTCGCCGCGGCTGAGCTCTACCCGAAGATCCCGATCGCGATGCATCAGGACCACGGCAACTCGCCGGCCACCTGCCAGAGCGCGATCGACAACGGCTTCACGAGCGTGATGATGGACGGCTCACTCAAGGACGATGGCAAGACGCCGGCCGACTTCGACTACAACGTGAAGGTGACGAAGGAGGTCGTGCAGTCGGCCCATCGCCAGGGAGTGTCGGTGGAGGGCGAGCTCGGCTGCCTGGGGTCGCTCGAGAGCGGCGAGGGGGAGGCCGAGGACGGCCACGGCGCCTCCGGCAAGCTCTCGCACGACCAGCTCCTCACCGATCCCGACGAGGCGGCGAGGTTCGTGGCGGCCACGGGCGTCGACGCGCTCGCCGTGGCGATCGGCACGAGTCACGGGGCCTACAAGTTCACCCGCAAGCCCGACGGTGAGGTGCTCGCGATGAAGCGGATCGAG
>CAIWZS010000179.1 GCA_903917235.1 uncultured Planctomycetaceae bacterium | reverse complement strand
CGAGCTCGACATGATCCGCCGCGACTCCGGGGCGGTGCTCATTCCCTGGCTCCCGGCCCGTCTCCATCCGTACATCGCCCGCCTCGTCGGGGCGGTCGAGATCGCGCTGGCCGGCGGAGGGGGCCTCGGCCCGCTCGAAACCCTGCGGCTGGAACGCCGCATGGCATCCCGCACCCGTGACGCGGTGCTCGCATCACTCGCGCGGGACGTCGATCTCGTGCGGGTGCTCGTCGGCGAGCCGGCGCGGCTGGCAACGCTCGGCGGTGCCGATGCGGACGCCGCGTGGGGCACGCTCGCCGTCGGCTTCAGCGGCCCCACCATGGTGCCCGCGCGGTGGCAGGTGGGGCCCGGGGGTCCGTCCGGCCTGACGATCACGCTCCAGCACGCGGGCGGGAGCGTGGTCGTCGAGGCACCGGATGACGGACCATGGACGTGGTCGGGGCCGCCCGGGGAAACCGCCGCCTTCGACGGGGGCGAGGCCATGCGTGCCGTGCTGGATCGCGCGGTCCTCGGTGCGGAAGCCCGGCCACTCGGCCGCGTGTCCGCCGCCTCGTGGGCTGACGCATCGCGGGCGATCGAGCTTGCCGAGACCGTGCCACGCAGTCTCGTGAAGGGACGCTCGGTCGATCTGCACCGCGAGGAGTTCTCGGAGATCGGCACGTTTCGCGGCACGATGGCGTCCCTCGGCTGCGGTCTGGTCCTCCTGGGCTTGTTCGTGCTCGTGCTCGCGACGCTCGTCGGCGGCATCGCCCGCGAATTCGGCTGGGAGTTCGGGAAGCGGGTCGCCGGCGCCTGGCCGGGCATCGTGCTCGCGACGCTGACGGTGTTCCTCGCGCTGCAGCTGGTGCCGCTGCTCATCGGTGCCGAGCAGGGCCGCCCGCCGCCAGCCGGTGGCGACGAGGCACGACCGGGGAAGTCGGGCTGACGCCGCAGGCCGCGGAACCTGGCGAAGCGCCACGTTCCGTCTGGGTTGACTCTGCCGACCGCGGCTTGCCGACATGGAACCTGTGCCCGCAACCGGCCGATTCCGACCTGTGGTGGCGTGCAATCGCGGCGCCGCGTCTCGGGGTCGGGGGGAGTCCGTCCGCCATGCGGTGTCCGTGGGTCGTCGTGTCGCTCGTGGCCGTTTCGATCACGGCTTCGGCGGCGCGACCCAGCCGCGCGGAGGACCTCCGCCGCACCGCGATCGTGCGCGCGGTCGAATCGCAGCGCGATGCGGTCGTCAACATCCACGGACAGAAGTTCGTCCCCCCGTCCGACGACGACGAAGGCGGTGAGCTGCGCCGCGTCAACGGCATGGGCACCGGGGTGGTCGTCGATCCCCGTGGCTACGTCGTGACGAACTACCACGTCGTCGAGGGCGTGCGGCGCATCGAGGTGACGCTCGCCAACGGCCGCACGACGTCTGCGACCCTCGTGTCGCACGATCCGCGCACGGATCTCGCGGTGATCAAGATCGCGAGCGAGACGCCACTGCCCGTGATCACGATCGGCACGTCGAGCGACCTCATGATCGGCGAGACGGTGCTCGCGCTCGGCAATGCCTACGGCTACGAGCACACGGTGACACGGGGCATCATCTCCGCCCTCCATCGCAACGTGGAGGTGAGCCGCACGCAGCGCTACGACGACCTGATCCAGACCGACGCGAGCATCAATCCGGGCAATTCCGGCGGCCCGCTGCTCAACATCAACGGCGAGGTCATCGGCATCAACGTGGCCGTGAGGGCGGGCGCGCAGGGAATCGGCTTCGCCATTCCCATCGACCGCGTGCTCGACGTGGCGAGTTCCCTTCTCTCGGTCGAGCGGGTCGACCACACGTGGCACGGGATCGTCGCCCGGCCGGATGGCTCGCGGGGCGCGGTCGTCGAGGCGGTGCGGGGGGAGAGTCCGGCGGCGAGCGTCGGCGTGCGGGCGGGCGACGTGATCGTGCGGATCGGCGACGTGCCGGTCGCCCGGCCGTTCGACATCGAGCGGGCGCTGCTCGGCCGAAAGGCCGGCGACAGCGTGCCCGTCACGGTCGTGCGAGCCGGCGCCGAGGAGTGCATCTCGCTGCCGCTCTTCGCGATGCGGCGCGACGCCGTGCCGATCGACGTCCGTTGCTGGCGCGAGCTCGGCCTGCGGGTCGAGCCCATTCCCGCGCCGACGGTGCAGAAGCTCCAGTCGCGTTACCGCGGCGGGCTCACGGTCACGTCGGTGCGCCCCGGCGGTCCGGCCAGCGAGCAGGGCATCCGCGAGGGGGACATCCTCGTCGGCCTCCACATCTGGGAGACCGTGGCGATCGACAACCTCGTCTACATCCTCGACAAGGCCGATGAGGAGCATCTCAACCCGATCAAGTTCTACGTGCTGCGCGGGCGCGAGACACTTTTCGGGCATCTCGTCTCCGAGACGGTGACGCGCTGAGGGGCGACCCTGGGCGTAGAATCCGCCGTCGCTCCGGAGGTCGGTGATGGAACGGGAGTTCGTCGAGTGGCTCGTCCGGCACGTGCCGACCGATCCCAGGCTCGAGGTGCCGGCGGGCGACGACGCGGCGGTGCTCAGGCCGCCGGCCTCCCGCCGCACGGTGGTCACCGTGGACATGCTCATGGAGGGGATCGACTTCGTGCTCGGACCGGACTGCCCACCCGAGGCGGTCGGTCACAAGGCGCTCGCCGTGAGCCTCAGCGACCTCGCCGCGATGGGCGCGCGGCCGGAGGCCGTCGTCGTGGCCGTCGCGTTGCGGAGCCGCGGTGGTGAGTCGCTGGGCCGGCGCATCCACACGGGTCTGGCGGCGCTCGCGGCGCGGCACGATGTCGCGATCGCTGGTGGCGACACGAACGCGTGGGACGGACCGCTCGTCGTGAGCGTGACGGCGATCGGCAGCGTGCCGCCGGGCCGTGCCTGGCGGCGGGATGGCGCGCGTGTCGGTGATCGACTGCTCGTCACCGGGGCCTGCGGTGGGAGCCTGCTCGGTCGGCATCTCGCCGTCGCGCCGCGGTGCCGCGAGGCAGCGGGCATCGCCGAGCGATTCGAGGTCCACGCGGCGATCGACGTGAGTGACGGGCTCTCGCTCGACATCGCCCGGATGATGGCCGCCAGTGGGACCGGAGCGGTGCTGGATCTCGGTGCGATCCCCATCCATCCCGACGCGGTCACGATGAGCCGGCAGTCCGGGGACTCGCGGTCGCCGCTGGAGCACGCGCTCGGCGACGGCGAGGACTTCGAGCTCGTCCTCGCGATGGCTCCCGAGGTCGCCGCGGCGGCGGTCGCGGCCTCGGGCACCGAGGCCCTGGACGTCCCGCTGACGATCATCGGCGACGTGATCGAGGGATCCGGACTGTTTGTTCGCGAGCACGACGGTGCGCTCGCTCCGCTGGTGCCGCGTGGCTTTCTCCACGCACTCGAGGGGTGAGCCCCAGGCATGCGCTTCCCCGCCCCGCGCGTCGTGCAGGTGACCGTCGCCGACGAGGCGGAGCTCGCGCGGCTGGCAGGGTCCGTCGCCGCACTGCTGCCGCCGCGGGCCTTCGTCGCGCTGCACGGCGATCTCGGCGCCGGTAAGACGACGTTCGTCAAGGCGGTGGCCGCCGCACTCGGCATCGATCCGACGGAGGTCGTCAGTCCCACCTTCGGCCTGATCCACGAGCACGTCGGCCCGCATGGGCTGCTCGTGCACGGCGACATGTACCGGCTCTCCGCACCGGCCGACCTGGCGGAAACCGGCTGGCACGACGCGGTGTCCGGGGCCGCCTGCGTGTTTCTCGAGTGGCCGGAGCGCGTCGCCGCCGCCCTGCCGGATGAGCGGATCGACGTGACGATCACGATCGACGGACCGACCGCCCGCACGTTCGCGTTCGTCGGTCACGGCGCGATCGCCACCCGGGTCGTGGACGCGCTGGGCGGGACCGATGCCCGGTGATCTCGCGACGAGGCTCAGCCGCGACGACGCGTGAGCATGAACTCGTTGCCCTCGGTGTCGATGCACATCGCCAGATGCGGCGGCTCGCCGTTCTCGGGTCGGGGCTCGTGCGTGAGGCCGCCTCCGGCCGCCTCCACCTCGCGGGCGCCCGCGACGACGTCGGCCACCTGAAAACTCAGGCCGGTCCAGGTCCGCCTCCCCTCGCCGCCCGAATGGATGCCGATCACCGCCCCGGCGATTTCGACCTCGGTGATCGCCGCATTCCGACGGCCGACGTGGCCGCCGAACAGATCGCAGTAGAAGCGCACGGCGCGATCGGTGTCGGCGGCCCAGATCACGTACTTGAGTCGTTCGACGAGCATGGTCGTCTCCAGGCGGGAAGCCGGCAGAGGGGACTGCGGCGGCGGTCACGCCCGCATCGCGCCCGCACTTTGCTACCATAAACCGGCCATGCGTGTGGAAGCTTCGCGGTCGCTGTTGTGTGTGATCGACGTGCAGGAGCGTCTGCTCGCGGCCATGCCCGCCGCCGAGGCCGTCGTCTCCCGCTGCCGGCGGCTGGCGTCTGCGGCGAAGATCCTCGGCGTGCCGTCCGTGCTCACCGAGCAGTACCCACGGGGGCTCGGTCGGACCCCGCGCGAACTCGCCGACGACCTGCCCGCCGCGATCGAGAAGATGACCTTCAGCTGCGCGGGATCGGCCGCGTTCATGCAGGCGATCGACGGGCGTGGCCACGTCGCGGTGCTCGCCGGGATTGAAACGCACGTCTGTGTCGCGCAGACGGCCCTCGACCTGCTCGGCCACGGTCTCGGCGTGGCGGTGTGCGTCGATGCCGTCACGTCCCGCCATGACGTCGATCACGACACGGCGCTGCGTCGGCTCGAGGCCGCCGGCGCGGTGCTCGTCACCTCCGAGGCCGTGCTCTTCGAATGGTGCCGCACGGCGGAGCACCCTCGGTTTCAGGACGTCCGACGTCTCGTGGTGGACCGTCCGCCCGCCGCTACGGGGATCTCGTGAGATCGGTCCGTTCGGCACGGCCGTCCGCGGTGGCCAGCGCCCGCAGGCGCCCCACCTTCACCGCGATGCTCGGCTCGCCGTCCGCCTCGTGTCCCGGCGCCGACCCGAAATGAATGACGCGGCCGGACGCGTCGACGAACTCCCAGCCGCGTGGGGCCCCGTCCTCCGTCGGCCTCAGGTCGCGCAGCCCCAGGTCCCGCCACTCTGGCCCCACCGCGGCCGCCACCGCCGCGGCCTCGTGCACGAGCGCGTCGCCCCAGCGTGACCCGGCGACCCCGACGGGGCTCGAGCGGATGCCGGAGATCCGCGGATAGGCGGCCGCCGACTCGGCCGTGAAGTCCTCGCTCGGCAGCACGACCCCCTCCGCGTCGATCGCCAGAAGGCCTCCCGGCACGGCGACCATCCCCACCGGCTCACGGCAGCGCACCTCCACCTCCGCGGCGGCGGGGTGTCGCAGCGTGACGGCCACCACGTCGCGGATCCACGGGTGCATGCCGAAGGCGCGTTCGATTCGTCCGGCGAGCTCCGGGTCGTCGAGGGGCAGGCCGCCGTCGAGGCTCGCGTCGTGAAGCACCACGTCCTTCAAATCGCCCCGCACCCATGGGGCGAGCCCCTTCACCGAGACCGCCTCGGGCAGGAGCACCGCGGCCGGGTCCGACCGCACGTCCGCCGCGAACCGCTCCCACAGGGCCCAGCCGCCCATGGCCGCGGCGCCCAGGACGACGAGCGTGCCCAGCCCGGCGCGTCGCGCCGCAATGAACGCACGCACGCCGGTCACCGGCTCATCCGCCTCGGGGCGGCCTCGCTGCGTCACGTCACCAGACCTCGATCTGCGGCGACAGCTCGACACCGAGCCGATCCCGCACCGCGGCCCGGACCTGCTCGACGAGGACTCGGATGTCGTCGCTCGAGCAGTGCGGGCCCGCGACGACGTAGTTGGCATGCGGACCATAGACCGCCGCGCCGCCGACCCGCAGATCGCGGGCGCCTGCCTGGACGACGAGCGACTCGGCGGTGGTGCCGAGCGGGTCCTTGAACATCATCGCCACGGTTCGCGTGCCGCCGGGCTGCTCGGCCCGCCCGACGATCCACTGGCGCTGCATCCGCTTGGTGAGCAGTTCGGCCCCCTCCTCCTCGAGGTCCAGACGACAGCCGAGCACGATGCAGTCGTCGAGGTTGCTCCACCGTGCCTGGAAGGCGACGTCCGGCGGGGACCGTCGCTCGACGGTGCCGTCTCCCAGCATGACCGTGACCTCGCGCACCCGCTGGCCGATGTCGCCCCCGCGGCCGCCGGCGTTTCCGACCAGCGCACCACCGACCGTCCCGGGCACGTCGACGAGCGTCTCGAGGCCGGCGAGGCCGGCCTGCACCGCAGCCGACACCACGTGCACGAGCTTGGCGCCGGCCCCGGCGACGATGCTCGGCCGGCGCACGTCGATGCCACAGAATGCCGGCGCCGAGAGCCTCACGATCATGCCGGCGAATCCGGCGGTGGGCACGAGCACGTTCGAGCCGCCGCCGAGGATCCGCAGCGGCACCGCCTCCGCCTGACAGCGGCTCACGATCCGGGCCAGCGCGTCGGCATCAATGGGCTCACAGAAGAAGGCGGCGTCTCCACCGACACCCAGCCAGGTGTGATGCGACAGTGGCTCGGCCCGCGAAACGGCCACGCCCAGGTCGTCGAACGGCGTTTCATCGCTCGCCGCGGCCGTCCGGCGCGGCGTCCGCCCGCTCTGCTTCATCGCTCGTGCTTCCAGTCGCGCTCGGGCTCGTGCAGTCCGTCACAGGATCGCGCGATCCTGAACCGCACGACCACCGGGATTGTGCCGGAGCGGGGCCGCGCCCGTCCATTCCGCCGCCGAGCGATTCACGCGGCGTGCCGCCACGCATCGGCGAGGCCCGGGTCATGGGCCAGGCGCAGCCAGCCGTCGATCAGAGCCGCCAGCGGGACCCCCCGGTGGTCCGGCCCCCGGCCCCCCGCGGGACCGTCGAGCACCAGCACGCAGTCCCGGCTCCCGAGGCTCGACATGAGCCGGTCGATGCGTGCGTAGGCGGCCAGGGCGGTCGCATCGCAGTCCTCGTCCACCATGCTCGGCGGGGCCACGAGACATTCGTCACACCACCGCGACACCCGCCGCTCGAGTCCGCCCCGCCCCGCGACGGCCAGCGCGGTCGACTCGGCGGCGAGCAGCACGAGCCGGCCGGGCGTGAGCCGACGCAGTCCGCCGAGCGTCGAGGCGAGCGCGTGCCCGCTGCTGGCGGCGTCGACGAACACCGGCACATCCTGGCCGCGATCCAGCCGCTCCATGCGTCCCGGCACCACGTCGGCCGCCTCGAGCGCATGGGCGAGTGCCCGCGGCTCGAGCCCGTAGCGCAGGCCGACGGCCGCAGCCAAGAGCGCGTCGCGCGTGAACGACCGCAGCGGTGATGCGAGGGTGACCGGCACGGTGCGTCCACCCGTCGTCAGCATGAACGTCTGGCCGTCCCGACCGCGCTCGACGATGCGGCCGCGGACGTCGCATCGTGAGCGGAATCCCGCCGTGAGGCTCGTCGTCGCGGCCGCTCCGTCACACGACCTGGCTGCAGCCCGGCGGAGGAGCCTGTCGAGCCGACCGTCGCCATCGGCGACGAGGCACCCGTCGGGAGCGAGCACGTCGAGGATCCGCGACTTGATCCGGCGGTAGGCGCGGGCCGTGCCGTGCAGGTCGAGGTGCGCACGGGCGACGTTGGTCACGACGACCGTGTCGCAGGCGACGCCGGCGAGCGCGTGGCCGGCGAGTTGGCGACTCGACACCTCGAGCACCACGTGCGTGCAGCCCGAGTCGGCGAGTCGGGCGAGCGCCGCCGCGAGGCACGCCGGCTGCGCGAGGTCCGTCGCCATCGGCTCGCTCCCCTCGGGGCCGAGGCAGCCCACGTCCGAGAGCATGCCGACCGTCCCAACCTCGTCCATGAGCGCCGCCGCGGCGAGCCAGGCGGTCGTCGTCTTGCCGCTCGTGCCGGTGACGGCGATCACGCGCAGGCGACGTGCCGGGTCGCCCGCGAGCGCGTGCGAGAGCCGCGCGTGCGTCCACGTGCTGTCGGGCACGACACAGAGCGGCACGCCCGACGTCGGCACGACGCGTTCGGCGATCACGCCGGAGACACCACGGGACACCGCCCGGGCGACCGCATCGTGGCCATCACCGCGCTCCGTGAGCCGGGCGACGAACACGTCCCCGGGCCCGCACCGGGAGGCGACGTCCGTGATGCCGGTCGTCGCGATGTCATCGCAGCCGATGAAGCGGGCCCGCGGCACGATCGCCGCCACGGACACCGTCCTGCCTGCGGCCGATTGCTCCCGAAACCCCGAGTCGCCACCCCGCACCGTGTCTCGCATGTCGGCCTCCTGCCGGCGGCGGCCACGGGGAGCCCCGCGGGATCGCCTGTCTGATTCCGACCGCGTTCATCCATGAACACGGCCTTCGATCGATCGCGGATTGTCGATGGCACCGCGCGCCGGTCAAGATCGTCTTGCGACGCTTCCCGGCGGCACGCTCCACTCTGGGCACGGGGCCGGAACGCAGCCTGCCCCGCCTGCCAGAAGCGCCCCGCCCACGCACGATTCGCGCCCCTCGATGCACGTCGTCTCCATCACCACCGCAGCCGATCGCGATCGTGCTCGACGAGCATGGGCCGTGGCGTGGGTTGGGGGGGCGCCGGGAATCGAACTGGCCTGGTGCCGCGAGGCGACGGCCGGGCTCGTGCGTGTCAGCGATGTCGCCGTCCCCGAGTCGCCCGATCGCGATCCTCATGACGGCGCGCGACTCCCGCAGCCGCGGACCGACTCACGGATGGATCTCAGGGGAACGGCCGACAGTGGCGCGCCCACGGTCGTGGTGCTGGCGACCGACGCACCCGGTCGCTGGCGGATCGACGACGCGATCGTGCTCGCGCGTCGCTGGCCGCTCGCCGTGATCGTGGCCGTCGCCACGACGCTCTCCGACGGACGCCGCCGTTCGGGTCCGCCCCTGCCGGGCATCGAGGAGATCGCCTGGCACGAGTTTCCCGCGCGGCTCTGTGCCTGGCTTGCGGATCTCGATCTCGGGCTGCCGGGCGTCCTCGGCCTGCCAGCGGCGGCCCGGCGCGAGGACCGTCTGTTGCAGGCGGCCGATGCCGTGGCCCGGTGGCGGGGGCGACTGGTGCACCGTGTCAGCGTCGCGGCGGTCGATCGGCTCGGGGTCGAGGGGCTCGCGGATGAAGTCGCCGCCCTGGGGCACGGGATCGCGTCACGCGTGGCCGGCAGGCCGCCCGTGGACGTGCCGAGCGACGTGGTGCTGTGGGAGGTCTCGGTCATCGACGCGGCCGTGCTCTCGTGGCTGCGCCTGCTGGCGTCGCAGCAGCCGGGACGACGGATCGTCGTCGTCGAGGCGTTTCCGCGGGGTGACGGCGTGCTCGCGGCGCTACGAGCCGGCGCCGCCGCGGTCCTCGGGCGGCCGCTGGGGCTCGAGGCGCTCGCGGGCGCGCTGCTGATGCAGCCCGCACATGCGGCCCAGACCGCTCTTGGAACCCCTCGCGGGGCTCGCTAGCATCCCCGCCTTCGCCATCCTCCGAGCCGTCCCGCCGGGGCCGTGTCCTTGCGTCTCGCCCCTTTCCGAAGCCCGAGCAATGCCTGCCGCGGGGCCCCCGGCCTGCTCGTCGCCGTGGCGTGCCTCATCGTGGGATGTGCCCACCTCAGTGGCGTCGACGACGCGATCCGACAGCACGCGCTTCACGGTTTCGGCACCACCGCGGCCGGCTTGCCCAAGCGTACGAAGATCGTCGCCAGCCAGCTCGTCATCCACGCCGACTTTCCCCTGCCGGGCCAGCATCGCCTCGTGCGGGAACTGGAGGGGCTGCGTGTCGACGTGAGCCAGACGCTCGGCCTGCCGATTTCGGACGAGCCGGTGAATCTCTACCTCTTCGAGACGCCGGCACGCTACGAGGAATTCGTCGTCCGACAATTCCCGTCGTTTCCGGCACGGCGCGCGTTCTTCGTCGAGACCGATACGACGCTGTCGGTCTACGCCGCGTGGCAGGATCGCGTGGCGGAGGATCTCCGACACGAGACGACGCACGGCTACCTCCACGCGGTGGTCCCGGTGATCCCCCTCTGGCTCGACGAGGGAATCGCCGAGTTCTTCGAGCTACCGAAGCTGGAGGCCGGCCTCCATCGTGCCCACATCGCACACCTCGCCGGACGTCGCCTGGAAGGGACCTGGTGGCCCGACCTCGCCCGGCTCGAGGCGCTCGAGTCCGCCGCCGACCTGTCACAGGACCACTACGCCGAGGCGTGGTGCTGGACCCACTGGCTGCTCTGCACGACCCCGGAGCGGCGGGCCGCGCTGCAGGACTACCTGACCGACCTGCGACGCGACAGCGCCACGGCGCCACTCTCCCAGCGGCTGAGGCACGCCCCGGGGCTGGGCGGCGACGCGGCGGTGGAGGTCGTGAAGCACCTCGAGGCCTTGGCCGTGCGGACCGGGGCCCACTGACGGCGGCTGCGTGCCCCGTTCACGCGTGTCCGGCGCCTGCGGGCCGCACGAACATCGTGCCGTGGGTGACGGCCTCGTAGCCCAGCTTCTCGAAGAGGCTCGACGCGGCGGCATTCGAGGCCGCGACGTGCGTCTCGACGACGGCCACGCCCTCCTGCGCGAGGTCGTGCATCGCCCGGGCGACGAGATAGCTGGCGAGTCCCTGCCGTCGTCGCGGCCCCTCGATGTCCACGTCGAGCAGGCCGGCGGCCGTGACCCCGAGGCAGGAGGCCAGTGGCTGCATGTCCCAGAACGTGGCCGTGCCGAGCGTCTCGCCGGCGAGGTTCGCGAGGACGTAGCGTCGCAGGGCGATGCCCGACGTCACCGCGGCCTCCCACCAGGAGCGGCGTGGGGGTTCATCGACGACGCTCAGCCGCGTGGCACGCTGGATGGCGACCTGCAGGCGGTTGACGGGCGGTCGAAACCGGCCGAGCGCGCGACGCAGCACGGCGATCCGGTCGGCGACCGCGTAGCCCGCCCGCTCGAAGACGGCTTGCATGGCCGGCGCGGTGTCCAGAATGCCGGGCACGTCGGAGCCACCGTACAAACCGCGATAGAAGCCACCGAGCGTTGGACCTCCTCCGCCCAGCAGCGTCCGGGCTCCGCGCGATCGCAGGTAGTCCTCGCAGCGGGTCACGAGGCCGGCCGCGATCCGTTCGTGCTCCTCGTGCGGGACGACCACGACGAGCATGGTGGTGCCGACGGACGTGTCGAGCGCGGAGCGTGCCGCGTTCGGCCCGAAGCCGGCGTGGGCGAAGCCCACGACACGGGCTCCGTCGACCGCGACGAGGAGCCCCTCGCGATCGAAGTAGGGCTTCGAGAAGACGCAGGCTTCGAGCAGCGCCGAGGTCATCGGCTGCACGGCCGCGGGGCCGAGGTCGGCGCACCGCCACGTGTCCGCCAGGCGCGGCGGATCGTCATTCCGGAAGCAACGGAACGCGATCATTCCGTCTGCCCCGTGGCGTGGCCGTGAGGGGAGGGACGCACGAACAGCCGTCCGTCCTCCTCCCGAACCTCGTAGACCGCCTGTCGGACCGTCCTCGACACGACGTGGCGCCCCGTGGCGACGTCGAACTGCCAGCCGTGCCAGGGACACGTGAGGACCGTGCCGCAGAGGCTGCCGGTGCCGAGTGGCCCACCCTGATGCGGGCAGAGGCCGTCGATGGCGTGGTAGGTGCCGCCGACGTTGGCGATCGCCACCATGCGGCCGTCGGCGAGGCGCTCGATCGCCGTCCCGGGTGGACACTCGTCGGCCGTGGCGATGGGAATCCACTGGGACATATGGGACATGGCGAAGCCCGCCCGACACCCACGCACTGGCGGCACGTCGTCACGGTCGGCGGAGGCAGGGAGTCGACCGTACCGTCACGCGTCAGGCCGCCGGACGCCTCACTGTAGCCTTGGCAGGCCGCACCCGCCACCGGCGATGCACCCACCAGTACTGCGCCGGCTGCCGACGAACGGCCCCTTCCAGCAGCGTGGTGTACCACTGGGAGAGCGCGCGGAGATCGGCGGTCTCCGCGGTTTCCTGCGCGGGGTCGGCGATCCCCTCCACCCGCATGTCGAAATCGAAGAGGCCCGCGCCGCGAGTCGCCGAGCACACCATCACCGGTGCCGCGCTCGAGAGGGCGAAGACCCCGATCGCCTTGTGGACGCTCGCCGTCCGCCCGAAGAAATCGACCATGCAGCCCTTCGGGCCGGCTGCCTGATCGCCGAGGAGCCCGATCGCGCCGTTTTCCTCGAGGACGAGGGCGACGTCGGGCGCGCTCCCCTTCTTCGGCAGGATCCGCTGCCCGCGCGATTCGCGGAACTCGGTCACGAAGCGATCGAGGAGTGGATTGTCGAGCTCGCGAGCGACCGAGAAGATCCGGAACCCGAAGACGCCGAAGAGATAGGCCGCGAGCTCGAAGTTGCCGTAGTGACCCGAGAGGATCACCTTCGGGCGCTCGAGCCAGAGAAACCGCACCATCTCCTCCATGCCGTGGATCCGCAGCGAGCGCCGCCACGTCGTCTTGTGGATGACGCGGTTGGCGTGGGCGATCTCGACCACCATCAAGAGCAGGTGCTCCCACATGCCCCGGGCGATCGCCAGTCGCGCGGCGGGAGGAGCGTCGGGAAATGCCGTCTGCAGGTTTTCGCGGACGACCTCATGACGGATGCGTACGCGGTGGGCGAGGAAGCCGCCGAGCCACCGGGCCCATCGCTCGCACGTGGACCGCGGCAGCGACTGCACCACGCAGATGGCGACACGCACCGCCACGTAGGCGGCGACGTCGGCGACGTGGGTGGTGAATGAGCGGCTTCGCACGATCGGCCCGCTGTTGCAGGGGCGGAGTGTGCCGCGCGACCGCCGTCCGGTGATAGGCCGATTTCCCCGGGAAAACCGTCCGTTCTCATCCCGTCGGGCGCGTGGTCAGCAGCACGAGCCCCACGCTCACGGCGTTGAAGAGCGCGTGCAGGAGCGTGCACCCGACGATCGACCCGGTCTGGAGCGCCATCCATCCGAGAACGATCCCGAGCACGAAGAGCGGCACCGGTGCCAGCCCCTGTCCCAGGTGGGCCGCCGCGAAGAGTCCGGCCGAGGCGAGCACGGCACCGCCCCGCTGGGGCGCCGGCAGCCTCGACTCGAGCCAGCCCTGCAGGATTCGCCGGAAGAAGAGCTCCTCCGCGATCGGCGCGGCGACGACGGCCGACACGATGACGACGGCGAGCGTGAGTCCGCTCCGGTCGGCGAGCAGAAGATCGACGATCGGGTGTTCGTAGGGCACGATCCGGTCGAGCAGTGTCGCGAGTCCGAGCAGCGGTGCCACGACGAGGGCGAGGCCTCCCACTCCCAGCCGCACGTCGTCGCGCCACGAGGCCGAGTCCCAGCCCACCGAGCGGAGGTCGGCGCCGCGCAGGTGGAGATGCCAGACGGCGAAGAGCGTGGTGCCGGCCAGTGCCGCGAGGTTGGCGATGAGCACCGCCACGACCGCGGGGGCGGGCGGGAGGCAGGCGCCGGCGACGGATGCGGCCGCGAGATAGGCCACGCCCACGACCGCGACATCGATCCCGTGCCACGGCACGTCGGAATGGGGGCGGCAGGCCACCACCGGTACACCGGCACGCAGCCGCGCGCCGACGCGGGCGGCCATCATGAGGCTTGCCCCCACGGCCATGATCCCGAGCCCGACCCAGAAGGGCGCGGTCGGGACGCTGGGCGGCACAGGATCGACCGCGACGGTCTCGTTGGCGACGGCGTCGAACTGCATCGCTGGCGCTCGGCCTTCAGGTCGCGTGGGTGGTGTCGTCTGCGCCGTCACGGACGAGCGCCCGGGCCGCGACGACATACTCCAGCCCGGACCAGGCCGTGGCGACGACGGCGGCCCATGCCGTCCACGCTGCGACCTCCCTCATGCCGAACCACTCCGGCAGCAGGGCGCCCACGCCCGCCCGATCCGCAAGCACCAGCGCGATCGCGACGCACTGCAGCACCATCTTGAGCTTTCCCGCCGGCCCGGCCGAAAAGTCCCGTCCGCTGCGCTCCATCTCCGCACGGAGCGCCGTCACGACCAGTTCGCGCACGACGATGACGACGGCCATCCAGGGCCGGATCGGTCCGTCCGGCGCCGTGACGAGGATGGCGGCACCACAGACGAGCACCTTGTCCACGAGCGGGTCGAAGATGCGGCCCAGGCGGCTCACCTCGGCGAATCGCCTCGCATACCAGCCGTCGATCCAGTCGGTCGACGCGGCGATCACGAATCCGACGAACGCAGCGAGGTGGGCCTGCCGCTCGATCATGGCGAAGACCGCGATCGCGAGGACCAGCCGCACGAGTGACAGCGCGTTCGGCACGGTCCAGACCCGATCGATGCTGCCGGTCACGTGCATCCCCCTGCGAGGCCGGTGCCTTCGAACCTGGTTGCTTCGAACCTGGTGCCTTCGACCCTGGAGTCCTGTGGAGAGACGAGCAGCGGGGCGGTGGTCGGGCTCACGACGCCACGATGCCCGCGAGGTCGTAGCCGGCGGCCGCGACGATTTCCACGGGCACGATCCGGCCCGTGAGGGACCGGCCCGGGCCGGTCCCGGGGGCGGTGACATAGACCGTGCAGTCGATGTCGGGAGCGTCGGCCTTCGACCGACCCAGCCAGACGTCGTCCCGCTCGCCGCTGGGCCCGTCGATGATGACGTCGAGCGTCCGGCCCACCTGCCGGCGGGCATGCTCGTGGGCGATGCCCTGTTGCACGGCCATCAGTTCGTCGCGGCGTGCCATCCGCTCGGCCTCGGGGAGATGGCCGTCGAGGCGGGCGGCCGGCGTGTCGTGCTCGAGGGAGTAGGCGAACACGCCGAGCCGCTCGAACCGCCACCGCCGGACGAAGTCGAGCAGCTCCTCGAACTGGCCACGGGTCTCCCCGGGGAACCCGGTGATGAAGGTGGTGCGCAGCACGAGGTCGGGGATCGACTCGCGCAGCGAGCCGAGAAGGTCCTCCGTGGCCGCACGGTTGACGCGGCGCTGCATGCGCTTGAGCACCGGATCACTCGCGTGCTGCAGCGGCAGGTCGAGGTAGGGCACGATCCTGTCGCTGCCGGCGATCGTCGCGACGAGCCGGTCGGTGAAGTGGATCGGGTAGAGGTACATGAGCCGGATCCACTCGATGCCGTCGATCCGCTCGAGCGCCGTGAGCAGCTCGACCAGTCGGGGCTCCCCGTCGATATCGATCCCGTAGAAGGTGGTGTCCTGGGCCACGATGACGAGCTCGCGCACGCCGTCGGCCGCGAGTTCCCGGGCCTCGCGGACCACCTCCCCCATCGGCTTGCTCGCATGCCTGCCGCGCATGCGTGGAATCGAGCAGAAGGTGCACGTCCGGTCGCACCCCTCGGAGATCTTGAGATAGGCGACGTGGCGCGGCGTCACCCGCATGCGTCCGGAGTCGTCGAGGGCCCGTGCCGGAGCCGGGCGGAAGACGCCGCGTTGCTCGGTGAGCCCGCCGATGAGCCGTTCGGCGGCGCGGGCCACCTCGTCGCGCGAGAAGACGCCGATCGCGGCGTCGATGCCCGGCCGCTCCGCGAGCAGGGCCTCCTTCTGCCGCTCGGCGAGGCAGCCGGCGACGATCACGCCGCGGGTGGCGCCCGACCGCTTGAGCGCGAGCATCTCGTCGATCACCCCGTACGACTCCTGCCGCGACGCCTCGAGGAACGCGCACGTGTTCACGATCACGAGGTCGGCGCCCCGCGGCTCCGCGACGAACTGCCAGCCGTCGTCCCGCAGGAGGCCGAGCATGCGCTCGCTGTCGACGAGGTTCTTCGGACAGCCGAGGCTGACGAGGGCGAACGTGCCGCGTCGGGAGGCGGGGTCGCCCTCGATCGGCACGGCGAGCGGGGCCGCGACGCCGCAGGTCGTCGAGGATGCGGCATCGACGATGGGGAGCGATTTGAGCATGCCGGTGGGTCGGGACGGGGATGGCGAAACGTGGGGATGGCGGTCGGGCCGGACGTGGCGCTGGCGACCCGACCGGTCAGTGGGCGACGGCGCCGTGGTCCCGTTCCGCGATCAGGCGGTCGAGTTCCTCGCGCAGCCGGGGCAGGATCGCGTCGTAGGGGAACGCCCCGAGTTCGCGGCTCCGCTTCTTCAGGTTGACGTGCGTCGGACCGCACCAGAGACCGAGGTCTGCGTCGTCGGTCTCGCCGGGCCCGTTCACGCGGCAGCCCATCACCGCGATCGTGATCGCGTGGTCGGCCGCGTATGCCGTCATCGCCTTGACCTGCTTTGCCAGCTCGATGAAGGCCTCGTTCTCGACCCGCGAGCAGCTCGGGCAGGAGATGATGTTGAGGGACGACAGGCCGTAGTCGACCACGCTGCGCACCCGTCCCGCGGCGATGTCGCCGAGGATCGCGTTGGCCGCCTCGATCTCCTGCGGCTTGTCGGCGTTGGGCACGGTGAGCGATACCCGCACGGTGTCGCCGATCCCGCGGGAGATGAGCTGCTCGAAGGCGATCCGGGTCTTGATGATGCCGTCCGGCGGCATGCCCGCCTCGGTGACGCCGAGGTGCAGCGGCACGTCGGGCCGCTCGGCGGCGAACCGCCGATTGACCTCGATCACCTTCTGCGGATCGGAGTCCTTGAGCGACACGCAGTAGCGGGTGAACCCGATCGCGTCGAGGAGTTCGCAGTGCTCGAGGGCGCTCGCGAGCATCGGGCCGAGCGAGTCGTCCTCGGCGAACTGCTCCTTCTTCGCCGGGTCGACGCTGCCGCAGTTCACGCCGACGCGCACGGCGCAGTCGTGCGTGGCGGCGATGCCGGCGATGTAGCGCACCTTCTCCTGCCAGGGCTTGTCGCGTTCGTGGTGGTAGAGGTGGCCCGGGTTGTACCGCAGCTTGTCGACGTGCGGGGCGACGTCGGCGGCGAGGCGGTAGTTTTCCTGGAGGTCGATCGCGAGGTTCGCCCGCGTCCCGGCGCGGATCGCCGGGAGCGCCGCGGCGTCGTGCTTGGAGTCGACGGCGATCCGCACGACCGCCGCGCCGGCGGCGTGGAGTGCGTTGACCTGCTCGAGCGTCGCGGCCACGTCCTGCGTGTGCGTCGCCGTCATGCTCTGCGGGGCGATCGGATGGCCGGCCCCGATCGTCACCGATCCGATCCTGACCGGCCGGGTAGGATTCCGCTTGATGTCGACCACGGTGGCACCAGACCTGGGGGTGGCGGGACGGTCGCTTCCGAGCCGCCTCCGCGACGTGTCACGATAGCAGAGACCGGACGAGTTGGCCGCCGCGCGTCGCGGCGGCGGTCACGTCCGGACTGCAGCCCCCTTTTCACCCGGATGGCCCGCTCGTCGCGCCGACGACTCGACCCATGCGGGCGGGCAGGAGCCAGATGCCGATGCGTTACGACCCGACCCTCCATATCGTCCTCCACGAGCCCGAAATTCCGCCGAATGCCGGCAACGTCGGCCGCACCTGCGTCGCCATCGCCGCGAAGATGTGGCTCGTGCGGCCGCTCGGGTTCCAGCTCGACGACTACTACCTGCGGCGGGCGGGGCTCGACTACTGGGACGAACTCGAATGGGAGGTGGTCGATACGTGGGCCGCTCTCCAGTCCCGGCTCGCCGAGTCGCTGGCCGGTGCGATGTGGCTCTTCTCCGCACGAGCCTCGCGGCCCTACACGGACGTCGCCTATGCCCGCGGTGACGTTCTCGTCTTCGGCAAGGAGTCGGCGGGCCTGCCTCGCGAGATCACGTCCGCCCATGCCGATCGCCTGCTCACGATCCCGTCGCGCCCCGAGGTTCGCAGCCTCAACGTCGCCAACTGCGCGGCGATCGTCGCCTACGAGGCGGTGCGGCAGTGGGGCCGGGGCGTGTGATACGGCTCACACTTGATCCTCGCGCACAATGTGGATCTCGTTGATGGACCGACTCCGGAGGGGTGCCGATGCCCCAGGAGCCGGCGTGAGCTGCCCAGCGCAGGCAGGATGCCGGAGCGCAGGCAGGTCCGAGAGAGCGCAGGCCAGGATGGCCGGAGCGAACGTCCGGCGATGGGGCATGGG
>CAIWZS010000178.1 GCA_903917235.1 uncultured Planctomycetaceae bacterium | reverse complement strand
TCCTCGGGCTCGCGCCGCCTGCGACCGTGGGCACCCTCTCGTTGCCACCGCGGTGGACGACGGAGCCGCTCGGCGAGGGACTGCACGCGCTCATCGCTCCCGAGGCCGGTGTCGACGAGGTGCTCGGGTGGGCCGCTCTGACACGCGGGGTCTCGTTCGTCGAACCGGACTTCGTCGTCGCGCCGTCGCGCCTGCCGAACGACCCGGCGATCGACCGGCTCTGGGGGCTCTCCCCGACCGAGCCGGCCGCCGCTTCGACCGCGGCGGGCATCGGCGCACCGGCCGCGTGGGACGTCACCACGGGGTCGCGCGACGTGGTCGTGGCGGTGATCGACACCGGCGTGGACATCCGCCATCCCGACCTCGCGGCGAACATCTGGCGGAATCCCGGCGAGATCCCCGGCGACGAGGTCGACAACGACGCCAACGGATTTGTCGACGACGTGCACGGCTGGAACTTCGTCCGTGACACTCCCAACCCGCGCGATGACAACGGCCACGGCACGCACGTCGCGGGCACGATCGGTGCGGTGGGCGACAACGGCATCGGTGGGACCGGGGTCGCGTGGCAGGTCTCGATCATGCCGCTCAAGTTCCTCGACCGGCGGGGCTCCGGAGCCACCAGCGACGCGGTGGCCGCCATCAACTACGCGACGCGGATGCGCCGCGACTTCGGAATCAACGTGGTCGCGACGAGCAACAGCTGGGGAGGCTCCGGACCGAGCGCATCCCTGCGGGTGGCCATCGCGGCGGGCGGTGCTGCCGGCATCCTCTTCGTGGCCGCGGCGGGCAACGACGGCGAGGACAACGACCGGATGCCGACCTATCCGGCGAGCGACCGCGACGCCTCCGTGATCGCCGTCGCCGCGGTCGACCGCCGCGAGCGGCTGGCGACGTTCTCGAACATGGGAGCGACGAGCGTCGACCTGGCCGCGCCCGGCGTCCGGATCCGCTCCACCGCGCCGGACGGACGGTCGGCCACCTTCAGCGGCACGTCGATGGCCGTGCCGCACGTGACCGGCACGATCGCGCTCGTGGCCGCGGCCAATCCGGCCGCGACGGCGGCGGAGATTCGCAGGGCGGTGCTCACCACCGCGCGGCCCGTGCCGGCCCTCACGGGTCTCGTGCGCACCGGCGGCATCGTCGACGCCGGCAGGGCGGTGCGGGCGATCCTCGATCTCGAGGCGCTCGCCGCGACGGACATTCCGGACGCCCCGCCCCCCGTCGGCGGGCCGGGGTCCGACACGCCTCCCGCCGAGCCGCCGGGGGGGGACGTGCCGCCCGCGGCCGACTTCGGCGACCTGCGCGGCACGGCCCAGCCGGTCGCCCTTCGCTCCGGTTCCGTCACGCTCCGCGGGACGATCGGTGACGGTCGCTTCGCGGAGCGCGACGTCGATCTCTTCGGCATCCAACTGGCGGCCGGACAGCGGGTCGTGATCGAGGTGGCGGCGCGTCCCCTCCCGGGGCAGTCGCGACTGGACAGCGTGGCGGGCGTGTTCTCGCGCACGGGTCGGCGGCTCGCGTTCAACGACGATCACGCCGGGGCGTCCGACAGTCGTCTCGTCTTCGAGGCCCGCCGGGGCGGCATCCACTTCGTCGGCGTCTCGGGCTTCGGCAACGCCGCCTATCGGATCGCCGGAGGCGGCCGCCGCACTGCGGGATCGGTGGGCGACTACGCGGTGACCTTCACCTTCGACGCGGCGCCGTCATCGGGAATGACGCCGCACGTCTTCGGCTTCG
>CAIWZS010000177.1 GCA_903917235.1 uncultured Planctomycetaceae bacterium | reverse complement strand
TGGCGAAGACATCCACGGGTGTGGTCACGCTGATCGATCTCGATGCGATCGCGGCGACCGAACACGAGCCGGAAGCGAACGAGTCCGCGAAGGGAGCCGATGCATGAGTGCGATTCGGGTCTGGACCATTCCGTGGCGGATCGTCGGCGGATTCACCGCCCTCGTGGCGATCGCCGTCGCCGTCGGCCTCGTGTCGCTGTGGCGGCTCGCGGCGCTGCGCAGCGACGTCGTCACACTCGCCGGGCTCACGGTGCCGTCGGTCGTCACGCTCAGCCGGGCGATCGAGAGCAATTTCCTCATCCTGCGCACGGTTCGCACCGTGCTCATCGACGGGGCCGATGCGGGGGAACTGGCGGGCCTCGAGGACGAGTTCCGGCAGCACGTCGCGACCGGCAACACGCTCTGCAAGACCTACGAAGAGAGTCTTTTTTGCGACGACACCGACGCCAGGATGTTCCGGGAGGCCGAAGCGGCCCGGGAGGTCTTCGTCGCGGAGTCGGAACGTGCCTTCGCGAGCGCCCGGGCCGGTCGCCTCGACGAGATTCGCTCCATCCTCCGGGGCGACATCGAGCCGGCGGCCTACACGTGCCTCGAACGGTTCCGCGAGGTCATCGATTACAACATCGCGCTGAGCGACACGCTGCTGTCGGGCGCGCAGGCGCGCACCCGCACGAGTCTCGCGACGGTCGGGGGCGCCCTCATCGCGGCCCTGGCGGGAGGTCTTCTGCTCGGAGGCGGCCTGAGCCGCTCCGTGTCGCGGGTGTTGCGAAACCTCTCGGACGAACTCGACCTCGGGGGGGACCGGACCGCCGCCACCGCGGGCCGGGTGGCCGAGGTGGCCCGCACCGTCGCGGAAGGCTGCAGCGAGCAGGGCTCGGCCGTGGCCGAGACGAGTGCGGCACTCGAGCAGATGGCCGCGATGATCCGCAGCACCGCCGCGAACGCGACCCAGGCCAAGGAGATGGCGATCCAGGCCCGGTCGGCCGCCGACGCCGGGGCCGGCACGATGCGGGCCATGAACGACGCGATGGCCGCGATCGAGACGAGCAGCGGCGAGGTCGCGAAGATCGTCAAGCAGATCGACGAGATCGCCTTCCAGACCAACATCCTCGCGCTGAACGCGGCGGTGGAGGCCGCACGGGCCGGCGAGGCGGGCGCCGGATTCGCGGTGGTCGCCGACGAGGTGCGTTCGCTCGCCCAGCGGAGCGCCACCGCCGCGCGGGAGTCGGCCGCCCGCATCGAGCAGGCGATCACGAGCAGCAGGCGTGGGGCCGGGAGTTGTGATCGCGTGGGGGCGGCACTTGCCGAGATCGCGACGGCGATCGGACGGGCGGACGCGCTCGTGGCCGAGATCGCCAGTGCGGCGCACGAGCAATCGCAGGGAATCGGCCAGATCGGCGCGGCGATGGCGCAGCTCGACGGCGTGACGCAGGCGAACGCGGCTCGTGCCGAGGAGGGGGCGGCGGCCGCCGCCACGCTCACCCGCGAGGCGGACACGCTGCGGGGCCATGTGGACCGGCTGCGGACGCTCGTGGGGGCGGCTCCGCTGCCGAAGGTGGCGGCGTCCGCCAAGCCCGGTGCGCCCGCCTGGTCGCCCCGTCCGGCCGGACCGCGGCCCACCCCGCCGCGGATCCCGATGCCCGGGGACGACGGTCCCACGGGTGATGCGGAAGACCGACACTTCCGGGATTTTTCGGCGTCCTGACGGCGTCACGGGCGGCGGCCACGCGTGGCACGGTGCCGCGGTGCGGATCCATGCCGTGCGGCCCAGGGCCGGGATGTGGAAGGGTCGGAACGGAGCGTATGCACTACACTCGTGCGGCAGCCATGCTTCCCTCCGATGCGGTGCCCTCCGACACCGCCTACGCATTTCTCGCGGACCTGATCTACCGGCACAGCCGGATCAGGCTCGGCGCCGACAAGCATGCCCTCGTCGCGGGACGGCTCGTCCGGCGGCTCCAGTCGTTGGGATA
>CAIWZS010000176.1 GCA_903917235.1 uncultured Planctomycetaceae bacterium | reverse complement strand
CGGCATCTTCGGCAAGTGGCACCTCGGACCGCCGGCGGATGTCGCCGCGCACGGCTTCGATGTGGCCGACTCGACCACCACCGCCCCCGGTCGGGGTCCCGAGGACGATCCCCATCATGCGCGGGCCATCGCCCGGCAGGCGGTCGAGTTCATCGCCGCCAGTCGCGATCGACCCTTTCTCTGCTACGTGCCGCTGCACTCGGTGCATGTGCCGCTGCGATCGACGGAACGGCTCGTGGCCGAAGAGCGGAAGCGGGCGCGGCTGCTCGGGCCCGTCGAGCCGCGGGAGGTGCCCGAGGGTGACCGCACCGCCCGGGTCGTGCAGGATCATCCGGTCTATGCCGCGATGATCGAGGAGATGGACGAGGCGGTCTCGACGGTGCTCGCGGCCCTCGAGGAGCAGGGCGTCGCCGACGACACGCTCGTCGTGTTCACGAGCGACAACGGTGGCCTGTCCACGGCGGAGGGGTCGCCCACGTCGAACCTGCCGCTGCGGGCCGGCAAGGGCTATCTGTACGAGGGGGGCATCCGCGTGCCGCTCCTGGTCCGCTGGCCGGGAGTCGTCGCGCCGGGCTCCACGTCGGACGTGCCGGTGACCACGCTCGACATCGCCGCCACGCTGCTCGACGCGGGCGGTGCGGCAGCGCCCGCCGACGAGCCGCTCGACGGCACGAGTCTCCGGCCGCTGCTCACCGGCTCGGACACGCTGCCGAGCCGCGACCTCGTCTGGCACTATCCGCACTATTCCAACCAGGGCAGCCGTCCCTGCGGCGCCCTGCTCGCGGGCGACTCGCCGGAGGGTCGGCGGGAAAAAATCGTGCTGCACGACGAGGACGGTCGCGTGGAACTCTTCGACCTCGCCGCCGACGAGGGGGAACGCCACGACCTCTCAGCCGCGCGGCCCGAACGGACGGCGGAACTGCGTGAGCGGCTCGCCCAGTGGCGCGTCGCGGTGGGAGCCCGGATGCCGACGCCGAATCCCGAGCCGGTCGAGCCGTACGGTCCCGAGGGTCTGCCGCCCAGGCGGTCGTCCCCGCCGGCCGGCAGGTAGACTGGGGCCTCGGTCACGTGACTCGACGATCCATCATGGAGTGCGGCTGATCATGCGTCTGGCGGTCTTCGGGTGCCTCCTCGTCACGGTCGTCGCGGCCAACGCCTCACGCGGCGACGACTGGCCCAACTGGCGGGGGCCGGCGCTCGATGGCACCGCCGGGGGCACGGGCTACGTCGCCGAGTGGAGCCCCGACACGCACGTGCTCTGGAAGGTGCCGCTGCCGGGTCTCGGGGCAAGCACCCCGGCCGTGTGGGGCGACCGCGTCGTCGTCACCTGCACGATCGACGGCCAGGACGCCGCGATCTGCCTCGATCGCGCCGGCAAGGAACTCTGGCGAAAGACGCTCGGCAAGGCCCGTGACGGCAAGCACAAGAAGGCGACGGGCGCGAACTCCTCCCCGGTGACCGACGGCGAGCGGGCGTGGGTGTATTTCAAGAGCGGCGAACTCGCCTGCCTCGACCTCGCCTCGGGGGCGGAGCGGTGGCGGACGAACCTCCAGGAGCGGTTCGGCGAGGACACGCTCTGGTGGGATCTCGGCACGTCGCCGGTGCTCACCACGCGGGCGGTGGTGGTGGCCGTGATGCAGACCGGCCCCTCGTACCTGGCCGCGTTCGACCGCGAGTCGGGTGACCTGCTCTGGAAGCACGACCGCGACGTGCCGGCGCCGTCGGAGGCGGCCCAGAGCTACTCGACGCCGATCGTGGCCGCGGGCGACGCCGCGAAGGGCGAGCCTGCGGAAGTGCTCTTCGTACTCGGCGCCGACCACGTCACCGCCCACGACGGGGCCGACGGCCGGGAACTCTGGCGGGTGGGCGGCCTGAACCCCGAGGCCAACGGCTTCTTCCGCTCGATCGCCTCGCCGGTGCTCGCCGGCGACCTGGTGATCGCCCCGTACGCCCGCGGCGGCACGATCACGGCCATCCGCCGTGGCGGATCGGGCGACGTGACGACGAGCCACGTCGCCTGGACGCGGAAGGACATCGGCGCCGACGTGCCCACGCCGGCCGTCCGCGACGGCCGGATCGTGGTCTGCACCGACAAGGGCGTGGTCGAGGGACTCGACGCCGCGACGGGCGCGACCGCGTGGCGGAAGGAACTCCCCAAGAATCGCAACGCCTACAGCGCCTCGCCCGTGATCGTCGACGGCCGCGTGATCGTGGTCCGCGAAGACGGCGCCGCGAGCGTCCTGGCGTGGCCCGAAGCCGCGGCTGCAGGCGAGGTGGCCGTGGTCGGCGGCGGCAGTGTGGACGAAATGACCGTGGCGACCCCCGTCTGCGTGGACGGACGCATGCTGCTGCGGACGCATGATTCCCTGTGGTGCATCGGAGCGAAGTGATGCGTGGCGAACGGTCCTGCACGTGGAAGATGCTGGCTGCGGCCGTGCTGGTGGCGGCGGGCGGCTGGCCCGCCGTCGGGGATGAGGCCCGAAAGCCGGCGCGGCTGCTGGTGGTCAGCGTGACCACCGGCTTCCGCCATGCCTCGATCGGCACGGCCGACCCCGCGCTCGAGGAACTCGGCCGCTCGACCGGCCTCTTTCACTGCGACCACCTGCGGATGCCGCCCGGCCGCCTGCCGCAGCCCAAGCCGCCGAAGCGGGGCAAGGACACGTCCGACGAGGCGTGGGCGAAGCAGGAGGCCGACTTCAAGGTCCAGCAGGAGCAGTTTCGCCGCGACGATCAGGCCTGGCAGGCTGGCCTCAAGGCCGAGTTCGCCAGGGTGCTGTCGGCCGAGGCGCTCCGCGACTTCGACGGCGTGGTCTTCCTGAGCACGACGGGCGAGCTGCCCGTGCCCGACCTCACGGCGTTCCTCGACTGGATCAAGTCGGGCAAGGCCTTCATCGGCTTCCACGCCGCGACCGACACCTTCAAGAGTTCCGACGCCTACTGCGACATGATCGGCGGCCACTTCGCCGGCCATCCCTGGGGCGCCGGCGGCGAGCATGCCTTCGTGGTGCACGAGCCGGGCCATCCGGTGGCGGCGATGTTTCCCGAGCGATTCCGCTGGAAGGACGAGATCTACCAGTACGACCTCCGCTACAAGCCCGAGAACCTCCGCGTGCTCGTGAGCCTCGACATGCAGGCGAGCACGCCGAAGGAGCCCTGGCACGTGCCGGTGGCCTGGGTCCGCGACTACGGCAAGGGCCGCGTGTTCGCGACCAACTTCGGCCACAACGACGCCACCTGGAAGGAGCCGATGTTTCAGAAGCACATGGCGGAGGGCATCGCCTGGGCCCTCGGCCGGGTCGAGGCTCCGGCCGCGCCGAACCCGGAGGTGCAGGCGGCGGAGTATCTGCGGAGCGTGATCGCGGCGGCGGCGGCCACGGCGCAGCTCGATGCCGACGCGCTGCGGGCCCGGGCCGACGCGAAGATCGCCAAGGATGCCGCCTGGGCCGTGGGGCTGCGGCCGATGCTGCTCGAGATCCGCGGAATGAAGCCGGAGGAGCGGGTCGCCGCCTACGCGAAGGTGATCGCGGAGATCGAGAAGCGGTGAGCCATCGTCGCCCGCGTTCGGGCAGTTGTTGCGGGAACCCAAGCCCCATCGCGTGAGCGACGGGACGTGCGGAAACTTCGATGAGACGTCGTCGGCTGCTCGGAGCGGTTGCCTGGCTCATGGCCGCCCTGGCGGCACCGCTCGCGTCGGCCGCGGCGCCGAACGTCGTCGTGATCCTCGCCGACGACCTCGG
>CAIWZS010000175.1 GCA_903917235.1 uncultured Planctomycetaceae bacterium | reverse complement strand
GATCGCGGAGCGACGGAATCGCGGACAGCTCCGCACGGATCGCCTCGGCGTGCCTGCGGCTGTCGGCCAGGTTCGGCCCGCTGACCGCGATCTCGATCGGCGTCGGCGACCCGAAGCTCATCACCTCGTTGACGATGTCCGAGGGCTCGAACGACACGCGTAGTTCCGGAAACATCTCGGCCACCTTCGCCCGGAGCCGCTCCTTCAGGGGCTCGACACGGACGCCGCCATGCTCGCGGAGGTCGACGTAGAGGATCGCCTCCTCGGGCCCCCGGGACCATTGATAGACAGCGTTCACGGGGAAGTTTGCATGGATCATTCCCACGTAGCCGAGCGTGAGGGCGACGTTGTCCTCGCCGACCTCCTGCTTCACCAGGTCGATGACGTCGAGGGCGTACCGCTCCGTGCGGGCGATCTGCGTGCCGTCCGGAGCGCGGATCCGCAGGCGAAACTGCCCGGCATCCACGAGCGGAAAAATCTCGCGGCCCAGCCGGGGCCCCAACCACACGATCGCCCCGAGCGCCGCCGCGGCGTAGGCCCCCACGACGAGCCACCGCGCGGCGACGAGCGTCGAGACGAGCCACGCATAGCCCCGGCCGAGCCGGCCGAACGACGAGCCATCGTCTTCGCCGTGGTGCCTCCGCCGCAGGAGCCAGACGCTGACCACCGGCACGAACGTGCTCGACAGGATGTACGAGCCGATCATCGCGAAGCCGACGGCGAGGGCCAGCGGGGCGAAGAGTCGCTGCGCGGCCCCGCGCATGAAGAAGGCCGGGATGAAGACCGCGAGGATGCAGACCATCGCCAGCAGTCGCGGCACGGCCGTCTGCAGGTTGCCCAGCCGCACGGCGAGCGGCAGGCTCTCGGTGCGGGCCATCCAGGTGTGAATGTTCTCGACTTCCACGGTGGCCTCGTCCACGAGAATCCCGATCGCCAGGGCCAGGCCGCCGAGCGTCATCACGTTGATCGTCTCTCCCGTCAGCCAGAGTGCCAGGATCGAGAAGCAGATGGCCAGCGGGATGTTGAGCACGACGACGATCGCGCTGCGCCAGTCGCGCAGGAAGACGAGCACCGCGATGCCGACGAGCACCGCCCCGAGGGCGCCTTCCACCACCACCGACTCCACCGCCCGCGTGACGGAGGGCGACTGATCGAACTCAAAGCTCACCTTGATGTCGGGCGGCAGCACCTCCTGCATCCCGGGCAGCGCCTTTTTGATGGTGGCGATGACACTCATCGTGGAGGCGTCGGCCCGCTTGGTCGCGAGGATGTAGACCGCACGCCTGCCATTGGCGAGCGCATAGCCGGCGGGGGCATCGGCCGCATCGGTGACATAGCCGACATCCCGGACATACACGGGTGAATCGCCCATGCGGATCGGGATCGTGAGGAGCGTCTGCGGATCGCGGACGACCGAGTTGGCGGACACGATCGGATAGCTGTCGCCCACGAGCAGGTTGCCGGATGGGCTGATCGTGTTGCCCTGTGCGAGCGCCTTGACGACCTCGTCGGGCGACATTCCGTAGGCCTGCAGGCGCCGTGGATCGACCGTGATGACGATCGTGCGCGCACTGCCCCCGAAGGGAGGCGGCGCGGACACGCCGGGGAGCGAGGCGAACATCGGACGCACCCGAAAGAGCGCGATGTCCTGGATCTCCGCGATCGAACGGGTCTCGCTCGAGAGCACGAGGTAGCCCACCGGCACGCTCCCGGTGTCGAACCGCATCACGAACGGCGACACCGTGCCGGGCGGCATGAAGGCCTGCGAGCGGTTGACGTAGTTGATGGTCTCCGCCATCGCCTGGGGCATGTTCGTGCCCGGGTGGAAGAAGAGCTTCATCAGGGCCGTGCCCTGCACGTTCCGCGACTCGACGTGGTGGATGCCGCTGATGTAGAGGAAGTGGTACTCGTAGGAGTTGGTGAGGAAGCCCTCCATCTGGGCCGGATCCATGCCGCCGTAGGGCTGGCAGACGTAGATCACCGGCAGGTCGAGGCGCGGGAAGATGTCCACCTCCATGCCCCGCGGGAGACCGGCCGGATAGGGGAGCCCGAACTGCTCGCAGACCGAGCGGCCCACGGCCAGGAAGCTGCCGAGGGCGATCGCCAGCACCACGACCATCACGGTCAGGGGCCGCCGCAGGGCAAACGCGATGACGAATTGCATGGACGCGAACGGTTCTTCACGGAGGGCGAGGGCCTGGAGGCAGCGCAGCCCCCCAGTCCGCCCCAGCCTGCCAGCCCGATTCGGCCGGACGAAAAATCCTCATATCCCTCGCAGTTTACCGCCGATCTCCATTGAAGGTGTGTCGGCTGCTCGACGTCGTGAAAGGGTCGACACAACGCGACCGCCGCTCGAGGGACCGCGGGCTGATGGGCGAACCGACCAAGCTCGTCGTCGCGGTCCTCGCTGGATGTGCGATGGCAGCCGCGGGAGGCTGCGCGAGCCGCGGTTCTCAGGTCGCGGACACGATCGCCGCGCACCCTGCAACGCTCGCCGCCGCCGGAGCCCCCGAGACGCTGGTCGCGAGGTCGCCACAGCCGGAGCCGGTTGCCCACGCCCGGGGCGCGAACACCACGATCCAGCTCGTCTCGGCCGAGGAGCCGCTGCCCGAGCCACAGGCGACGACCGAAGACGAGCCGGAGTCGCTCGCGGCTCCGCCAGCAGCGACGTCAGAGCCGATGCCCGCGGGCCCGCTCGTCCTCGAGACGGAGCTGCCCGTGCGCGAAGTCACGCTGGCCAACATTCTCACGTCGGTGGCCGGTCGCAATCCCGAAGTGGGTTTCGCCACCCAGCGATATGCCGAGGCCTACGCGCGACTCATTGCGGCCCGGACGCTGTGGCTCCCTTCCATCAATGCCGGCCTCGGCTGGAACAACCACGCCGGGCCGCTGCAGGCCTCCAACGGCACCGTGGGCGAGGCCAGCCGGAGCTCGCTCACGACCGGCCTCGGTGTGCAGACGATCGGCGCCGGCTCACCGGTCGTGCCCGGTCTGTTTGCCAACTTCCACTCGGCGGAGGCGATTTTTCAACCGCGGATCGCCAATCGGGCGGCAGCCGCCCGCGACGCCGCGGTGCGCACGACGATCAACGATCTGCTGCTCGAGACCTCGGTCGCCTACCTCGAACTCCTGCGCGCCCACCAATCGCGCGCCATCGCCGTCGACATCCGCGAGCATGCCCAACGCCTCGCCACCGCGACGGCGGACTTCGCCCGCAGCGGTGCCGGCAACGAGGCCGACGCCGACCGGGCGGCGACCGAGCTGTCGATCCGACAGAACGAGGTGGTGCAGGCCGAGGAGGAGATTCAGGTGGCATCGGCGCGGGTGGTCGAGCTCCTCAACGACGACCCCCGCTTCATCCTCTCGCCACTCGAGCCGGCGATCGCCCCCGTCGAACTCGTGCCACTCGATGCGTCGATCCAGACGCTCCTGCCGACGGGATTGCAGCGGCGACCGGAGCTCGCCGAAGCCAAGCACCTCGTCGCCGAGGCGGTCCAGCGGATGTCGATGGAGAAGGCCTCTCCGTGGCTCCCGAACGTGCTCATGGGGACGAGCTACGCGGCCTTCGGCGGCGGGCAGGGAAGCCAGATCGCCAACACAGCGGGCCGGTTCGACCTCGACGCCATCACCTACTGGCAGGTCCGCGGGCTCGGCGTCGGCGAATACGCCGCGCGGCGCGAGGCCCGAGCCCAGTACGACCAGAACCGCATGCACCAGATCCGCGTGATGAACCGCGTCAGCCGCGAGATCGTCGAGTCACACGCCCAGGTGCTCGCCCGGCATCGCCAGATCGGGATCGCCGAGCAGGCGGTCCGGCGGGCCACCGACTCCTTCGAGCGCAACTGGCTGCGGGTCCGCGACCTCGAGGGTCTGCCGATCGAGACGCTCCAGTCGATCCAGGCGCTGGATCAGGCCCGGCGGGAATATCTGCGGGCGATCGTCGACTACAACGAGGCCCAGTTCCGGCTTCAGCGTGCCCTGGGGTGGCCGATCGACCTCTCCGCCGCTCCCCCACCGCAAACAGCCGAAGGCTCCTGACCGTGTTTCCACGCCGATGCCTGACCGCACCGCCTGACGATGGTGGGCATCGCCGGGCTCAGATCAGGCAGGGGCAGTCAGCAGGCAGAACCATACGCAGGCAGCCAGGAGCGACGGCGAATCGGATGCGGTGTTTTGCGATCGGCTCACCGTCGAGATTGATCGGGAGCGGCTCGCGCGCCTCGAGCTCGATCCACGGCACCTGCAGTCGCACGACGAACTCGGCACTGGCGACCCGGCTCGTGATCTCGGCCGCCACGTGCGGTGCGTTCGCGACGGGGAAGGGTCTCAGGAAGACGACGTCGAGCAGCCCGTCGTCGATGAGCGCATGAGGCGCGAGCGGCTGACCGCCACCGGCCTGACGGCCGTTGCAAATCGCGCCGATGACCACACTCCCCTCCACCACCCCCTGGGGCGTGCGGATCGCACACTCGTACGGCCGGAAGTTGATCGCCTTCAGGAGGCCCATGATCGTGTAGGCACCGCCGCCCAGGAAGTTCTTGAGTTCGACCGGCGTGTCCGCGGTGACGGCCGCACCGAATCCCCCGGACGCGACGTTCACGAAGAAGCCGTCGTTCGCCCGGGCGAGATCGACCGGGACGGGCGTGCCCCTCACCGCAAGGGCGAGCGCCCCGACGGGGTCGGTCGGCACTCCACAGGCCGTGGCGAAGTCGTTGGCGGTGCCCAAAGGGAGGACGCCCATGGCGGGTCGCATCGCCGGGTCGACGGCCATGAGGCCGTTGGCGATCTCGCTCACGCTGCCGTCGCCGCCACCTGCGATCACGCGCTCGACCCCCTCGCGGGCCGCCTCACCGACGAACCGCGCCGCGTCACCGCGCTCCCAGGTCACCCGCACGTCGATCGCGTGGCCTTCCCGGCGCAGGCGATGCACGGCGTCGCGCACGTCGGCACGTTCCGCCTTCTTGCCGTTGATGATCAGTCGTGCCGACATTCACGTCTCGCGACACACCCGTGCAGAGAAAGCGGTGCGCCCGAGAGCATGCAGCCGTTCCACACGCACCCCGTGTCGGGGGTGAAGCATCACCTCGACCACAGTTTCGCGTACCTGGCGGGCACGCGAAAGTCGTCCGCGCCGGTCGGGGAATACGCGGTGCGTTCGGGCCTGCCGTCGCGCACCCGGAGGCGGCCGAGGTTGAAGTGCCACGGGAAAAGCTCTTTCGGCGGAGCGCCCGCGATGCCCTTTTCGGCATCGAGCGTGAAGGCCTCCTCGCCGACGATGGGCAGACGCACCTCCACGCTCCAACGCCGGTCGCCGCGGTGCACGGCGATGCGTGCCCCGCTGTTCCACGCCACCCCGCGACCACCGGGTGCCTGATCCGCGTCGTAGACGGCGCCGGCGGGGTTGATGGCGATTTCATAGTGGGTGCGGGTGGGCGTCTCGATCAACAGGAGAACGTGATCGCCCGCGAAGAGATTCGGATCGTCGTCCTGCGTCGTGGCACTCTCGATGCGATTCATGTCCGGCTCGTCGCAGACGATGCCGAAATGCAGGACGCTCCCCTCCCGCAGCACCTGAAATCTCCCGGCCGCACCCGCGGGTGGCCCGCCGGGCCGGACCGGCAGCAACGGAGCGATCCGGTACGTTCCCCACCATGCCGGGTCCACGATTCCATCGAGCGGCTTGTCCTTGAACGGCTTGCCGTCGGTCTGGTTCGTCTCGAGCGCCCGATAGCTGAGGTCGGTCTCGCGGGGGCGGCCGAGCTGCTGCTGAAGAGCGTGCATGGGCTGCACGATTTCCGCGATCCGTGCGATGCGTTTCCCCGGCAGGCTCCCGGGGTCGACCGTCCGCCCTGCATCAGCCAGCAGCGCGAGCGACTCGCCGATCGCTGCGGCATCGGTGCTCATGCGCATCCAGTTCGCCTCGGCATGCGTGACGAACGCACGCATGGCATCCGCGGCCGGGCCGTAGTACGCGCCGAAATAGTCGTCGAGCATCACGTCGACGCTCTGGTCCACGTCCCAGTAGAGCCGCGCGGCGACGTAGAGATTGAGATGCTCGATGGCGAGTTCGTCATATCCCAGGGCGGCTTCCTGGCCCTTGGGGTGGGTGTAGATCTCGATCTGCTCGCCGAGCGTGACGCCCCGCAGGTCCCGGAGATCACGGACGATCTGCCGCGTGTAATACACCGGCCGACCGCGCTGATCGGGCCGCGCATTGGTGCTGGAATCCCAGGTGACATAGATGCCGGAGGGCAGCCGCTCGAGCCACTTCGCCCGGAGGTCGCGCCGCTCGTTCCAGACGCCCTCGTCCCAGAATTCCTGCCTGTGACGCGTCTCGATGAGGGCGAGATTCGGGCTCAGCCGCCCGATCGACTCCGGAGGCAGCGTGTAGGCGCTGTACGCAAGCGCGCTCACGAGCCGATCGGGGTGGCTCTTGTGCACCTCGAGGGCGACGCGGTTGAGGTAACCCCAGACATGATCGGACATGCTCCCCTGCCATCCCCGGGCGGGTGTGAGCTGGGCCATCCAGACGGGATCGTCCGCGGTGAGTCCGCCATACCCGTCCACGAGGTCGATGTTGTGCATCGGCTCACGGAAGTGATCGAACATCGCCCGCACGTGCTTCACCTGCTTCTCGAAGAGCAGCGGCGAAAGCAGATTGGGCACACCGTCCTCCTTGAACGTCGTGTCGCGCGTGCCGCCGCGCAGCAGGTACATCTCGGGGTGGGCCCGCTTCATCTCCTCCCGCTTGATGACGAACTTCATGCCGTGGCAGATCTGTGGGAACCCCACGAGCTCCGCACCGTGATTGAGGCCCAGCCGGAGGTTCCACAGGGCCTTGTCGCCGATGCCGGTGTGTTCGGTGTAGTAGATGAAGCGTCGCACGGCGAAGTCGGGTGTGACCGTGCGCCGGACGTCGGGCACCGCGACGGTGTCCCGGGTCGGAATCACCTCGCCGATCTCGCCCGGTGCGAACCAGCGGCACCCGAGTCCTCGCAGGAACTCGTGCACGGCATTGAAGGTGCCTGCGTCGTCCTGGTCCCAGACATCGAGTTCGGGGTGATAACGGAAGTGGAGGTCGCGCGCAGGGTTCCAGAACGTGTCGCCCGTGATCTCGTCCCAGTCGCGATTCACCCGCGCCGTCTCGTCGGCCGAGCGGCTGCGCCCCCATGGCTCGATTGGCACGAAGTCCCTGTCCGGCCCGAGGAGTGCAAGCCACCCTGCGTTACGTGCCTTGACCGTGCTTCAGCATCCATTCACCTCGAATGATCGTAGGTCGCGTGCAGTCCGCACGCAGGCCGCAGCCGGGCCGCACTCAGCCCCACCGCCACCTCGGCGGCTCCCCCTTCCACCAGCAGATCGCGATCACGGCAAGGGACAGGCCACTCATCGCAGCGACAAACCCCACCACGCTGCGCTCGGGAGGCACCACCCTCGCCACCACCACGGTGAGCCCGATGAAGCCGACGAGCACGACCCAGCCCTGCCACACGGCCGGCAATCCCCAGCCCCACCCGTAGCGTTTGGCGGGGAACCAGTATCGCGGCCGGTCGTTCGCTTCCGGGTCCGGGGAGGGCACGTGCACGACACCTACCTCGCCTCCTCGCTCATGACGACGCCGTCGATCACGACGCCCGTGCAGTGGGTCGTGTACTCGAAGGGATCGCCGTCATAGATCGCCACGTCTCCGTCCTTCCCGACCGCGAGCGAGCCCACGCGATCGGCCACGCCGATGATCGTCGCCGCATCGATCGTCACCGCGGCGAGGGCCTGCTCGAACGTCAGCCCGTGCACCGATGCGAGGCCCGCCTCGAAGAGCACGACGCGGGTCTTGGGAACGTACGACTCGTAGCCGCTTTGCAGCGCGATCGGAATGCCGGCCGCCCGGAGCGTGGCGGCGCTTTCAAAACTCAGGTTCTCGGTCTCGCCCCCTCCGCCCGCCCGACGCATCGTGGGATGCACGATCACGGGCACGCCGGCCGCCTTGATGCGATCCGCGAGCAGATACCCTTCCGCGGCCGAGTCGAGCACGACGCGGACGCCGAACTCCTCGGCGACGCGGAGCGCCGAGGCGATGTCGTGGGCCCGATCGGCCGTCACGAGAAGCGGCACCGTGCCGCCAAGCACACCGGCCATCGTCTCGAGACCGAGGTCCACATCGGGATGCTTCGACGCGTCGGCAAGCGCACGCTTGCGGCGATACTCCTGGGCCTTCACGAACTCTGCTCGGAGCATCGCCACCGCCTTGCTGCGGGTGCCCGGGGATTTTGCATCGGCGTCGCCGCCCTCCCGCCGGGCCGCGTCCCCGAGCGTCACCGCCACCATCGCCATCGGCACGAGCACGGCCTCCTCGACCGTGGTGCCCGCGAGCTTCACCACCATGGTCTGCCCCGAGACGAGCGCACCGGGCGCGTGGCCTGTGTGAATCGTCGTGACGCCAAAGCCCCGCAGCCATTCGATCAGGCGTTCCTGCGGGTTGTAGGCGTCGAGGGCCCGCAGCTCCGGCTGGATCGCCTCGGCGGAGTCGAGCTGGTCCTGATCCTGCGGCTGATTCAGGTGGCCGGCGAGCCCGACGACGCTGTGCGCGTCGACCAGGCCCGGCGTCACGACGGCACCCCGCAGCAGTTTTGCATTCGCCGGAAGAGGCGTCGTGGCCGCGGGCCCGACCGCCGAAATCGTGCCGTCCTCGATCACGACCACGCCGTCGGTGATGCGTGGCCCGGCCATCGTGTGCACCACGTCGCCGCGCACGACGAGCACCTCGGCGACGGCCACCGCCGGCGCGGCCAGCGCGATCACGACGGCCGCCAGCCGCGCGGCCCGCGGCGAGGGGCACGCTCGCCAGCGATCGAGGCTCATTTGAGGCCCCCCAGCGCCGGCCCGATGCAGCACGGCTCGGCCTTCTGATCGCGGCTCGCCCCAAAGCCGCCGACGGCGTAGAGCCGGTCCTCAGGGTCGTCGCGGTCGAAGACTTGCCGTCCCTCGACGAACGTCTGGAGCACCCTGGTCTTCACGCTCAACGGGTCGCCGGACAGCACGATGAGGTCGGCATCCTTGCCGACGTCGAGAGAGCCGATGCGGTCGCCGAGCCCGAGCATCCGAGCTCCCGCGAGCGTGAGCGACTCGATCGCCTTGTCGCGTGACATCCCGGCCCGCACGGCCAGGGCCGCCGTCCGCAGGAAGAGCCGCGAGTCGGTGACGGGGTCGTCGGTGTGAAGCGCGCAGGGCACGCCTGCGGCCTCGAGGGCCGCGCCGTTGACCAGTGAAAAATCGGCCGCCTCGATCTTGCCGCCGGGGCTGTCGAGCACGATCACCGAGCAGGCGGCACCCGACTTCGCGAGTGCGCCGGCCACCTTCCATGCCTCGCTCACATGATGGAGCACGACGTCGAAACCGAACTCGTCGCGGAGCCTCAGCACCGTCATGATGTCGTCGGCACGGTGGCAGTGGTGGTGGACGATCTTCCGCTTCTCGAGCACGTCCACGAGTGCCTCGAGCTCGAGGTCACGATCGGGGCGTTTTTCGGGATCCCCCGCGGCCTGCGCGAGCTTGTCGCGGTAGGCGAGCGCCTTGACGAACTTCTGCCGCACGAGGGCCGCCGACTTGCCTCGCGTTCCGGGAAACGGCGGCTCCTTCTGCGAGTTGGTGCCGTTGGCCATCTTCAACCCGCCGAGTGGCCGGCCGTCCGCATCGCGGTAGAGCAGTTCGTCGATCGTGTCCACCCGCCGCAGCTTCACGTAGACCGTCTGGCCGCTCGCGAGATGGCCCGAGCCGGGCATGATGTTGAGCGTGGTGAGGCCTCCCGCGCGGCACTTCCGGAATCCCGCGTCGCGGACGTTGATCGAGTCGAGGATCCGCACGTCGGGCTGCACGGGGCCGCTGGCGTCCCCCCCCTGCCCGCCACCGACGTGGCTGTGCGTATCGACGAGGCCGGGCATCACCACGAGACCCGTCGTGTCGATCCGCTGTGCGTCAGGCGGCACCGGCGTCGAGTCGGCAGGGCCCACGGCCACGATCGTGCCGCCCCGGATCACGACGGTGCCGGCAGGGACCTCGGCCCGGCCGACCGGGATCACACGGCCTCCCACGAACGCCGTCGCGGTGTCGGCCGCTCGCACCACGCCGCACCATGCGATGACGAGGGCGACGGCGAGCGCGTGGATGCGGGAGTTGATCACCCCCGCATTATCGAGTTCCCGTCGCCACCCGGACAAGAGACCTGCCGAATCTGTCGCCGCAGGCAGCCTCCCCGCAGTGGCACGCTGGATCATCGTGTTCCGCCACGCCGTGCCCGCGTGCGGCTACGGCAGCGGAGAGACCGTACCCGAACCGAGGTCGTAGTAGGCTCCGACGATCTTGATCTCCCCCTTCGTCTCCATCGTGCGCAGGATCTCGCTGCGTTGCCGGACGGCCTCCACCGCCAGCCGCACATTCTCGCGGCAGACATGGGCGACGTACGCGGGATTGTCGCTGGCCTTGCGGCCGTCAAACGGCCTGCCGCGCTCGATCGCAGGCCGGATCTTGGCGAGCATCGGCGTGATGTTTCCGAGCTTGACGTCGTCGATCGCAGCCTTGACGGCACCGCAGTTCGTGTGGCCGATCACCATGATCAGTTTCGCCCCGGCGACGTGGCAGGCGAACTCCATGCTCCCGAGGATGTCCTCGTTGACGAAATTGCCTGCGACCCGCGCCACGAAGATGTCCCCGATCCCGCGGTCGAAGACGTCCTCGACCGGGATCCGACTGTCGAGGCAGGAAAGCACCACGGCCTTGGGAAACTGCCCGGCATAGGCCTCACGAATCCGCTGCGAGTGATTCCGCTGCGTGAGATCGTTGCGGACGAAGCGTTCATTGCCAGCGAGGAGCGTGTCCAGAACGACCTGCGGTGTCAGCGCGGCCTGTTCCTCGCGGGTCAAGACTCCCTTGAGCGCCGCCTGCTCGGTGGCCTCGAGCACGGCTGCGTCGGGCTTCGGGTCGGCAGCCAACAGGCTCGACGAGGCAGCGATCGCACCCGTCGCCAGGAGTCCAGCCACAAACCGACTGCGGACAACAATCATGACGCCCCCCGAGCGGATCGCGGCACTGGCCCCTGACCCGCGCCAGTCGCTCGCCGCCGCAGTGTGTTGGTCGGGTCTCCCATGTTCGATCACGAGGGTCACTCCACAATGCGACACTGCGGCTCGACAGATCGACAAGCCAATATTCCCGGACGCCAGTTCCGGCGTAGACCGCGGCCTTCGCCGTCAAGTCGAGATCGAGGCTCGAATGGAAGCGACTTCCCGCATGGCCAGTGTATCGCGGGGCCCTGGGTGGCAGAAGCAATGAAAAATCGCAGGCGGTGTCAGGATGGCACGATGGGGCTCCGGTTTGTTGAACTCATCTGCGAAGCGACCCTCGTTTTCCGAGCCTGGTGGCGTCGGTGGGGTGCGGGCTGCAACACTGCGTGCCTTGGATCTCCAGTGCCACGCGGCACTGCCTCCCAAGGACACTCGCCGTGCGAAGAAACTCCCAGCGGATCCTGGCCTCGCTCACATGTGCGATCTCGCTCGGCGGTGTGTCTGCCGCCGAGGAGGCCCGTTTGCCACGCGTGACCGGCGTGGCGGCGCAGCCACTCGCCGTCCACGCGCGTCAGATCATGGAAGCGCTTGAATTCACGGGAACACCCTTGGGCGACAAGCAGCGACTCGAGGAGGCATTGCAGGCGGCCGACGAGGAGCAGGTGATCTCCGGGGTTCAGAGCGTGCTCGACCCGCTCTGCCTGCTGGGTGTGCACATCAATCCCGAGTCGAGGGTGAAGGTCGCTGCCGGTCCGGCGCGGCCCGTGCTGCTCGAACAGGGATGGTCGCAGTTCCTCGTCAAGGTGCACAACGAGGCGGGCGTCACGGCGAAGCTTGCGGTCTCGAGCCCGCAGAGCGGTCCGGTCTACGCCAAGCAGTACCCCGAGCCCAAGGAGAAGCTCGCGCCGGCGGCGATTCGCGATCGCTGGTGCGATCTGAGGATGTTTGATGGCAGGCCGCTCAGCGAGACGCTGTCCGGCCTCGAACTCGAGTACCGCATCATCCAGGTATACAGCCGTGATGCTGGCAAGCGGGCTGCTGTCATTTCGTTCGACGTCGGTCAGGGCACGCAGGACATCGGCTTCCGCTCGGAAACGAACGTCGTCTTTGACGCTGCCCGCGCGGTACCGATCACCTTTGAGATTCTCGACCACGATGGCACACCCACCACCGCGGGACTCACGATCCGCGATGCCAGCGGCAACGTATACCCATCCCAGTCCAAGCGGCTCGCACCCGACTTTTTCTTCCACCCTCAGGTCTATCGGCGTAGCGGCGAGTCGGTGCTCCTCCCGGCCGGCGAGTACACGCTCGAGTTTTCACGCGGTCCTGAATACCTCGTCGGACGCACGACGTTTCGAGTGGGACACGAGCCCGCGACCGTGCTGCTCCGGCTCATGCGATGGGTCGATCCGTCCGCGCGCGGATGGTGGTCGGGAGACCACCACATCCATGCGGCGGGCTGCGCGCACTACACCAACCCGACCGAGGGAGTGCATGCGCCGGACATGCTCCGGCAGATTCTCGGGGAGGACCTCAAGGTCGGCTGCAACCTGACCTGGGGACCGTGCTTTGATTACCAGAAAAGGTTCTTCACGGGCCGCGACGATGCGGTTTCAACGCACCCCTACCTGCTGCGATACGACATCGAGGTGTCGGGGTTTGGATCCCACAAGTCGGGGCACCTGTGCCTCCTGCGGCTGCGTGACCAGATGTTTCCCGGGGGCGACTCGAAGGATCACTGGCCCACGCTCGGCCTGAACACGCTTCGATGGGCGAAGAAGCAGGGCGCAGTCTGCGGCCCTGCCCACAGCGGCAACGGACTCGACGTGCACCTCAAAGAACTGCCGAATCTGCTCCGGCCAGCCTACTTCGGCATCGGCGCCCAGGAGTTCATCGTCGACGTCACGCACATGGTCGAGGGCCCCGACGGCCGCTCGACACCGGCCGTCGACTTCATCTCGACAGTCGACACCAGCTGGTTCTCCGAGCTCAACATGTGGTACCACACGCTCAATGTCGGCTATCGGGTGCGAGCCAGTGGCGAGACCGACTTTCCGTGCATCACCGGCGAGCGAGTTGGCCTCGGCCGCTCCTACGTGAAGCTCGTCGGCCGGCTCACGTACGACGACTGGTGCGAGGGGCTGCGGCAGGGGCGCTGCTACGTCTCGGAAGGGGGCAGCCACCTGATGGACTTCCGCGTGGGGAACGTCGCAGTGGGTGAAAACGGCAGCGAGCTCGCGATCGACGGGCCGGGCACGATCACGGCGACGGCCGCGGTGGCGGCCTATCTGCCGGCGGAACCGCAGCCCACGCCCGACCGGCGCGGCCTCGAATCGTGGAACATCGAGTTCGCCCGGCTGCCCGGCAGCCGCTGCGTGAAGGTGGAACTCGTCGTCAATTCCCGGCCGGTGGCGGCGCGGGAGCTCGTCGCCGACGGCTCTCTGCACGAGATCACCTTCGACGGTGTGAAGATCGACCGCAGCAGCTGGGTAGCCATGCGGGTGCCGCAGTCGTCGCACACGAATCCCGTGTTCGTAATCGTGGCAGGGCGCCCGATCCGCGCGAGCAGGGAGAGTGCCCGCTGGTGCCTCGACGGCGTCGACCGGTGCTGGCACACCAAATCGTCGACGTACAGGGCCGAGGAGCTGCCCGACGCACAGGCCGCCTACGACCACGCCCGCCAGGAGTACCGGCGGCGTCTCACCGAGTGTGAAGTGGATTGATGCTGAACTCTTCCGGGTGGACACGGGGAATCTCATGGCTTCACGACACGTCCGAAGACTCATTTCGAGAGCTTTCGTCGTGGGGGTCTGCCACGTCGCAGCGTTCGGCTCGATGGCGCCCGTGCAGGCGGCGATCGCCCCGGAGGATCTGCCGCGGTTCGACCTGCGCCTGCGCGTGACGCGCATCGGCGGCGATGCACCACAGGGCCAGGCTTTCAGGTATTCGTTCGGTGTCAAGGAAAACAGCGGGGCGGCGACGGGAAACGCATGGGGGGAATGGATCGGCTTCGGCGACGCCGACGCCCGGCATGTCACCGGTCCGCACTACTACCCGAATACCTATCTCCAGCAGCTGCCCGCCGTGATCCGGCTAGACATCGCCGGTGTCGTCGATCCGACCGTCGTCGAGGGAGAGGCTCGCTTCGACACCGAGGGCGCGGTCCACACGTTCGAGGCGGAGCTGTTTTCGGGCACACTCGGCCTGCTCGTCTGGAACGCGGAGGACGAATCGCCGCGCATCGAGACGATGACGCAGTACAACCGCCGCATCTGGACAGCGATGGCCGACGGGGTCCAAGGAGATGCCCCGCGGCCGCGATTCTTTCCGATCATCGACCGCTTCATCACCGGCGATGGCGACCGAGTCGGGCTCGCCGAGGGCTTCCGCGAATTGTCGCGCGCGGGCTACAGCGCGATGATGGTGAATCCCTCCAAACACTACCGGGAGGCATGGCTCGCCTCTGGGGCGACGCGCACCGCGGGCGCCGTCTACAACCCTCCCGGCTACGCGTTCGACCACGACCCGGCAGTCGATGCGCTCGTCATCGACGCGTGGGCGGCGGAGCAGGCAGACCCCTTCGTGAAAGCGGGCTTCGCACGGAACGAGATGGCCGCGTTCGCCATGTCCGACGAGCCCGGCTGGTACTTCCCGGCGGCCTTCAAGCCGCTCAACGACAACCCGAAGGCTCTCGAGCGTTTCCGGTCCTACCTCGCGCGGCAGGGGCTCGCACCGGCGGATGTGGGAGTGGCGTCGTGGGAAGACGCACGCCCGCTGGGCCGCAGCAAGGCGACCGACCTGCCATCCCGACGGCTCTTCTATTGGACCATGCGGTTTTTCTCGTGGGATTCGAGCCGCCACTTCGCGGAGTGCACCCGCGCGCTCGAGCGCGCGTTTTACCCGGGCATGCCGATCTTCACGAATTGGAACTTCTTCGCCGGTCGGTCGTACGTTCCCGGGCCGGTCGCAAACAACACGGCGAAAACGGACCCCGACGCGGCAATGGGGGGGCACGACTGGTTTGAATTCGGCCGCATGCGTGGGGGCACGATGCTCTGGACCGAAGACTGGTTCGGGGACAACCTCGCCTATCAGTGGAGCTACTACTGCTCACGACTGCGGAGCGCCGCGCGAAAGGGCGGCATCGAATTCGGCGGATACATCATTCCGCGAACGGCGGGCCAGCGCCCCGGAGGCCTGCTGCAGAAGAATCTCGCGATCGTCGCCCATGGGGGCAAGACGATCAAGAACTTCGTCTTCGGGCCTGAGTACAACTTTCCCGGGAACTGCTACTCACACAACACGAAGGTGCTCCCGCTCTTGCCGGAGGCCTACCGCATGATCGCCCGTGCCGAGGATTTCCTCTGGCCCGGGCGGCCGCGCCCTGCGCAGGTAGCCATGCTCTTCCCGCGGTCGGCCCAACTGTGGGATGCCCGGGACGAGGCACTCCCGGACGGCGTTCCCGACGACGCCACGCACGTCAACCTCAATGCGCGCACCGTGGACTACCTGTGCGAGGTCTACAACCTGTACCTGGCCCCGATGCACGCGAACATTCCCTGCGACTTCGTCGAAGAGGACGATCTCGATACCGCGGGACTCGCGCCGTACAAACTGCTCTACGTCACCGCACCCAATGTGCCGACCGAGAACCAGCGCGGCCTGCTCAAGTGGGTCCAGGAAGGCGGACACGTCGTGACGACCTGCGGGGCGCTCACGCGCGACCGGTACGACGATGATGAATACACATTCAGGGAGTCGGTCGGTCTGCTCCCGTCCGAGCCGGGTGACGGCGCGCGCCGTCTCATACCGGATCTCTCCGCAGTCGGCGCCGTCGGCTCGCTGGTGCTCGACGCGCGCTCGCGGGTTTCGGTCATCGGCCGCCGCGAAAAGCCGCTCCTTCCCGACAGCCCACACGACGTGGTGTTCGACGACGGCGCCGTCGCCCAACGCGTGCGCACGGACGGCGCGGGCCGTGTCACACACTGGACATTTTTCCCAGGGCTTTCGTACGCGCGGACGGCGACGCATGCGGGCCCGGAACGCCTACCCGAGGGCTGGAGTGCGCCCCTCCGAGATTTTGTCACTGCTCCCGTCCGTGCCGCTGGCGTGTCGCCACCCGTGACCGTCTCACCAGCGATGGTCGAGGCTCCACTGCTCGAGTCCGATCACGGCATCGCGATCACCGTCTTCAACTGGACGAACGCACCGCTCGACTCGGTGACCGTATCCGTGCGCACCGGTCGGCCACTCCGATCGGCATCATCCGTTGTGCAGGGTCCGCTTGAAATCGCCGAGGCAGCGGGCGTGGTTACGGTGCGCCTGCCGCTCGATTCGGTGGATGTGGTCACGCTCGCCCCCTGATCCATGGCTCACCCCAGGCATGCCGACGCCCAGCGTTCGTGGACTCCCGGTGCGGGGAAGTCCGTTGGCGGCCAGTGCGCGCCGCACTCGGTGCCTTCCCGTTCGCATCGCTTCGGGGGGATTCCTTCATGAACTCGCGTTTCTCTGCCCGCGTGCCGTGCATGGCTGCGGTCGTCTCGATCACGACCATGGGTGCCGCGTCGGCCATGCCCCGCACGGCGACGCACCCGGCGTCTATCAAGGTGCCGCCGGGGTTTCGGGTTGAGTTGCTGCGGTCGGCCCAGGATGGGGAGGACTCGTGGATCAGCATGTCGTTCGATCCGAAGGGGCGTATCGTCATCGGGCTCGATGCCGTCGGCGTGGCACGGCTCTCGCCGCCGGGCGACGCATCAGGCGCGGGCCCGGGTGACGAGTGGGGCTTCGAGAGGCTCGACGAGTCGCTGCGGCACTGCCGCGGCGTCCTGTGCGCCCACGATGCGATCTACGTTGCGGCCACCGACAGCAAGGAGTTCTGGCGATTCCGTGACACCAAAGGCGACGACAGCTTCGCCGACCGTGCCCGGCTCCAGTCGTTCGATTACCGCAGCCGCTATGGCCACGGCCAGAACCAGATCGTGCTCGGCCCGGACGACATGCTCTACCTCGTCATCGGCAATGACGTCTCCTTCCCGCGCGACACCTCCCCCACGTCGCCGTATCGCGATCCGCACCCCGATCGCCTGCTCCCCGATCCACACGATGCAGGCCAGGACGATCGCGTCGGCGCGATCCTGCGTACGGATGCCGAGGGAAGCGACTGGACGGTCATCGCGGGCGGCTTTCGCAACCCCTTCGACGCGGCGTTCTCACCCGACGGTGAACTGTTCACATGGGACGCCGACATGGAGTGGGACGTCGGGCAGCCGTGGTACCGTCCCACGCGACTCAACCACGTGGTCTCGGGGGGCGAATATGGCTGGCGCTGGGGCACCGCGAAGTGGCCGCCGTCGTACCCCGACAGCCTGCCCCCCAACCTCGAGACGGGCCTCGGATCGCCGACGGCACTCGTCTTTGGCACGCGCAGTCGGTTCCCGGAGGCATTCCGCTCGAGCCTCTTCATGGCTGACTGGCAGCACGGCCGCATTCTCGCGGTGACGCTCGTTCCGGATGGCGCGAGCTATACGGCGACCGACACGGTGTTCGCAGAAGGGGCTCCGCTGAACGTATGCGATATGGAGTTTGGTCCCGACGGGGCCCTCTACTTCATTACCGGGGGCCGCGGCTCTCAGTCCGGCCTGTATCGCATCGTTGCCGAGGATTCCGATGGCGGCCCCGCCCCGACGAGCGCACCCAGAGACCGGACTGCAGCGCTGGCCCGGGCACGCCGCCACGCGTTGGAGCGATACCATGCCGGATGCGTGCCGGGCGCCGTCGATGACCTCTGGCCGGAACTCGGTGCCCCGGACCGCTGGCTGCGACACACCGCGCGGGTGTCGCTCGAACGACAGCCTCTCGAAGACTGGCGCGAGCGGGCCTGCACGGAGAAGGATCCCCTGCGTCGCAGCGAAGCACTCCTCGCGTTGGTCCGGGTCTCATCGGCGGAGGAGCGAATCGACGTGGTGCGTGCAGTGCTCGCGGGCGAGGCGAGCACCGACGAGCGGGTCGTGCTGACCGTGCTGCGCGTCCTCTCGATCGCACTCGCGCGGGGCGTCGACATCGACTCGGACGCGTTCCGTGTCCACGAGATGCTCGAGCGGCTCGACAGCCATCCATCGGAGGCCGTGCAGCAGGAACTCGTCGAACTGCGTGTCGCCACGCGGGCACCAGACGTGGTCCGGGACGTGCTCCGTCGGCTCGACCTCGCCGCCGGGCAAGAGCAGCAGATCCATTGCCTGCACGCCCTCATGCGCTGGGATGGCGCGTGGGAATTGCCGGCACGCCGACGGATCATCGAGTGGTTCCTGAAGTCGCGGTCATTCACCGGCGGGCATCT
>CAIWZS010000174.1 GCA_903917235.1 uncultured Planctomycetaceae bacterium | reverse complement strand
CTGGGAAGGTGTCGGGGTTCGGGCACAGCGTGGGCATGGGGATGATTCTCCAATGGTCCAGCGGAAGAGGGAATCGACACCGCCGGCTCGCGGCATTTCCGGTCGTCCACCCGGACTGTGCGGGCAGCGGCCGACTGCCATGAGTGTAGGCGCGCGACGACAGACTGCGTCCAGCGGGAACCCTTCCCGCCGCGCAGCCAACCGCCGTGATGGTGGTTCTACGGGGCTCCCGCCCGCGCGGTTCGCGCAGGACGCCGCACGCCGACTGCGGAGACAAAGGTCCGTTGACAACGCGTCAAAACGCGACTTACCCTCCGGTCGAGAAAGGCCCGTGATGTCCCAGCGCGACCATCGTTTCCCGTCAGGGTCGCCGGCAGGCTCTCCTGCCGACATCGCCGAGTGCCAGGGGCGGGTCGGCTACGTGTTCCGCGATCCGGGGCTGCTCGTCTCGGCACTCACGCACGCCTCCGGGGCCCAGCACCGACTGGCCTCCAACGAACGGCTCGAGTTCCTCGGCGATGCGATCCTCGGCTTTCTGGTGTGCGAGCGGCTCTTCCGGCTGTTTCCGGACTCGCTCGAGGGAGATCTCACCCGCATCAAGTCGGTGGTCGTGAGCCGGGAGACGTGCAGCCGGCTCAGCGAGCAGCTCGGCCTCGCCGACTTCCTCATCGTCGGCAAGGGGCTCGCCGTCAACCGCCCGGTCCCGTCGTCGGTGCTCTCCGACCTCTTCGAATCGCTCGTGGCCGCGATCTACCTCGACGGTGGGCTGGAGGCCGTGCGGCCCATCGTGGAACGGCTCCTCGAGCCCGAGATCGAGCAGGTGGCGTCCGGGGCGCTCGGCTCGAATCACAAGTCGCTCCTGCAGCAGTGGGCGCAGCGCGACTTCGGCGTGACGCCCACCTACGAGGTGCTGCGGGAGTCGGGGCCCGACCACAGCAAGAGCTTCTACGTGACCGCCCAGATCGGCAGCCGCCGCTATGCACCCGCCTGGGGACGCAACAAAAAGGAGGCCGAGCAGCGAGCCGCCTCGAACGCGCTGCTCGAACTTCAGGCCGAATCAGCAAACTGAAAAGGTGACTGTCACCTTTTTATTCAGCGCTTCGGTTGGAGCACCGATGCGTGAGCGCTGACGCAGCGCCAGGCGCCATCGTCGAACACCCAGACGTTGGTGAACCGCGACCGTCGATCGTAGGGCTTGCCGTCCTTGTCCTTGCCCGTCTCCCGGTAGTCGCCGATATCGACCGCCACGGTGCCGCCGCCATACGCCCTCACGTCGATGGAGGTGGCCTCGGAGAGAGTGGGTTGATCCTTGCCAGACGCGAGCGCAGCGATCCCGTCGGCCTTGGTGAACCGCTCGCCCGAGGGCTCGACATAGGTGAAGTCGGGGGCCCAGATCCGCTCGAGGATCGTGGTGTCCTTCGTGAGGATCGCGGTCGACCACTGCATCGACAGGTCCTTGATCGCCGCCTCGATGGCGGCTGCCTTGGCCGGGGTGACGGCCCCGGCCGACTGCGCGTGGGCTACGGGGCTCACGGCCGCAACGACCGACGCCACCGCGAAAACGAAGGAAGCAGTCAGTGAACGCACCATGGAGAGCGATGCCTTTCTCGAAGGAGTGCCGGCTGGAAGCGGCCGACCGACAGGGATCGTAGCACGACCACGATCAGGCGCGTCAGGCCTGGGCCATGAGGTGCTCCGCCACCGCACGGTATGCGGGCAGCGTGCAGGGGTCGTTCATCACGTTGCCCGACTCCTCGTGCGACGCGAAACGCACGATGACCATCTCCGCCGCCGGATCAACGTAGATGTTCTGGCCGTGAATGCCGCGCGCCATGTACACCCCATGGTCGTCGTTCGAGACCCACCACATGTTTCGATAGCTCCAGCCCGGCAGCGTCGGATACACCCTGCTGGGGAAGGCCGACGGATCACCGCCGAAGCGGATGTCGTCGATCACTTCCACGGGGATGATCTGCTCACCGTTGAAGACGCCATGGTTGCGGAGCAGTTCGCCCAGCCGGGCCAGATCACGGAGGCTCGTGCTCAGGCCACCGCCTGCGAACTCCGTGCCCTCCGAGTCGACGTGGAAGTACGCATCCTGCTCCATCCCGATCTTCTTCCAGATGCGATCGCTGAGGAACTCACCGATGGACTGCCCGGTGACCCGACGGATCACCCACCCCATGACGTCGCTGTTCACGGTCTTGTACGCGAATTCGCCGCCGTGCTCGCCCCGCTTCGTGAGGATGTTCAGAAACTCGTAGAACGACTTCGGGCCCGCGTAGTCCTCCGGTCGCGGCACCAGGCCGCCCGCGAGGCCGTGGGTGAGCAGGTTTTCATCCCCGGTGAACAAGTCCTCCGAGTATGTCAGTCCCGTGCGCATGTCGAGGACCTGTCGCACCGTCGCGTCACCGAAGGCACTGTTCGCCAGTTCGGGCACGTACTGCCGGACGAGGGCGTTTTCATCGATACGTCCCTCGGCGACGAGCATCTGGCCCGCGAGGCCGACCAACGACTTCGTGACCGATTGGGCGACGTGCGGCTTCTCCTGGCTGAACACGCCGCCGTACCGCTCGTACACGATCGTGCCGCGGTGGAGCACCACGATGCCGTCGGTGAAGTTGGCGTCGAACGCCTCCCTCCACGTCAGCGTCTCGTTCGTGCCGAGCGGCACGAACTCCACGGCGTCGAGGTCGGCCCGTTCGGCCCGCGGCAGGTCCGACGGTCCGGCGGTGCCGCGTGATACGACGGTCCGCGGGCCGAACTGCAGGCTGTTGGAGAACGTCCACCGCAGCTGCGGGAACAGGTAAAAGGAGAGATCCTCGAAGCGGATGAGTTTGTCGGCCGGCGGTGGCGAGCCGATCATCCATCCCATGACGGACGGGTCGGTCTGCCTGGACCGCTCGATGAGTTCCCGGGGCGAGAGGGGGGCGGCGACCGTGAGGTCGCCCATGGCCGGTGCGGCCAACCGGAGCGAGGCACGATTGCCGGCCCGGTCGCGGATCGTGGATCCCGCAGCCAACACGATCGCCCGGCCGATCTCCGGGCCGGCGGGACGCTCGAGTCGGTCACCCGGCTGCACGACGTAGCGGAAGGTGAGGTCGCGCGACCCCGAGCCCGAGGCGTACGTCGCCTGCCGGAGGGTATCGAACCCTTTGATCGCGATCCGGGGCGAGCCATCGACGAAGACCGGCTCGGAGTAAGGCACCACGATCTCCAACGCCTGTCCGACCACGAGCACCCCGGCGGGCGGCATGGTCGGACGGCCGACCGTGGAGGGCGCCCGGTTGTCGATGGTCAGATCGGGAACGGCGAGCCCGGCAAACCCGGCGGGGATCGCGTCGGCCAGCCGCCGACCAGCGGCACGAATGGCCGCCCGGCCGGAGAAACCAAACGTGCTGCCGAGCGTGATCGTGCCGGCGTTCTCCTTCCTGCCGACGACGTATTCGAACGTGAGTGTGGAGGAACCGCTTCCCGACACGTAGGTCGCCGCCCTCTTGACCTGTCCGTCGAGGAGCACGTTGAGCCGCGGACGACCGATGACCCGAACGGGCTCCGAAAAGGAGACCGTGAAGGGCAGTTTCTGGCCGGCGCGATAGGCTCCGGGCGGGGGGGGCAGAATCTCCGTGACGGCGGCAGCCTGCGCGGCGCTCGGGGCCGGATTCGCGATCCGGAAGCCGATCCGGGACGGCTCGACCGCCACCTGGTCGGCCGCCCCCGACGCGTATAGCTCGATTTCCAGCGGCACGAGTGGCAAGCCGCTCGCGTCCGCCGCCATCATGCGCCGGTGCTCGAGTTGTTCCGTGCCGCGCAGTTCCCTCGCGCGCCGGTGCCGAGGGGCGTGATGGCCGCGGTTGACTGTTGCAGGGCGGGGCTCGAGACGAGGCTCGCTCATGGCCGGGCTCCTCCGGGAAAAACGCACCTTCGATGGCGCTCGAGGGAGGCCACGATACGGACGCCACGCGACACCCTTGAGACGATACGGCAGGGGAGAAAAGGCCGCAAGAAACGGGTTGTGGGGGCTGATCCGCGGGGGAAGTATGAGTATCGCGATCCGACCGCCGTCGGCCGACCCGTCGGGTATCCTGTCGACCGGATGCCACAGTCCTCGCGTTGCGGCCCGCCGCCGTATCGCGTGTTTCCAACGCCATGCCACCGGCCCGCAGATGAACTCCATGCGCACGATCCTCGCCTGCCTGCTGCTCGCATCCCTTGTCGAGTCGCGGGCGGCCGACGTGGCCTCGCTCGAGCCGCCCCGGCACATCGGACCACCGAGGCCCGAGCATGCGGTCACGAATCGTGCCTTCACGGGCATACCGAGCCTGGCGGTCGCGCCGCGGGGGCGGCTGTGGGCCACGTGGTACGCGGGCGTGACGCCTGGGGAGGACGCGAACAATTACGTCGTGCTCGTGACGAGTGGCGACGGCGGTGCGTCGTGGGAAGAGGTGCTCACGGTCGACCCCGACTCCGACGGCCCGGTGCGCAGCTTCGACCCGGAGCTGTGGGTCGCTCCGGACGGCCGGCTGTATTTCTTCTGGGCGCAGATGGATCGGGGCCGTCGCGATGCCGAACTCGGCGTCTGGTGCATCGAGACGAGCGAGCCGGACGCGGCAGAGCCCGCGTGGTCACGGCCCCGCCGCATCGGCGACGGCGTGATGATGTGCAAGCCGCTCGTGCTCTCCTCGGGCGAGTGGGTGCTGCCCATTTCCCTCTGGAGAGGGCACGACGCGAGCGCCCAGTTCGTGATCTCCACCGATTCCGGCCGGACCTGGACGCGGCGCGGCGGCTGCGACGTGCCGAAGGACGTGCGGCAGTTCGACGAGCACATGTTCGTGGAGCGGCGCGACGGCTCGATCTGGCTGCTCGCACGCACCACCTACGGGATCGGTGAAAGCGTGAGCACGGATCGGGGGGCGACGTGGCCGGAGTTGAGGCCGTCCGGCATCCTCCACACGCCCTCCCGATTCTTCGTCCGCCGGCTCGCGTCGGGAAACCTGCTGCTCGTCAAGCACGGCCCGCTCGACACGCGCACGAGCCGCTCGCACCTCACCGCCTATGTCTCCCGGGACGACGGCCGGACATGGGGCGGCGGCCTCGTGCTCGACGAGCGCCTCGGCGTGTCCTATCCGGACGGCGAGCAGACGCCCGACGGCCTCGTCCGCATCATCTACGACTTCAACCGCGTGTCCGACCGCACCATCCTCATGGCCACGTTTCGAGAGGAGGACGCGGCCGCGGGAAGCGACGTGAGCGGTGTCGTGCGGCTGCGGCAACTCGTCAGCCAGGCCAGCGGCGGCCGGGAGCGGCCGAAGACCTCGACCGTGCCCCGTGTGGCTGACAACGCCGACGGCAGGCCGCTCGAGACAGGCAGGCCCGGCACGCTCAGCTCGTCCGAAGTCGAGCCGCGGAAGCTCGAGCCCGGTGCACGGCTCTTCAGTGACCGAGCCTACGTCGCCGCCGAGGTGCCCGCCGCGCTCGCGGGTGCCCACTTCCTGCCCGTCGCGATGGATGGCCAGAAGACGCTCGCCTGCGACCGCCCCGGCACGGTCTTCTTCCTGACACCGCTGCCCGCCCGCAACCGCGACACCGCGGCGCAGGGGCTCCTCGACCAGGGCTTCGAAAAAGTCGCCCTCCCCGAGGTGCAGCTCTTCAGTCCCGGCTCCACGGCGAACTTCTGCACGCTCTTCCAGAAGAAGTGCGAGGCGGGCGAGACCGTCCTGATCGGCAAGTGGGCCGTGCCACTGTTCGTGCCGTGAAGGGCCGCGGCCAGCTGGTTCAGGAAGCCTCCAGCCAGGCGTGACCAGCCGCTCCGAGCGCGGTGTCGTCGCGCTCGTGCATGACTCCCGCGTGCCGTCAGTCCGTCCGCGGCGCGCGGTCGGACCGGGGCCCACGCCCGCCGCGCCCCGCGGGTGCGGGCTCGCCTCCACGGCCGCGCGGCCGGCCGGCGCTCGGCTCGTACCCGGGGTTGTCGCCCCGCGGGAGGGCCGCGTCGGTCTCGCGCTGCCAGGCATGCAGGACGGAGGCGAGTTGCCTTGCACGCGCGGGCTCGGCGGCCGCGAGGTCCCGCGTTTCGTGGGGATCGTCGCGCAGGTTGTAGAGTTCGACGCGGCCGCCGTCCTCGAAGAACTCGAGGAGCTTGAGATCGCCCTCACGGATCGCGCTCGACGGGGTCGCCCTGCCGACGTAGCACGGGAAGTGCCAGAAGAGACGCTCTCGCTCCGGCGGCCGCTCGCCGCGGAGCAACGGGGCCCAGCTGACGCCGTCGAGCACCTGGCCGCGTGGCGGGTCGGCGCCGGCGAGTTCGAGGAGCGTGGGATAGAGGTCGACGGTCGCCACGGG
>CAIWZS010000173.1 GCA_903917235.1 uncultured Planctomycetaceae bacterium | reverse complement strand
CAGCGTCACCTCCTGATGCCCGAGCCCCGCGGCACCGTCGGCCGGCGGTGTGGCCGCGGGTGGTGCCTCGACGACGACCGGGTCGCGAACGACCAGCAACTGGCCCACGGTGCTGACGCCCAGGGGCGTGACCACGCGCACATCCCGCACGCCGGGAACGGCGTCGGCGACAGCCGCGAACGTGACCCCTAGCGACTCCCGCGGCTTCGGCGTCGCCCCCGCCTTCGTCTCCGCCGCTTTCGCGTCCGCGGGCGGCGTGTCGGGCACGACGCTGCCCGTGACGCCGGCGCCGGAGACGAGGACCGCGGTCGCCCCGTCGAGGGCGTAACGCGACGCGATCGTGGCCGTGCCGCTCGTGCCTGCCTGGAGGGCGGTCGGCGTGAGGCTCATGAGCATGGGGTAGGCGGTCTGGGCGTGAGCCTCCGGCACGACCGCGCTCGTGACGGCGACCAGCACCGCCACGGCCGCACGCACGTCCCAGACCCCCCCGCGCTGTCGTCGCCGGTGATCGAACGGCATGGAAGGATCTCCTCGTGACACCGCGTGGTTCTGCACGGGCATCAGTGCACGAACAGGAACTGCTTCGAGTTGAGCAGCGCCCACAAGATGTCCTCGTACCCCTCGGCGCGCGTCGGGGATGCCGTGACGATGTCGCGAGTCGCCGCCGTCTCCGCGTCGGTGGGCATCCGGCAGAGCGAGGCGAGATAGAGCTGGCGGATGATCGCCTCGTGATCGGCCCCGCCCGCGAGCAGCTTCGCCAGCCGGCCCGTCGGCGCTGCCACTTTCGTCGCGATCGTCTCGCCGTTGAGCGTGTGCAGCGACTGGGCGAGATTCGGATCGCGGGCACGCTCGCACTCGCACACGCTCACGCGGCGAGGCTTCGCGAACGTGACGAGGAAGTGGTCGGGATACTCGGCGTCGGGGAGTTCGACCGCACGCGTGCCTGCCGGAACGTCCTTGAACTTCGTGGGCACGCCCGTCGCGTCGGCGATGCAATCGAGCAGCGGCTCGGCCTCGAGCCGCCGCACGGAAAAGTGGCTGTAGAAGCGCCGGTCGTCGGCGTTCTCCGTCGTCGGCTGCGATGAGAGCCCGTAGAGACGACTCGTCATGATCGTACGGAGCAGGTGCTTGAGGTCGTGCCCATGGGCGACGAAGTCACGGGCCAGTTCGTCCAGCATCCGCTCATTGCTCGGCGGGTTCGTGCTGCGCATGTCGTCCACCGGATGGACGATCCCGCGGCCGAGCAGCCAGCCCACGTAGCGGTTGACGATCGCCCGGGCGAAGGCCGGGTTGTCGGGTGACGTGAGCCACTCCGCGAGCGGCACGCGCCGGTCGAGCGGATGATCGGTCGGCTCCCCGCCGAGCGGTGTCGGCGGCAGCCGCGCCCCGGTGCGCGGGTGGGTCGACTCGCCCGACTGGCCGACCATCACGACCATGTCGCGACCGAAGATCCCGAAGTCCTCGCTCGCCTTCGACGACACCCGTGCGAAGAAGGCCGCCATGCCGTAGTAGTCGGTCTGGCTGAGGCTTTCGAAGGGATGCTGATGGCACTTCGCACAGTCGAGCCGCAGGCCCAGGAAGAGCTGACTCGTCGCCTCGGTCTGCGTGGGCACGTCGCCATAGACGCGGAAGTAGTTGGCCGGGCCGTTGGAGTAGATCGAGCCGCGGGCCGTGATGAGCTCACGCACCATCCGGTCGTATGGCTTGTTGACCCTGAACGACTCCCGCAGCCAGTTGTGCAGCGCCCACATCCCCTGCGGCCCGATGGTCGCGCTCGAATTCCGCAGGAGGTCCGACCAGCGGAGCGTCCAGAACGCCGCGTAGCGGTCGTCATGGACGTCCTGCGCGGGGTCGCCGGTGAGGCCGAGCAGCCGGTCCACGAGCCGCGCACGCTTGTCGGCGTCACTCGAGGCCAGAAACGCCTCGACCGTCTCCGGCGCGGGCAGGCCTCCGATCGCGTCGAGGAACGCGCGGCGGATGAACGTCGCGTCGTCACACGGGGGCGACGGCACGAGGCCGACCGCGGCCAGTTGTTCCGCCGCGGGGGCGTCGATCGGTCCGGTGAGGCCGTCGCCCCACGGGAGCGCGTTCGTGGGCGGTGCGGCCGAGACGATGGTCGGCGTCGCCGTGTCGGTGAAGGGAATGACGACGATGCTCGTCGCCACGCGTCCCTCGTAGCGCACCATCAGGGCCGCCTGCCCACGGCCGACCGCAGTCGCGAGGCCGGAGCGCGAGACCTGGACGACGCCGTCGTCGATCGATTCGAACGTGCCGAGCGCCGTCACGTCGCGCGACGTTCCGTCGGAGTACCCGGCCACCGCGCGGTACTGCTGGGTGAGACCGGGCTGCCCGATGCGCTGCGGCGGGTGAATGGAGAGGGAGGTGACGGCGAGCTGTGGGTCGCTCGGCCGTGGGCAGCCGTCGGCGATCCAGCCCTCGAGCAGGCGATGTTCCACCGAGCCGGGTGCGAGCCGCTGGCCCCCGCCATGGGGCACCGCCATCGTGGGCTTTTCGAGAAGGAGGCTGCCGGCGGGATGCGCGCGATGCACGCGCCGGCCACGACCCGCGAGGGCGATGGCGTCGTGGTCGGCCACCGGATCATGCCCGAAGACCGAGAGCTTGAAGCCGCCCTGGCCATGCTGCGCGGCATGGCAGGCCCCGGCGGCGCACCCAGCCTTCGTGAGAACCGGCCGCACATCGCGCAGAAAGTCGATCGTCGGTGGCGACGTGATCCCGGACACGTATACGGGCACCGTCACGGAGCGGTCCGCGACCGTCGCGGTGAGTGTTCCGGTGCCGTCGCGTCGTCCGCCGACGAGTCCGGCGGCGTCGATGACCGCGAGGTCGGCCGGCTCGACGACGTAGGTCGCGTCGCGCGTGCGATCCTCCGCACGTGCCCCGACCGGGCCGTCGGCCTCGGGCTGACGGACCACCAGCTGGATGCGATCGAACGGCCCGTGCAGGCGGATCTCACCAGGGTCGACCGCGAGCACCGGTACGGGCTCGGCGGCATGGCCCACGCCACGCATGGCTGCGAACCTCGGCGGCATGACCGATGCCCAGAGCGACAGCGCCACCGCCGTCACGATGGACATGGTGGGACGAGGGGACCGCCACGACCGAGAGAATGTTGCACGATCACGCATGATGGTCACGCATGACTCCGGGCGTCCGGTTGGTTTCGGACGGGAATGTGCCGTGCAGGAAGGAGGATGTGCACGTCGCGGAGCGATATTCTAACACGATCTTCACCGCGTTACACTCGCGTTTCCCGCGAGCCTGCTGCGCCTTGACGACGGAGGATGTTCCACCATGCAGCCCCATCCATACCCCGGCTTGCGCTCTCGCGCCCGCCCACATGCTCTCGCGGAAATCGAGTCCACGTCCCGTGGCGTTATGGCGCGCGTGTCGCGACGCAGTGCGCTGCACATCGGCGGCCTGGCCGGGCTCGGTGTGTCGCTGCCGCTCGTGCTCGAGGCCCGCGCACGGGCCGCCGCCGCCACCGGTCGTATGCCCGAGGACGTCAACTGCATCCTGCTCTGGACCCTCGGTGGCACGAGCCATCACGACACGTTCGATCCGAAGCCCCTCGCGCCGGTCAACGTACGTGGCGAGTTCGGCACGATTGCGACAGCCACCCCCGGTGTTCACTTCACCGAGATCGTGCCGCGGATGGCGGCCGAGCAGAAGCGGTTCGCGCTCCTCCGCGGCTGGAATCCACAGAACGGCTCGCACGGCTTCGCCGATCAGTGGGTGATGTCGGGCCGCCGGCCCAATGCGGCGGTGCATTACCCCTGCTTCGGCTCCGTCGTCAGCTACACGAAGGGATACAAGACCGCGCTGCCGCCGTTCTTCCAGCTCGGCGCCCACGTGTCACGGGTCAACGGTGGCGGGACGGCCGGCATCCTCGGGCTCGAGCACAATCCCTTCGAGATGCTCGCCGACCCGGCCGCAGCCACCTTCGACGTGCGCGACATCACGCCGCCCTCGGGCGTCGGCCCGGAGCGGATCGCGCGCAGGCAGGACATCCTCGCGAGGATCGACGCCCTCCAGCGGGCCACGGACCGGCAGCCGGCGGCGTACGACGCGCTCGACAGCCATGTGAAGGCGGCCTTCACCATGATCACCTCGCCAGCTACGAAGGAAGCCTTCGCGATCGAGTCCGAGCGGCCGGAGGTGCGCGACGCCTACGGCCGCAATCGGCTGGGCCAGAGCCTCCTTCTCGCGAGGCGGCTCGTCGAAGCGGGTGTCCGGTTCGTCACGGTCAGCGACGGCGGCTGGGACACGCACGCCAACAACTTCAAGTCGCTCAAGGACTCGCGGATTCCGCCGGTGGACCAGGGCCTGCCGCAGCTCCTCATCGACCTCGAGCAGCGCGGCCTGCTCGACACCACGCTCGTGCTGTGGCTCACCGACTTCGGTCGCACCCCGATGATCAACTCCGCCAGCGGTCGAGACCACTGGGCGAGCGCCGGATTCGCGATCATGGCCGGAGCGGGCATTCCAGGCGGACACGTGCTCGGCGAGACCGATGCGCAGGGCGGCAGTGTCGTGCGCGACGAGTATCTCAGCGAGGACATCGCGGCCACCGTGTATACGAAACTCGGGATCCCGACCGATCTGGTCGTGAAGAGCCCCGACGACCGTCCGGTGCGGCTGATCGAAGGCCATCCCATCGCCGAGTGGACCTGACCGCCCGTGCTGTCTGGCGATGCCCTCGGCCGCCGACGGCCCCCGACCCAGGGCGCACGCGTCTGAAAGAATAGGCCCGGAGGGATTCGAACCCCCGACCAAGGGATTATGAGTCCCCTGCTCTCACCGCTGAGCTACGGGCCCGCCACGGCGATTGTACGTCTTTTGCTCAGTGCGCGGCGCGGGCGACCCACACGGTGCCCGTGAGCCCTGGATCTTTCGCGGTCGGGGGACCGTGGTCGTCGCGATCGAACGAGGGGCGACATTCGTTCATCGCGCTGATGAATGATTGAAATAAAACTGTTCATCGAGGCGGAAATGGCGACCCCGGCGTGGCATATTCCATGGCACTTTCTCGAGTCTCGCCACTTGAAATAGTTCGTTCACGATGTACCATCCCCGTGTTGTCATACGAGGAGTCGTGTATGGATGGTGATGGTTCAACGTCCGCCGGGGATGAAGTCGCGAGTGTCGCATCGGCTCCGATCGTGAACGCCGGCGATCCATCATCGAGGCCCGAGCCACGCGTGCCGGCTGCGAAGCCCGCTGGCGCAAGGTCCCGCTCGGGGGAGTCCCAGAAGCGGTCGGCCCCGGCGAAGACGGGCGAAGGAAAGCCCGGTTCTGCCAAGACGAATCGTTCCCGCAAGCCCGCCAAGGCGAAGCGTGTCGCGGCGGGTGGTTCCGTGTCGAAGTCCACCAGTCAAACGAAGAAAGCCGAGAAACCGATGGCCAAGACCAGTTCCAAGAAGTCCGGCGGTGTGAACAAGTCCGCGGAGATCCGCAAGGTGGCTGCCGCCATGAAGTCCAAAGGCGTGAAGCCGCGTCCGAGCGTGATCGTCGCCGAGTTGAAGGCGAAGGGGGTCGCCGTGGCTCCGGCGCAGGTGAGCACGATTCTCAAGAAGATGGGTTTCCGTCCGCTCCACAAGCGGAAGAAGCGTGGGGCACCGGCCGCAGGCGGCGCGTCGGCCAAGGTGGCGAAGTCGCCGAGCAAGGCCGCGCCGAAGTCATCCTCGATTTCCGTCGACGACCTCATCGCCGCCAAGAAGATGGCGGGCAGCCTCGGCGGCACGGAGAAGGCTCTCGCCGCTCTCAGCGCCCTGAAGCGATTCGAGGAGTGACCCTCGCCGCGTCGTGCCGCCCCACCGCCATCCGGCCACCTTCGTCGCGCTCAGTCGCGCGAGGTGTCGCCGGGAGGCAGGGGCGCGACGGGTGGCAGCGACGTCGTGCCGTCGCTTCGTGATGCAGACGGTCGGTTGTCACGCGGTGACGCGGCGATGCGTGCCGGCCCGGTCGCCCGCGCCGAGTCGTCGCGAGCGACGGGTGGATTGTCCGAACTGTCGGCGCCGTCGTCCCGCCCGGCTGTTGCGGCGAGCCGCTCGTCGAGGTGTCGCTCGAGTTGGGCCCGCAGCGTCTCCCGTGCCTCCGCGATGCCGCGCTCGGTGAGTTCCCGGGTCTGTGTCGTCATGCGCTCGTCGAGTCTCGCCACGTGCGCGTCCGCGGCCTCGCGCACCGACCGCAGGGCGTCGGTGAAGCGGGTTTCGAGCCGGGTCGATTCGCTCTCGAATCGCTCGTGCATCGCCTTGGCGTCGGCTGCAAACCGGGCGTTCATCGCGCCGGCCTCGGCGGCGAACTGCTCGTGCAGGATCCGCGACTCCTCGGCGACGAGCTGTTCGATCCGGGCCAGGTGCGCTGCGCTCGCCGCCTCGAGCCGTGCGGAGCCGGTCGCGAGCGATTCGTCGAGCTGCCGGGCCTCGTCGTCAAACTGCTGCCGCAGCCGCGTGTTCGCCTCCGCGAACTGGGAATCGAGGCGGGCAGCCTCGCCGTCGATCCGGGTCTCCAGCTCCCCGTGGAGGTCATCCCGTGCCGCCGCCACCTGCGACGTCATCCGCCGGCCAAGGTCGTTGGAGAGCTGGGCGTAGAGTTCGGCCCGGCGACGTTCCCAGACGCGGCGAAACGGTCCGGCGGCGACGGCATCCGCCGCGACGGCGATGCCGAGAACCGCGGTCAGCCCCAACGTGAATCGACGCATGGCGGGTTTCCTCCCGGTCACGGGGTGCGATGCCACCCCCTCCAGAGGTGTCGGCTCGACGGGATCGCCGAACGCCGTGTTTCGAACCGGGGCGTGCGAACCTTGCGCGATCCGCGCCGCTCGTCCCGCGATAATCGTTACGACCCGCACCTCGTGCCGAGCCCCGGGCAGGCGGCCGGGGCGACCGATGTCGGGGAGTGGCCGTCCACGGAGGCTCCGATGAGCGAAGACGCCGATGGTTTCGCGCGCGGGATGCTCGATCCGGCCGCGACCGCCGAGCGAGCGCGAGCCGAGACGGATCGCTACCTCGATCTCGCCGGCCAGTTTCCGCGGCCAAGTTAGCCCGCGAGCCGCGGACGGGGGCGCCGCGCTGGGAGCGCGACGGTCACTCCGCCTGCTTGAGCAGGCGGAAGAGATCGCTGTCGGTCGTGAGGATCAGCGTGCTGTCCCGGCCGAGCGCCTCCTCGAAGGTCTCGAGCGTCTTGAGAAAGCCGTAGAAATCCTCTGCCTCAGGGCTCGCCGCGTAGGCGGCCGCGTAGATCTCCGACGCCCGGGCGTCGGCCTCGCCCTCGATCTCCTGGACGCGGCGGTAGGCCTCCGACTCGATCTCCTGCATCTCGCGCTCCTTGCGCCCCTCGATCTTCGCCGCCTCGCCCGCGCCCTCCGAGCGGAACCGCTCTGCGATCTGCATCCGCTCCGACTTCATCCGCTCGTAGATCTTCTCGATCACCGCCTCCTTGTAGTTGATCCGCTTGACGCGGAGATCGAGCAATTCGATCCCCCAGATGCCCACCTTGCCGGCCGCCGCCGCGAGGATCTCCCGTTCGAGCGCCTCACGGCCGAAACGGATCGGGGGGAGCACGCCGACCGTCGAACTGGCCTCGGCGATCGTGGCGTCCTGCTCGGGCACGCGCGTCTTGTCGTTGCGGACCACCTCGATGAGGTCGTGCCGGGCGACGACGTTGCGGGTCTCGCTGCCGAGGATGTCATCGAGGCGGGAGAGGGCGCTGCGTTCGTCGCGGAGGCTCTGGAAGTATTTGAGCGGGTCGGCGATCCGCCAGCGGGCGAACGTGTCGACGACGACGTAGAGCTTGTCGCGGGTGGTCATCTCGGCCGGCGGGCCGTCCCATTCGAGGATCCGCCGCTCGAACCGGTTCGCGGTCTGCACGAACGGCAGCTTGAAGTGGAGCCCCGCCCCGGACGTCGATCCGACGGCGTTGATCGGCTCGCCGATCGGCCGGCCGAACTGCGTGATCACCACCTGTTCGGACTGGTCGACGGTGTAGGCGCAGCCGAAGATCGCGATGGCGACGAGCACGAGGCCCGCGGCGCCCCCCGGCGACACGAGCCAGTCGCCGACGGCGCGGGCGAACTGCATAAGCGGATGGTTGATGGGAAGTGGCATCGGGTCGGGCGTGGGCGTGGTGGCGGGTCGGGTTGCGGAGGAGAAGGGGCGCGGTCAGCGGGTCGGCGGAGCGGGTGCGGCATCGAGCTGCCGCAGATTCATGAGCGGCAGGAACTGGCTCGCGTCGGCGTCGAGGATCACCTTGCCGCCGAGCTGCGGCAGCACTTTCGAGAGCGTCTCGAGGTAGAGCCGCCGTCGTGTGACGTCCGGCGACCGCGCGTACTGTGCGAACATCGCACTGAAGCGGCTGACGTCGCCTTGCGCCTCGTTGACGCGGCGTGCCGCATAGCCCTCCGCCGCACTGATCCGCTTCTCCGCCTCGCCCCGGGCCCGGGGCACGACCTTGTTGTATTCGCCGTTGGCGAGGTTGATCGTCTGCTCCCGCTCTTGTTGGGCCCGGTTCACCTCCTCGAACGCCTGCTGCACGGCCCGGGGCGGATGCACGTTCTTGAGTTGCACCTGCTGCACCCGCAGGCCCATGTCGAGCGCCTGGACGAGTTCCGTGAGCGACACGAGGCATTCGTTCTCGATCCCCTGCCGTCCGATCGTGAGCACCTCGTCGACCGTGCGGTCGCCCACGACCTCGCGCATCACGCTCTCGGCGAGGTCGCGGAGCGTCGGCCCGGGCTCACGATGATTGAAGAGATACTGCTCCGGGTCGCTGATCTCGTACTGCACGACCCACTCGACGTGGGCTGCGTTGAGATCGCCCGTGACCATGTCGCTCTCCGCCTTCTGGTCGCCGGAGGCCTGCTGCGGATCCTGTGCACCGGGCGTGCCGAACCCAAACTCCATCTTGAGCTGCCGCTTCACCGGCACGATCGTGACCGTGTCGATGCCGAAGGGCAGCTTGAACCGCAGGCCGGGCCCGACCGTGCCGAT